>DATMRE010000177.1:0-3198 GCA_035566475.1 Verrucomicrobiia bacterium | reverse complement strand
GCATCCGTGCCGCCAACAACTCTCCGCGGCTCGCCAACGTGCCGGCGGACCAGGGCACGAAGGAATTCGAGCTGCATTTCAAGAACCGTGTCGCGCTCGACATCCTGACGGCCGAAGATCGAGGTGGCACGGGGCCGCTCGCGCGCTTCCTTGAAAAATTCGGTGAGGGCATTCAGCAAGTTGAAGTCTACGTGCGTGATGTGGACCGCGCGACGGAAATTCTTCGAACCAAATTCGGCCTCGAACCCGTCTATCGCTCGACCCACGCGGGCGCCGACGGCACGCGCGTCAATTTCTTCCTCACTCCGACACCCGAGGGGAAGAAAGTCCTCATTGAACTCGTGGAACCAGAGGTCTCTAGTCTCTAGCTCGGAGACGGCCGGCCGCAACAGAACTCGGCGAGCGACCGAGAAACGAGAGCGGATTCTGGCAGCGAACGTTATTCCCCGCTCTGTTCGATCAGCTTGGCGACGAGCGCTGTCCACCCGGTCTGGTGGCTCGCACCGAGTCCCGCTCCCGTTTCGCCATGGAAATACTCGTAAAACAGGATTAGATCGCGCCAGAAGGGATCGCTCTGAAAAAGCGCGGTGTCGCCGTAGACAGGACGCCGGCCATCGCGGCGAAGAAAAATGTGCGTCAACCGATGTGAGATTTCGCTCGCGGCGTTCCATAGGGTCATGTGCCGGCCCGACCCCGTAGGGCACTCGACCTTGAATTCATCGCCGTAGTAATAATGAATCCGCTGCATCGACTCGATCAGCAAAAAGTTCATCGGGAACCACACCGGCCCGCGCCAATTGGAGTTTCCGCCGAACAGATCGCTCGTCGATTCCGCAGGCTCGTAGTCAACCGAGTGGGATTCACCATCCTGGGCGATCACAAAGGGATGGTCCCGGTGAAATTTCGAGAGGGCGCGGACGCCGTGAGGCGAAAGAAATTCATTTTCGTCCAGGACATACCGATAGATGCGCTCGAGCTTCCTGCGATTGGCAATCGTGAGCAGCAATCGCGCCCCTCGTTCGGTCGTTTGGCTCATGTCCACGTGCTCGGCGACGTCGCGGTGATGGTCAAGAAACCACTGCATGCGGCTGCGAAAGCCGGTCAAGCGTTCATAAACTTCCGGCTCAAACGCCTCCGACGCGAACAGCGGGATCAGTCCTACCATCGAGCGAACCTTCATCGGGATGTGCTGGGTATGACCAAGGTGAAGCTCATCGTAATAGAAGCCGTCCTCGTCATCCCATAGCCCGATCCCTTCGCCACCCATATCGTTCATGGCCCGCGAGATGTGCACGAAGTGCTCGAAAAACTTGCTGGCCACGTCTTCGTAGGCGGGATCGACACGGGCCAGCTCTATCGCCATCGCCAGCATGTCCAGACAAAACATGGCCATCCAGCTTGTGCCATCCGACTGATCGATAGAATTCCCGGGGCCGAGAGGTTTCGAGCGGTCGAAAATACCGATGTTGTCGAGACCGAGAAAGCCGCCCTGGAAGACATTCTTACCTTCCGGGTCTTTCCGATTGACCCACCATGTGAAATTGAGCAGCAGCTTGTGAAACACTCGCTCGAGAAAATTGCGGTCTTGCTTCCCTTGGACTCGAGCCGCGATCTTATAGACGCGCCAGGCCGCCCAGGCATGCACCGGCGGATTGACGGCCGTGAAATCCCATTCGTAGGCGGGCAGCTCACCGTTCGGGTGCATGTACCATTCGCGAAGAAAGAGAATCAATTGATCCTTCGAGAAGTCGGGATCAATCAGCGCCATGGCCACGCAGTGGAAGGCCAGATCCCAGGCGGCGTACCAGGGATATTCCCACTTATCCGGCATGGAGATGACATCCGAGTTATAGAGGTGCGTCCAATCGTGATTTCGGCCGAACTTGCGGAGCGGGTCGGGCCGAGGCTGGGTGGAATCGCCGTTCAGCCAGCGTTCGACATCATAGTGGTAACTTTGCTTGCACCACAGGAGCCCGGCAAAAGCTTGGCGTTGCACCAGGCAGGCGTCCTCGGTCAACCCGGCGCCTGTGCGCTTGCAGTAGAACTCATCGGCATCCTTCTGCCGCTCGGCGAAAATGCCATCGAACCCCCGTCCGAAATACTCCTCCAGGGGCGCTTGGCTTTCTGCGGGATTGCGATCGAGCAATCGAAAACGAAGGGTCCAGGCCTTCCCGGCCGCGATTTCCGAACCGTAATGGGCGGCCGCCTTGGTGCCCGTCATCTCGGGATTCACGGCAGACCGCTCGCCTTCGAGCAGATAGCGGTGGAAGGCATCCTTGACGTAAGGCGTGCGGTTCCTGTGCTGGTAGAGTCGCTCCGTATTCGTTTCGTTTTCAGTGCAAAGCAGCTCGGGCGCACCCTCAAGCACGAGCCAGCGCGTGCCGTAATGATAATCGCGCGCTTCGTAGAGCGCGATGCCTTCGGGGCTTTCCTGGCGCCGAACGTGCGGCATGTCGTACTTGTCGCCCCAGCTCCATCGGTTTCGGAACCAAAGCGTCGGGAGCACGTGCAGCCGCGCGGGCTCTGGCCCGCGATTGTGGGCCGTGACGCGGATGAGAATGTCTTCCGATGTGGCCTTCGCGTATTCCACGAATACGTCGAAATAGCGATTCTCCCGGAAGATGCCCGTATCGATGAGCTCGTACTCGGGGTCATTCCGTGAGCGCTTCGCGTTTCCCGCCACGAGCTGGTCGTAGGGAAACGCAGCCTGGGGGTACTTGTAAAGGAATTTCAAGTAGGAGCTCGTCGGCGTGGCATCGAGGTAGTAGTAATACTCTTTTACGTCTTCCCCATGATTCCCTTCCTGGTTCGTGAGACCGAAGAGCCGTTCCTTGAGGATGGAGTCCTTCTCATTCCACAGAGCGAAGGCGAAGCAGATATGCTGGTGACGGTCGCAAATTCCCCCAAGCCCGTCCTCCCCCCAACGATAGGCTCGTGAACGCGCATGATCGTGCGGAAAATAGTTCCAGGCATCGCCCTGGGCGCTGTAATCCTCTCGGACAGTTCCCCATTGCCTCTCGGAGAGATACGGCCCCCAGCGCTTCCAGTGGACCTCCCGCTCTCCACTGGCCTTCAGTCTCTCGTCTTCGGTCAACATTGCATCATTCCCTGGGGGCTGCCGGTCCTCGGGATCGGCACGATCGGTTCCCGGCGCGATCGACTGATCGGCAGAACACTGTAATGGTTGACTGAGGTGTT
>DATMRE010000176.1:0-3726 GCA_035566475.1 Verrucomicrobiia bacterium | reverse complement strand
GCGTGAGCGTTCGCACGCGCCCCGGCTACTATCTCGCCCCGCCGCCGTCATAGAGGTTCTCCCGAGTCGGCTCAGGCGGCTCGCAGAGCCCGACGATGGCTCAGATGACCGCTTTTCCCGCCCCCGATCGGTCACCGATCGCTCCTCTGCGCTCAGGAAGAACTCGGCGCTCGGTAACGACCTGTCCGGTGAAACCTCGAGAACCGTCGATCCGCCGGCCCGGCCTTCTGATCCGACTCGCCCGTTTCCCTAGCCGCTCTCGCGACGGTCGTTGAGGGCTATTTAGGTTCCGGTTCCGGAACGGGGCCGTTTTCTTCCTCAAGGATGGTGGCGGCGGCGACGACGCGGTCGCCTTCATCGAGGCGCAACAGGCGCACGCCCTGCGTCGAGCGGCCTGCCTCGCGGATCTCGGCGGAATGCACGCGGATGACTTTACCTTGGCCGGTGATGATCATGACGTCGGAATCCTCGAGCACCTGCAGCGCCGCGACGACCGGGCCGTTGCGGTCGGTCGATTTCAGGTTGATGACACCCTTGCCGCCGCGCGAGGTCACGCGATATTCGGCGAGGGGCGTGCGCTTGCCGTAGCCCTTGTCGGTCACGCTGAGCATCAGCGAGGTGAGCGAACCGCGGATCTGGTCGCTTTCGAGTTCGTCGAGGTTGCGCGACGTTGCGCCCGAGTTCTTCTCGAGGATCCCGAAATCCACCCGCACCGCGTCCATGCTGACGAGAAAATCGCCCTTCGCAAGATCCATGCCGTTGACGCCGCCTGCTTGCCGGCCCATCGGGCGGACTTCGGTTTCGCGGAACAGGATGGCTTGTCCGTCATGGCTCGCAAGGAACATCATCTGCTTGCCGTCGGTGAGCTTCGCCCCGATCAATTCATCATCGGCATCGAGACTGATGGCGATGATACCGGAAGGCCGCGGATTGGAAAATTCCGCGAGCTCCGTCTTTTTCACCGTGCCTTTGCGCGTCGCGAGGAAAACGTAGCGGCCCGTCTCTTCGAGATTCCGCGCCGGGACCACGGCCGTAAGCTTTTCGGTTTCCTGGAAGCGCACGAGATTGTTGATCGCTCGCCCGCGCGTGGCCGCGGCGGCTTCGGGAATTTCATACACTTTCAGCCAATAGACGCGGCCTTTCGAGGTGAACAGCAGAATGTAGCTGTGCGCCGAGGCAACGAAGAAGTGCTCGACGAAATCCTCTTCGCGCGTTCTTGCACCGATGCGGCCCTTGCCGCCGCGCGATTGATGGCGGTAGACGTCGACCGACGTGCGCTTGATGTACCCCGCGTGGCTCACGGTGATGGCCATCTCTTCGTCTTTGATCAGGTCTTCGAGCTTGATTTCCTCAACGCGGTCGACGATCTGTGTGCGCCGGTCATCGCCGTAGGACTTGAGCACTGCGCGGAGCTCCAACACGATCACGCCCTTGAGCTTCTTCTCGCTGGCCAGGATTTCCCGGAGCTCCGCGATCTTCTCCCTGATCTCGGCAAGCTCCTTCAAGATCTCATCGACCGAGAGACGGGTCAGGCGATGGAGTTCGAGCTCCAGTATCGAGTCGATCTGGATATAGCTGAGGCCCAGCACATCGGGGGCCAGGCCGTACGTCTTGGCGTCGAGCTTGACGCCGCGGACACTCTCGGTCGCTCGACCGGCCGAAATGCTGACCGTCCTGTTCTGAAAATACTCGTGCAAATTCTCACGGGCATTGGCCCGGCTCGACGAACCCCGAATGATGCGGATCACATCATCCACGTGGTCGAGAGCGATGCGATAGCCGAGCAAGATGTGCTCGCGCTCCTGGGCTTTCCGCAGCTCGTATTGGGTGCGCCTGCGGACCACATCGACGCGGTGCTCGATAAACAGGTGCAGCAGCTCGAGCAATCCGAGCTCGCGCGGCTGGCCGGCGACGATGGCGAGCAGGATCATGCCGAACGATTCCTGGAGCTGCGTTTGCTTGTAGAGATGGTTCAGAATGAGCTGCGGCTCCTCGTCGCGCTTCACCTCGATGACGATGCGCATCCCCTCGCGGTCGCTTTCGTCGCGGATATCGGCGATGCCGTCGATTTTCTTGTTCTGGATCAGCTCCGCGATGTGCTCGATCAGCCGCGCCTTGTTCACCTGGTATGGCAGCTCGGTGATGACGATGTCCTGGCGGTCCTTGCCGCGCTGCTCGATCGCCGCTTTCGCGCGCACCTGAAACGACCCGCGCCCCGTCTTGTAGGCCTGCTCGATCCCGTCCCGGCCATAGATGTAGCCGCCGGTTGGAAAATCCGGACCGGGGATCAATTTCATCACCTTTTTCAAATCCACGTTCGGCTCGTCGACCATCAGGATGGCCGCCTCGATCGTTTCCCTCAGGTTGTGGGGCGGGATATTGGTGGCCATGCCGACGGCGATGCCGCTTGAGCCGTTCACCAGCAGGTTCGGAATTCTGGTCGGCAGGACGAGCGGCTCCCTCTCGCTTTCATCGAAATTGGGGACGAAATCGACGGTCTCCTTTTCGATGTCCGCAAGCATTTCTTCGGCAAATCTCGAAAGACGCGCCTCGGTGTAGCGCATGGCCGCCGGCGGATCACCATCCACCGAGCCGAAGTTTCCCTGGCCGTCGACGAGCGGGTAGCGCATGTTGAAATCCTGCGCCATGCGCACCAGCGCGTCATAGACCGGCGAGTCGCCGTGCGGGTGATACTTGCCGAGGACCTCGCCGACGATCTTCGCGCACTTGCGGTAGGCCTTTGCTGAGGTGAGCCCCAGCTCGTACATGCCGAACAGAATCCGCCGGTGCACCGGCTTCAAGCCGTCGCGCACGTCCGGCAGGGCCCGGCCGATGATTACGCTCATCGCGTAATCGAGGTACGACTTCTTCATTTCGGATTCGATATCGACCGGCGTCAGTATCGATTCGTTCAGCTCGTCCGCCATTCGTCCCTCGCCTTCCCGGTGATGGGTGCCGACTGTTTCGGAAGTTGTGATCCCCCGGGCCCAGAGGCTTCACTGGCCAAGCGCCGCAGGGGGCTTGGGCCGGGGAGCGAGCGAAGAGCTCGCTCGAGAGGCCTAGATATCCAGGTTCACAACATCGAGTGCGTTCTCTTCGATGAATCTGCGGCGTTCTTCGACGTTTTCGCCCATGAGTGTCGCGAAAATTTCTTCCGCCGCAACGGCATCCTCGAGCCGCACTTGCAGGAGCGTTCGCGTTTCGGCGTTCATCGTCGTGGCCCACAGCTGCTCGGGGTTCATCTCGCCAAGACCCTTGAATCGCGTGATGGTGAATTCTTTCTTGGCGTCCTCCAGCACATAGGCCAGCACCGCTGCGGCATTTTCTTTGGTCACCTTGTCACCATTGCGCGTCACGGTGAAGGGCGGTTTGTCGGATTCCGCGATGGAGCGGGCGAGCGTGCGCAGCCGCTTGTATTCCGGCGTCGAAGCCAGCGCCCAGTTGATGCGAACGGGTGCGCCTCCGTTGCTGAGCAGCAGCTCGTGCAGGCTGTGCTCTTCGTCGTATTCAATTTTTCCTTCGACCTTGAGTTTGGCCTTTTCGATGGCCTTGGCCAGACGATCCAGCCCTTTCTTTTCCTCGAAGTCGGCTTTCTTTTCGAGCTCGCTGGCCGCCAGCAGGTCCACCAGGGCGCGCTGGCCGCGCAAACGGCGCACCAGCTTTGCCGCGACCTGGTCGTACTCCTGCACGTTCAGGAGGAATTGCGTCAGCGCTCCTCCTTCGAGC
>DATMRE010000175.1:0-19485 GCA_035566475.1 Verrucomicrobiia bacterium | reverse complement strand
GCCAAGGTGCTCGATCACGCAATAATCCCAATCGTCACCCTCCTGGTGGCGGAGAACGACAAAATGCCCCGGCATCGGCGCCTTGGGATCCTGGGTCTTCAGCACATCAGCGAGCGCCGAAGCTTGACCGATGGCGGCCTTGTTGAAGTGCACATGATAGAGATCCGTGTATCCGGCGGACGATGTTGCTGGCCGCTGCGCGCTCTGCGCCATAGACACAGACGCAGAGATGGCCAATAGAAGAAGCACAGCGCCAAGGCCTTTCATGGACCCCTCCTAAAACAGATTTAATCTGGCATTTCCGTTTTGATCTCCCGGATGGATACCTTTATACAATACACCCAAGGCCCTTCCGAGTTAAGCCAATTGATTCCGTCGCAGCCTTGGGGAGACCATCAGCCTAATTCGCACTGACTTACCGTCGTCAGGCGGACGCGCAAGGATGCCGATCTCGTTGGAGATTGCGTTGTGTTTAATATAAAGGACAACGATGCTAGGCTCATATCGTACATAAATTACGAAATGGGAACTGTCACTGTTCTGGCTGTACTGAGCCATCGTGAATGCGATAAGGAAGGGTGGAAAAGTGCCTGCAATTGCTGAACGACTGCCAACAAAATATCTTGTCAAAGATGAGGCTCCGAAGATAATTTCTTCGCCTGACCAACACCAAGCATATATTTCCCGTCCTCTAGAACTGCAACGCAAAGCCCATCGAAAGCCGGAAGAAACGGAAACTGCCAAGCTGCTTGTTGTTCTGATCGCAGACTACGAAGCGAAGCATTTCGCCATCGAAAAGCCTTCGGGCGTCGAGGTACTGAAGGAATTGATGGACTCGAATGGACTTCGACAAAAAGACCCTGCCGACGACTTGGGGGGCGAGAGTATTGTTTCCCTCATCTTGAAAAAAAAGCGACGACTGAACAGACAACAGATGGAAAAGCTCAGTCAGCGCTTTCACGTCTCTCCGGCAGTTTTCTTTTAAGAACGGTGGAGCCGAGGGCCGGAATTGAACCGGCGACCTGACGATTACGAATCGTCTGCTCTACCAGCTGAGCTACCTCGGCCTCGTACTCATTTTATAGGATTTAGTTTACGGTGCCCCCTCGTTCGCTGCAAGTGCGATGGGTTGGGTCAATTTCCAGTTCCGACCGAGCAGGTCCGTAGTGCCGACCGCGATTCCGCCACGCTCTTTATGTACTCGCTCTGCGTGAGAAACGGTTGCCCCCAGCGATTCATGATCGGTTGTCATCACCCATTGGCCGTTTCGCTTCGTCAACACAATCGTCGTGAAGGCTGTCATCGTCGCCTTCCCGCTCTTGTCCCCATATTCAACTTCTCTCCACAGTGTGCTTTTGCCATGTCGTTGCACGAAAGCGGGGGCATGCCGGAGAAGTCCTGAGAGGAAAGTACTATGTCGAAGCCCAGGTTAGTTGCTTTCTGGAAGGCAGGACCAGGACCACGTTTATGAAAAACGATAACCCGAGTCCTATGCATTTCAGCATTAGCAATAGAATTCCAGTCCGTGCGCTTCTTACGAAGGGCGGGGATGATCCCTCAAGATCGATTCAGTTTTCCAATACTCGATGTAAACGGCGAAACCTTGAAAACCACAGCTCCTGACTGAATACCATGTCGATCACCTGGGCCGCGTCGGGACAGTCTGGCCTCTTCAATAAGTGCTTTGCCAATTATCCAGCAGGAATTATATTGGCCTAGTTTACACAATCCGTGGCGGCCATCGATCTCGAGAACAGGCGTATATTAGCCACGTCGATTAGCCACTATCTCGATCGGGTGGTTCATAACCGCGGATATCATGGACCTAGACAGGAGGAAGACTCGATGAAGCTTTGGGTGGCGCCAGCCACATTGCTAATGATGACTGTTCTGCTGACCGCAGCTGCGGCTCCCCTAGGGAGTGGTGTTCCGGCGGCTGTTCACTACATCGACCACGACAAGGTCGCAGCCACGATGGCCAAAGGAGGAGCAATAGTGAACGACCCGGGCTTGATCGTGTTAGCCAATCGCCGGGGGGCGGGTCAAGTTGAATACCATGAGCATACGAACCACATTTTCATTATGGTCGAAGGCGAGGCCACGCTCGTGACCGGAGGGACTATGGTCGACGCGAAGCGAACTAACCCAGATCAGATGGTGGCGGCAGCAATCGAAGGCGGGGAGACCCACCACCTGAGCAAAGGCGACGTTATTACGATTCCAGCAAAGACGCCGCACTGGTGGAAGGACGTTCCGACGAAGACTGTTGCCTACTATGCAGTGAACATCGAGAGCGAATAGTGAGAGTTCTGCGTTGTTCGCCGCCGGGAAACCTAGAAGGTAGTCGCGATTCTCCGGGGCCCGCCTGAGCGAGGAAACTTCGGCAAGGTGAGTGATGTCGCAGGACCGTAACGAGGCGCGCCACTGTGACAGCAAGCCGCCACGGGCAGGCGAATTCGCCGGCTGCCGATCCACGCGGATGACCTGGCATAACCTATCGCGCGACCCTAAAGGACCGGTGATCTTGATCGATCACGATGGGGAGCTTGGCACCGTGGCAGAAACGAGCTGCTCAATCTACCGGGAGAAAGGATAGAGCGCCCAGGCGATCCCCACGCCGACGCCGATGAAGAGCACAAAAGACCACAGGAGGTATTTGATCCGTCCGAGCGTGTCCCTTTGCGCGAGACCGGCGAGCCCGAGCGAAACTAGGAATGCAAAACTAACCATCGCCCAGAAGTGGCTGAGATGCACCATGATTCCCGGCCCCTAGTCTCTCCGCCCGACTGCGATTTCATAGGCATCAAACACGCCCAACAGATTCACGACTCCCGCTGCGGCGATAAACCGGGTGCCATAGTCGCCTGCGGCGCGCGAAACGTCGGGACCGGCAGCTTCCAGCCAGCGCGCCAACGCGTAAAAGACTCCCGAGCAGGCATCGGCGATAAAGCCAAGCGTGCCAAAGGGATCGCCCGAATGCGGCGGGAAAACGTCGCCGCGCATAAGGTAGCCCATCACCGAAAGCCCGGCCACGGAGATGAAAAATATCAGCGCTCGTCCCCAGCGGCCGAGCAACAGATGTCCAAGTCCCGGGACAATCCATCCAGCCGCGGCAATGAGCGCAGCAAGACTTCGGTTGGCGGTAGTTTGCGTTCGGCTCACGCCCTCTTCATTCGCGTCGGTTTCCTTCACGGTTGCTCAGGCCAGCAGCGGCAGGATCTCTTCTTGGATGGCGCCGGTGACGCGCGCTTCGCGCTCGTCCACATAAACATTTACTTCGCTGCGAACGCCGAACACGGGCAGGTATATCCCTGGCTCGATCGAAAAGCAAGTGCGCGGCACAATCTTGCGGTCGTCTCGCGTCTCGAGCCCATCCATGTTTGCGCCGTTGCCGTGGACTTCCTGTCCGATGCTATGGCCCGTGCGGTGCAGAAAGTGCTTGGCGTAGCCTGCTTTGCGGATAGTCTCCCGCGTAACGTGATCCACTTCCCAGCCGCGAATGGCTCGGCCTCCGGCGATCGCTTCCCTGATGAATTCAACCGCGCGGTCCCGCGCGTCCTTCACGATTCGAAAAATTTCCGCATAAGCGTTCGGTACACGTGCGCCAAGATACCCGGTCCACGTAATGTCATAGTAAACGCTCTGTGGCCGGTCGCATTTCGCCCAGACGTCGAGCAGTAACAGATCGCCCGCGCGGATCGGATGCGAAGCGCCCGCCTTCGGCTCGTAGTGCGGGTCGCCGTTATTCGGCTGCACGGCTACAATCGGCGGGTCGGAGGTGGTGAGACCGTTCGCGCGAAATTGTTCAAGAATCCATCGCTGCAGTTCCGCCTCCGACAGCGGCTCGGCATCGCGCACGAATGCTGCGGCGCGTTGGAATGCTCCCTGCGTGATGCGGTCGATCCTCCCGCCCGCTTCGAGGTGCGATTCGAGCTGTTCGGCCGACCATCTCGCCTCGAATTTCTGTACCAGGTCGGCTGAACTGACGACTCGCTTCTTGCACTTTCGAACGAACTCGACCGTGCCCGCATCCACAAGGCCGATATAAGGGATGTTGTTCTCCGGTGAATATTGCATCGCGATTCTCTTGCTACCGGAGAGAAACTTTGGCAGCGTCTTGTGCAGCTCTTCCCATCCCGCATACACGTACTTGCGGCCCTTGAGCGAATCAAGTAGGCCCGATTCGATTCGATGGACCAGCTTGCGAGGCTCGCCTCGCGACGGGATAAAATAAAACCAGCGGCGAGTCACCATCCCATTCTCGTCGAGACCGAGAACGCGCCCGGCAATCGGGTCGCGATGGTGGTGGTCGTAGAAAAGCCAACCATCTATCCCGGTGGCCCGCAATTCCGCTTGGATCGCCTTAATATCCGGCATACCGCAAAGGCCTCCCCGTCAAACAATACCGCTCCCGAGCGCAGCCGAGACAGGCGCGTCGTACGGGGACATGGATGATAAACACGGCGGACGCCCTGAAGCTCGGCAACCCGACGCCAACACGTCCGGCTCGAGGGCTAGCGAGCGCCCCCGGGCGACGCTCCGGACTGAAACAGCGCGGCGACCTGCGCTCGCGTGACGCCCGCGATGGCCAGCCGTTTCCTCCGGCTCTTCTCGCCGGCCACGATTCTAACAGCCGAAGCAGGCACGTTCAAACGCTCTGCCAGCAGCCGCCTTAACGCATCATTCGCCTCGCCGTCAACCGGCGGAGCCGCGAGTCGCACGATCAGCGCTCCCTGGTATTCGCCTTCGATCGCGTTCCGGCTCGCCCGCGGCGTCACCCGAACTGCCAATCGAACGACTCCATCGCGTTCGGTGATTTCGATCACAAATGGGCGTTCCGCTCGCCGAACAAAGCCGTCCCGACGCGAATTTCAGTCGAACCTTCCTCGATGGCGACTTCAAAATCATGGCTCATCCCCATCGAAAGGATCGGCAGAGGGCGGTTCAGCGAACTGCTCAATCGACCGCGGAGCTCGCGCAAGTTTCGGAAATAAGGACGGAGGCGCTCAGAGTCAGGGAAAAAAGGCGGGATCGTCATCAGGCCTTGCAGGTCGAGATGCGGAAGTGCCACCACAGCTTCAGCCAGCGGAAGCACGTCGAATTCGGCGATTCCATGCTTCGTTGCCTCCTCGCCCGAACGCACCTCGATCAAAATCGACAGGCGTTTCCCCTCGTCAGCGGCGGCGGCGTCAAGCTTCTGCGCGAGTGCTAAGCTATCGACAGAATCCGCCCGATCGAACAAATGCGCGGCTCGGCGCGCCTTGTTGCTTTGCAGATGCCCGATCAGATGCCACGTGGCTTCGAGATCGGAGAGCTTGGGCTGCTTCGATCCCCACTCCTGCACCCGGCTCTCACCGAAATGGCGCAGGCCAGCCTCGTATGCCGCGCGAATGGCCTCCGCCGGAAACATCTTCGAGACGGCTACGAGCGTGACTTCGTCGGCGCGGCGTCCGGCTTGCTGCGCCGCGCGCGCGACCCGTTCGTGCAGGCGCTCGAGATTTGCCGCAATCGAACCCGCTTCGACCCGCATCGTGGGGATTTTAGCACGGCGGAATCCTGGAAGCTGACTGCCGCATATAGCGGAGTAGTTTAGAAATAATTCGGATCGTCGAGCGAAAATGGTCAACCGAAACTGGTAGATTGCTGCCCGCACATATGGCGTATGCGCACGATAGGGCGAACTCGAGGCTGTCACACCGTTCACGGCCAGCGCCGAACGCCGGTGTCAGCTTCATTTCGTCTCGCCTTCCTATGCTAGACTGGGCGGGACCTTGATGCCCTCGACCGGAAAATTGATCGTTCTCGAAGGGATCGATGGCTCCGGAAAGCGCACGCAGATGGAGCTGCTCGCTGGCACGTTCGAGAGCCGGGGCATTCCGTTCTCGCAAATCAGCTTTCCCAACTACCACGGCTTCTTCGGTAAGCTCATCGCCCAGTTTCTCAACGGCGACTTCGGCTCGCTTGGAGCCGTCGACCCGCACTTCTCCGCCTTGCTTTACGCCGGCGACCGCATGGAGTCCAGAGCGAGCATCGAGAGCGTGCTGGCGGCGGGCGGCACGGTTCTCGCCGACCGTTACGTTGGCTCGAATCTCGCGCACCAGGGTGCCCGTGTGTCGCTCGGTAACCGCAGCGAGTTTCTACAATGGTTGAGGCAGCTCGAGTATGAAATCTATGCGCTGCCGCCCGAGGATCTCGTCATCTATTTGCGTGTTCCTGCGGCCGAGGCGCACCGCCTGATCGCCCAAAAGGGCGATCGCGACTACACGAAACTTCGGCGCGATTTGCAGGAAGACGATCTCGTGCACCTGGAAACCGCCTCCGAAGTATACGAGGAATTGGCGCGGCAACCGAATTGGGTGAAGATCGAATGCTTTGACGCCGACTCGCGTGCGCTCAAGGCGCGGGCGACAATTCAGGAGGAAATCCTTAGGGCGGTGGAGGCGCGCATTTTCCCCGCTCTTCACTCAAACCGGTGAACACCAATGGGCTTTCTCGAATTCCTCGGCAATGAACGGATCGTCAGTGCGCTCCGCGGAATGCTCGGCCGGGATCGCGTGCCGAGCGCGTTGCTGTTCACCGGTCCGCACGGCATCGGAAAATACACGCTCGCGCGGATGTTCGCGCAGGCCACGAATTGCGAGCGGCTGAAGGACGATTTCTGCGGCGCGTGCGCCACCTGCCGGCGAATTGCGCCTCTCTCCAATCCCGCGCCGCTCATCGAAGCGGGGCTCGCCGAACGCGGCGAAAGCGTTGACGCGGCCGCCGTCGAGCGCACCCCCCTAATTATCGAAACGCATCCGGACGTCTGGCTGGTCGTTCCGGATCCGGTGCGCCTCCGTACCCCCGCCGCGCGGCCCATGATCCGTATGGGACAACTCCGCGCCGTACGGCGAGCGGCGTATTTCAAGCCCCAAGGTCGGCGGCGCGTTTTCATCCTGGATGGCGCCGATACGATGCGCTGGACCGATGCGGACATCTTTCTTAAAATCCTCGAGGAGCCGCCCGAATCTGCGACGCTCGTCCTACTCGCGCCTAGGCCTGATTCGCTTCTCGGGACGATCCGGTCGCGTTGCCTGCAGTTTCATTTTGCCCCGGTCCCAGGCGAAAGGATCGAGGCCTTCCTCAAAGACCGCACGCAGGCGAAGCCGGCGGAACGAAAACTGGCTGCGCAGCTCTCTGGCGGCAGCCCGGGAATTGCTCTGGGTCTTGATCTCGACGAGTCGGCTCGACTTCGCAGAAGCGTTCTGCGCCTTCTCGAGCAGGCCGTGACCGGGGGAAACTATCGCGACATTTTTTCTGCAACCGCTCAGCTTGCTAGACAAGAGAAGGAATCGTTTGAAAATATCTTGGAGCTGTTCTATAGTCTTCTTACAGACCTGCTCGAAATTTCCCAGTTCTCAATGAGCAGTCTTCCTCGTAATCCCGATTTGCGTCGGGAGCTGGAAAGCCTCGGCAAGAAGGTGGATTTG
The DNA here is from genome assembly GCA_035566475.1 of Verrucomicrobiia bacterium. GTDB lineage: Bacteria > Acidobacteriota > Terriglobia > Acidiferrales > UBA7541 > Palsa-295. Next base: position 12,016 of record DATMRE010000175.1, on the reverse strand, counting down.
GGATTGATCTTGCAGGCCACGCAGGGCCTGGACATCTTGGACGGCCGGCTGAGGCGCAACGTCGGACGTCAGCTGGGCATCGATGCGCTGCTGGCCTCGTTGACGGTCCGTTAGGCCCGGGTCAAACGAAGGTTTTTCCCAAGATTTTGCAACCGATTCGCTTCTCCGAGAGTCAGAGTTAGTAGGATCTTAAGCCATTTTTTTTTCTGAAGGAGCGATCATGGTGAACCGGAAGCTATTCCGTCCCACTCTTACCGAGGTAAAGGATCAATACGTTGTGCCGCGGCCTGCCCAGCCAGTACACCAGCAGGCGCCGCGTAAGAAGCCAGCCCCGCCCGAACAGACTCACGCCGAGAATTTTTACTATGTGAAACAGATGCAATCGCGAACTCCCGTTGCCGTGGTTTTAACCGACGGGGAAGTGCTGCGCGGCTCCGTTGAATGGTATGACCGGGACTGCATCAAACTGACCCGTTTTGGCAGTCCGAATCTTCTCATTTACAAGCAGTGCATCAAGTACATCTACAAGGAAGGTGACGACGCGGCCCAGGGCGGCTCGAACGGCCAGTAGGAGGAGCGGTTCGTCCTGTGGGTACGCGCCGAACGGTTCAGCGGCTCGATCTTGCGTGTTTTTTCCTGAAGGGGCCCACAAAGAACGTCAGTAGCGCCTTCGCGACGAGGCGTCGCTCGTCGTCGCGGACGTCGCAATCGACAACGGCAAGATGTCTCCCGAGGCGGATCACGCGCGCCTCGGCCAGCACGCGTCCGCCTTCAACGGCGTCGAGAAAGTTGATTTTCAGCTCGACCGTAGCCACGCGCGTCCCCGGGCGGCAGGCCATGTAGGTCGCCATCCCGCCGGCCGTATCCGCCAGAGCCGCGAGCACGCCACCATGAACAACTCCGTGGACTTGCTTGTGCCGTTCCTCGACGCGCATCTCGAGCACGACGCGTCCGGGCCCTGATTCGACCAGCACAAAGCCAAGCTGCTTCGCCGTGTTGCTCGATCGCAGCCGTTCGCGCAATTCCGGGGGTGCCGTGTGCTTGCTCCGTCTCAACGATTGCGGCATATCAATACGCTCTCGGTCCTCCGCGAATCGGGTCCGGCGCCGGTCGGTTTGGGCACTTGGCCCGAAACTGCCAGAACCCTTCGAACACCCAGGCTCGTCTAAACAGGGAGTCAGAGGGTCGTGAATCTAGCATCTACGGTCAGTCCGGCGCAAGCAAGTAGGGCAGCCCGCCGTCCGGTGTCTCGGGCAGATAGAGTCCGCAAGGGGCGACATGAAAATTGGAATCACATGCTATCCGACATACGGCGGCTCTGGCGTAGTGGCCACCGAGTTGGGCATCGAGCTCGCCGCGCGCGGCCACGAAGTTCATTTCATCAGCTACTCGATGCCCATCCGTTTGAGCGGCGCCGGGGAGCGGATCTCCTTCCACGAGGTCGAAGTCACGAACTATCCGCTGTTTGATCACCCTCCTTACACTCTCGCTCTCGCGACCAAGATGGCGGAGGTTGCAGAAGAGGCGTCGCTCGATTTACTGCATGTCCACTATGCCATTCCCCATTCCGTGAGCGCGCTCCTGGCCCGCATGATGGCCGCGCCGCGGCGCTTGCCGTTCATCACCACACTGCACGGCACCGACATCACTCTCGTCGGCCACGACCGCAGCTATCTGCCGATCACGCGCTTTTCGATCGAGCAGAGCGACGGCGTCACGGCCATTTCGAACTATCTCCGCGCCTGCACCTTGACAGAATTCGAAATCAAACGGCCGGTCGAGGTAATTCCGAATTTTGTGAACTGCGACCTGTATCAGCGCTCACCCGACGGGGCGGGGCGCGCTCGATGGGCGCCGAATGGCGAGCCGATCCTGATGCATCTTTCGAACTTCCGCCCGGTGAAGCGCGTCACCGACACTATTGAAATCTTCGCTCTGGTTCGCGAAAAAATCCCGGCCAAGCTCGTCATGATCGGCGATGGGCCCGATCGTGGCGCCGCCGAATACATGGTGCGGAACAAGCGCCTCTCGAAGGACGTCTTCTTTCTTGGAAAGCAGGATCACGTCGAGGAGAAACTGGGACTGGCCGATCTTTTTCTGCTGCCGAGCGACTCCGAATCCTTCGGCCTCGCGGCCCTTGAGGCGATGGCCTGCGAGGTGCCCGTGATTGCGACGAATGTGGGCGGTCTTCCCGAAGTCGTAACGCACGGCGTGGACGGCTATCTATTTGAGCCCCGCGACGTGCCCACCGGAGCGAAGTACGCGCTCGAGATTCTGACACGCCCCGATCGTGGTCGCTCCATGGGGGAGCAAGCTCGCGCGAGCGCCCGCCGTCAGTACTGCTCAAACGACATCATCCCTCTCTACGAGGCCTACTACCGGAAGATTCTTAATTCCGTCGGCTCGGCGGCCGGCGCCTAGCCCTCCCGGGAAGGCCACGAAGGCGACAGGGGCGCGCCGTCCGAACGGGGCTTAGCGCTCGAGGATGGGAATCGCCTCGAGCGATTGGATGGCGAGGTCAACGTCGGCTTGGGTAATCTGCGCGTTCGAGCCGGCTGCTGAAAGAATGATGAACCGGAACTGATCATCGCGATCGTCGAAAACCCGCAGTGCGACGGGCCGCCCGTTCGCCGGATCGCCAAACTGGAATCCCCGATTCTTGCCGAAGTCGAAAGAATGGATTCCTGACGGGACGTCAAATCCGAAAGACAGTTTGTAGAGCAGGGCGCCGTTGATCCGAAGCGCGTCCTGTCTCGGCAAAAACGGCGAGGCGACGGCTGGTGACGCTCCGTAGACCGCCTTATAAAGCGCGTAGTTCGAATTGGCTGCCTGGTCTCCGAAAACGTTTAAGAGTTGCTGATAGCCCACGAGATTCTTCGCTTTCATCTCGCGGACCGTGTCCAATTGCGCTTGGGGATCAAAGAATACGATCACCTGCCCGGAATCGAACCTGAATTCGGTATCGATCTGCGCGCCCGTCATTTTCACGTGACCGGGCCACGGCGCCCGGAATTGGTAATCGTAGGCCTTTAATAGCACCGGCTTCGGCAGTTTCTCGGTTCGAGCGTTAAGCGGACTGGCCATAGACTGCGATGTTTGTGGAGGGAGCGCGAGCGGGACTTCGAGGAGCCAAGGATTGGCCGAGGCCCAATTCTTCGCCTCGACCCATACGAGCGTCTGCAGGCCAAACTCGACGCTCGCCGCCGCCACGATGAGCACCACAACCGCGAGCAGGATCGCAGACCGTGCACTCGCCTTTTCCGTGACTTCGCTCGTCTGTGTCGTGGATCGCTCAGGCATTTGGTAGCCGCTATTCTAAACCCTTCCCCCGCTACGTGAGCAGGTCCGACATTCGGGCTTCGCCGCCCGAGCGCGGCCGCTTTCAGTTCTTCTTACGAATCTTCCGGCGTATGTCGGGCCAGAATTCCTTCACCACGATGGTAATCGAATCGTACCCGATTTGCGTGCCCCATACACTCAGCGTGTTCGACACATTTCGATCGCCCTGCGGGTGGTAACTGTAGGTGGAAATCGCGGCGGATGCCGCACTGCCGGCGACCTCAGAATAGTTGAACTGACTGTGACCTGAGTCGCTACGGGTGACCAGGATCCGGGTGATTGCGTAAGCCGTCCGATGCCAAAATCTTCCCTGACCAGACTGGTAGAAGCGAGGATCTTGACGGAGCAGAGATGGAAGCACGGCCCCTGTCATGAAGTTCTCGATCGTGCCGTCCGCGAAGGCTGCTCCGTAGCGCTTGCCGTAACCAGCGGCCCCTTGTCCATAGCCCGGTTCACTATTTTCGGCCTGGCTGATGGCTGAGAGAAAGCCGTACCAGGGGTATTCGACATAGTCGAAAGAGGACCGGGCCACTACCTTGAATTTCTGCCGCGCGGTGAGCGGCGGGATCTGGCCGGCATTTTCTATTGTCAGAAAGTTCGGCAGAGCATAAAACAGCCGATCATTCGAGGTGCCAGCGGGCGGGTTCTTCGGTTCGTTCTGATCGTTGCCGACCTTCTCTTGCGCCTCCGATTGGCCCTGAGGGGAACCCTCCGTGGGTGGCGTTGGCTCCAGAGCGGACTGCGGGTGCTGCGCGGCGGCCGGCCGGGCGGCGAACGATAAGATGATCAGGGCGCAGGCAAATACGCTCCGAGCCCAGCATGATTTGTTCGCAGTCATCTGTCCATTCTCTCCGGGGCTTGGGTGCCCGCAGTAGGGACCGTTTCCCCCGTTTCAAAATCGGCTCGGTCTTGCTTGGATTCGTCTTCGAGGGGAATGGTTTCTCGGGATTCGGTCTCCAGTGAGTCGGTTGAAGGTGATCGGAGGGTGTTCTTGAATCGCGCAAGGGAACGCTTACAGGCAGCGAAACGTCCTGTCACGTAGTAATCTATCATGGACCGAAGGAACGGTCGCGGCTTCCCGCCTGTGTCGGGCTAACCGAGCAGGCCAGCCCAACTGGTGATGACGAAGCTTCTAGCGTTTTTCTTTCTTGCCTCATCCGCCCTTGGCCAGAGCAATACGGGAGAACTGCGTCTCAAGGTCACCGATCCCGCTGGCCTCGGTGTAAAGACCGCGATCGAACTGGTGAGTGAAGGGAATCAATTTCGCGAAACTTATGTCACCGACGAGGAGGGTCAAGCCGTCGCTCGCCGCCTGCCATTCGGGATCTACACCGTCGAAGTCCGGCATGAAGGGTTCGCCCCATTTCGGGAATCTCTCGAGGTTCGATCGGCCCTTCCCGAAGAGCACATGATCAACCTCAGTTTGGCCGCCATGAATTCAGCTGTGGAGGTCAAGGACACGGACACGCTTGTCGATCCGCATCGGACCGGTACGATCAATCGAATCGGCTCGGAAATGATCGAGGATCGAGCGACTTCCTTGCCGGGCCGCTCACTCGAGGACCTCGTGAGTTCGCAGCCGGGCTGGCTCGATGAGGGCAACGCTGTTCTGCATCCGCGCGGCTCTGAATACCAGACCCAGTTTGTCGTGGACGGAATTTCCCTCACCGACAATCGCTCTCCGAGCTATGGCCCTGAAATCGAAGCGGACGACGTCCAATCCTTGAGCATTTACACGGCGAATATTCCGGCCGAGTATGGACGAAAGATGGGTGGCGTCGTCGAAGTGAACACCAAGCGAGACACGCGCGCGGGCTGGCACGGACAGACGGCCCTCTCGGGCGGAAGCTTTGATACGGCGGGCGCCTATGCCAGGGCCCAGTACGTTATGGGGAGAAATACACTGGGCATTAGCGCAGCCGGCGACAGGACCGATCGCTATCTGAATCCACCCGTCATCGAGAACTATACGAACAACGGCACGACGGGTGACTTCGCCCTCACCTACGAGCGAGACCTGACCGACAGCGACCGCCTAGGCCTGAGCGTGCGCCACGAGCTCTCCCGGTTTCGTGTGCCGAACGAGCAATTGCAGCAGGCCGCGGGCCAGAGGCAGGACCGCGATAACTCCGAAACAATCGGAATCGTCTCCTATCAGCACATTTTCTCACCCAATGCTGTGGGTAACTTGCGCGGAATGGTGAGGGATGACTCGGACGATTTAGATTCAAATCCCTTCTCGACGCCCATTATCGCCTTCCAGGACCGCGGCTTTCGCGAAGGATACTTCAAGGGAACCATCTCGTTTCATCGTGGCGGTCAGGAGTGGAAGGGCGGCGTCGAATGGGATTCAACCTTTCTCCGCGAGCGGTATAGCGACCGGATCACAGATCCGAGCCGATTCGATCCCGCGACTCCGGTAACCTTTGCCTTTCAGGGCCGCCGTCCCGACCTCGAGCAATCTGCCTTCGTTCAGGATCTGGTTCGCCTCGGCAAATGGACCGTGAGCGCGGGACTTCGTTGGGACCATTATCAACTGTTGGTGAACCAGAATGCCTTGAGCCCGCGTTTGGGCCTCGCACGATACTTTCCCAGGGTCAACTTGGCCCTCCACGCGTCATATGACCGGGTGTTTCAGACGCCGGCCTTTGAGAATCTCCTCCTCTCGAGTTCCCCCGAGGTTCTCGTGCTGAATCCAAATGTCCTGCGGCTGCCGGTCAAGCCTTCTCACGGCAACTACTACGAGTTCGGATTCACAAAGGGTTTCTTCGGAGAACTCAGGCTCGAGGGAAACTACTTTCGTCGGTACGTCGACAACTACGCGGACGACGACCAATTGCTGAACACCGCGGTCAGCTTTCCGATCTCGTTTCGCAAAGCCGCCATCTACGGCGCGGAGGGAAAGATCGACCTCCCCCATTGGCGCAGGCTGTCGGGCGAGATCAGCTATTCGTACATGGTGGGATCAGCCTTCTTGCCGGTCGACGGCGGGCTTTTCCTCGGTCAAGCGGCAACGAACGCGCTCGGTCGCTCAAGCGGCCGCTTGTGGGCTTCTCAGGACCAGCGCAACACCGTCAGCAGCCGCTTTCGATACCAGCTCTCACGACGAGTCTCGGTCGCGCTCGGCGGTAATTACGGCAGCGGACTTCCCGTCGCATTCGACGGGAACAACGAGCAAGCGCTCGCCCAGTATGGCCAGCAGGTCGTCGATCGGGTGAACCTACTTCGCGGGCGCGTGAAGCCTTGGCTCTCAATCGACGCCTCCGCCGGGCTCGATCTCTGGAAGAAGGACGATCTGGCCGTGCGACTGCGCGCGGATGTGAAGAATTTGAACGACCGTCTGAATCTGATTAATTTTGCGGGTCTGTTTTCCGGAAATGCGATCTCGCCGCCGCGTAGCGTCGCCGCTCGGCTCAGCTTCGACTACTAGCCCAAAAAGCAGAAGGCCCGCCCGGAGGCGAGCCTTCCAGGGGAGAAAGTTCGAAGGCCAATCGCGGATGGCCCGAGAACCCTTTCCTCGAGTCGAGTCTAGTGAGCCGTCCAGCCGAAGTCAAGCGAGAGGAATGGAGTTGAAATGGAGTTGGATGGAGTTAATTCTCGATTGCGTCTAAGCCATTTTTTTTCAGCGGAATATGCGCATTGCGATGCGATCAGGAAGGTGCTCATCTACCTCGGCTTCTGGCGCAGGCGGTCCGCCCATGCCGTAGAAGTCCTCTGCATTGATGGGTTTACTCGCCAGGCCTAGCTGAAGGACCTGGAGGTGGCTGCTGCGGTCGAAGACCTTGTCAGGGAGAGCCCGCTTAATGAAAATTCGGAATCCGCCAAAAGCCAAACCAGCGATGACCGCGAACAGGCAGATGGTGCCGGTTCCGAAAATAGCTCCCACGATCATCATTTCGATGCTAGGTTCCTTGAACTGGAACGTCGGCTCATTCCAGGTGACTTCGGTACCGGATTGAATCTGCTCTAGCAATGTGCCTGCTTCAGCCCCTGTCGATGCGCCGCTGACAAAACTGAGCTTGGTGACCGTACGCTTGGCGAAAAGCGCCGGCGGACGGGCGCTAGGGTTTGAGCCGTTGACGTTCAACCTCTGCCCTAGCCGTCTCAGTTCGTCTGCGGCGATCTGAGGCGTGGGGTAATCGGCGATCAGCAGAGTGACTTCATGGCCGTTCAGTCGATAACGGGCCTCTTCAGCTTCGGCACCGTGCGCAAAGCCCAGCCAGTCGCCCGGCTCGACGGGGAAAAACAGATTGAGGACGGCGGGGCCTAGGATGTAGTGATCGGACCGTTCGACCATGCGATCTGTCGGGAGATGCTGCCAGATGGTCGGCAAGGGGCCATCCTCAGCGTGATGCCCGACCTCAGCGACCAGGGCCTTTAGGTCCGATTCAAGCTTGGGGAGATCGCTCCCGCGGACATCGAGGACCAGATTGCCGTCGAGCACGAGCGCATGATCGCGCGACATCGCGGAATGTTCGGTAAGATCCGCGTGCGGCATGTCCTGCGTCCGCAGAAAGGAATATTCGCCGTACGCCCCGCTCGGATCCTTCATGCGATAGAGCGTGACCTCCAGCCGGGCCGGTCCGCGCTCGTATGTGTCGCGCTCGCCGGCAGCGAAGCCATATTCCTCTGCCGCCTCCGCGGAAATCCTAGCTTCGGTCGTGGTTGTCTGCGAGGGCGAAAAAACGTTCCTGGCGCTGGCGTTCCAGCGAGCGAACGAATCTGGCAAAATCCGCTCGGCCGAGGTGGTGAGCGCAGACACGAATACGATAGCGGCAAGTATTAGAATTTTTCCGGACATGAGCTCCTCGATCGTTAGATGCCAAAAGTCTACTTGGGGTTCCCGCTGGAAGCCACTGTTCCCGCGTCGGCGTGGTTATCGGAGACGAGCTTTTGCTTGTTGTAGGAGAGGCTATTGAGGCTATCGAGGTATGAGGCGATCCCGCGGTACAGGCCGTCTGCAATGCGCTGGCGCTGATCAATTTTCCGCAGCAACTTCTCGTCGTTCGGGTTGCTGACAAAGGAAATTTCCGAGAGCACCGATGGCATGTCTGCGCCGATCAGCACCACGAAGGGAGCCTTTTTCACCCCGCGGTTCTTCTCGCTGTGGCTCACGACCTGAAGCCGCTGCGCGAGGGAATCCTGGATATCGCTTGCAAACTCCTTTGATTCCTCGAGCTTCTCGTTGCGAGCGATTTTCTTGATGATGTCCTGGAGATCGTGCAGCGACTCCTGGGCAAGGGCGTTTTCGCGGGAGGCCACCTCCATCGATTCCTCCGAAGTGGCGAAGTTGAGGTAGTAAGTCTCGACGCCGCGGGCCGCCGGGTCGTGGCTCGAATTTGCGTGGATCGAGATGAACAGGTCCGCCTTGGCCTCGTTGGCAATCTTGGTGCGATCCTCGAGTGGAATGAAACTGTCGTCCTTCCGCGTGTAGATCACGACCGCGCCCGGGAGCTTTTGCTCGATCAAATGTCCGAGTCGCAAGGCCACGTCCAAACAGAGATCCTTCTCCATTAGTCCGCGCGGGCCAATCGTTCCCGTGTCGTGTCCGCCGTGGCCGGGGTCAATCACAATGCGGCTGATTTTCAGACCGAGCGCTCGCGTGAGCGAGCGCTGGCCGTCACGCGTCGGCTTCGATTCTGACAGCGGCCCGGGAACCAGGCTAACGGGGCCGTTCGAATTCCTCTTCGGCATCGGCAGGGGCTCGAGCGGCGACTCTGAGACGGATGTCTTCGCTGCGACCCTGAGGGGCGGGAGAGCCGGTTCGGCGGTCTTGTTGTCGGAACCGACGGAGACGGACTCGCTCGGAACAACCGGTAACCCGTCGCCGGATTTTCCGCCTGCGATCTTCGCGAGCGCAGACTCGTTCGCCGATCGAGGTAGCGGTGCGAGTTTCGTTGCCGCGGTGGCCGGCCGAGCGTATACGTCAATCACGAGCCGAAAAGGATTGGAGAGCAGAAAGGCTGAATAATCCCGCGCGCCGTTCACATCCAATACCAGCCGCACGACGTCTGGCTTGTTTTGCGCGACGCGAACCGATTTCAGCAGCCCGTTATTCACGTCGAGTGTCTTGCCGACGAGTTTGGGATTGATCCGGGCCTTGTAGAGATCGAAATAAATTCGATCGGGAATTCGAATGGCATCGTAGCGGATGGTGTCCTCAAGCGTCACGACAATGCGCGTTGAGTCTTCTGCGGTCCAGGTGTGGACGTCCTCGACCGAGGGAGTGCGCCGGTCCGAAATCCGCGGCTCGACGGCCTGACGCCGCAGATCCGGCCCGGGAATGCGGACGGTGTCTCGCCGGGCGGAGACTTCCTTCAGCGCTTGCCGCGCATCACCAGCTCTGTCCGAGCGCGGAAACCGCCTTAGAAACTCCTGGAAACTGGCTTCGGCGTCGGCGGATTTGTTGAGGTCGTCCCTTTGGATCTCGCCGATCGAAAAAAGGGCGCCGGAGCGGTAGCGGCTACCCGGATATTGAGTGAGCAAAAAATTGTATCGATCGATCGCCGCCTGAAAATAGCGTGGATCAAACAGGCGGCCCATTTCTCGGTACAACTCGCCTTCGGCCATCAGTGCCGGCGCAGCCTGTTCGGTGTCGGGGGCAATCAGGTAGACCCGGTGATATGCCGAGACGGTCCGCTTGTAATCATCGAGCGAGCGATCCGGTTCCAGGTAGCCCTCGAGGGTCGTCCGCATCTTCACGGCCCGCTCGAACTGCAAACGCGCATCCGCCCTGGTATCGGCCGCGGCCGGCGGGACGAGCGACATCGCTAGGGCGGTCGCGAGCACGATCGCAGCCCACCCGGTCGTTGATTGAGTTCGAGCCAAACTGATCGGTTTCATTCGTTCGTGAAAACCACCCGGCCCCTCGGCTCCAGTTCCCGCCTCACTGCCGGCCTTGGCGGACTCCAAAGCGTTGAGCTGCGACCCGACCCGGGCTGAAAGTATGCGTCGGTTACCTTTTGCACGTAACGTTGAGTTTCCGGATATGCCGGGACGCCCCGGCTCTGGTCCACGGCGCGCTCACCGGCATTGTACGCCGCAAGCGCCTTCATCAAGTTGCCTTTGTAGCGATCGAGCAACGATCGTAAATAGGTCGTCCCGCCCTCTACATTCTCGGCCGCATCGAACGGATTGCCAACGCCGTATCGTTCCGCAGTCCCAGGAATTAACTGCATCAGTCCCACGGCTCCCTTGCTTGAAACCGCCAGCGAATTCCACCCCGATTCGGTGTCGATCACGGCCTTGACCAGCGCCGGATCCACCTTGTGCCGTTCGGCTGCCGCACGCACGATGCGATCCAGCCGGTCATCGGACCGGGTAGCGGACCGCTCGGAGGCCGGCGTCGAAGCAACGCTCGTGGCCTGCGGGGCGCCGGGCGAATGACTCATCATACTCCCATGACGCGTCGTCGGGGAATCCTCGTTCGTGTAGACCAGCTTGCCGCGGTCATCTATGTTGGGTGCGATTTGCGCGCGAGCCGGTGCGGCCAGCGCTCCCGCTGCGAGGATTACGGCGGCCATGACGTTCCTGGTCATAGTCTCGGGGAATGCGGAACACTCTGCTTCGACACGAAGAGCGCCCCAGGCACACGGCAAGAAATCCGCTCAGAAAGGGGAAGCGCCCGGGCTTACAGTTTGGGGCGCTAGAAATTATAACAAGCCGTCTAGAAGGGGGTATACGTGACTGATGGCCTTTTCTATGCTCGATGTGTCTTTTCCGCCAGCCTCCGCCAAATCGGCCCTTCCGCCGCCCGAGCCGCCTACGAGCTTGGCCAGTTCTTGAGCGATCTTACCGGCGTGGAGACGCGACGTGAGATCTTTCGTAACTGCCGTGATTAGAGCAACCTTGCCGTCTTCGGCAGTGGCTAATACGACCACGCCTGACCCGAGCTTCCCGCGCAGCACATCGACCAGCTGGCGGAGGGCTTCGCGGTCGAACCCGGTGACCCGCGCTGCGAGCACGCGGACGCCCTTAACCTCGCGAGTTTTTTCCAGCAGTTCTTGGGCTTCCGAGCCTGCCGCCTTGCGTTTTAGCATCTCCAACTGCCGCTCAAGCTGCTTGACGGCCTCGATTTGGCGCTCGACTGCGACGACCAGTTCGCTTTCCCCGACATTCAGCAGACCGGCAGCGGTGCGGAGCGATGAAAGCGCGCGCTGGTACTCGGCCAGTGCGCGGTCGCCCGAGATGGCCTCGATCCGGCGAATACCCGCAGCAGTCGACTGTTCGGCGAGAATCTTGAATATGCCGATTTCGCCAGTGCGGCCGACATGCGTGCCGCCACAAAGTTCCTTCGAATAGAAACCGCCCTCGCAGGATGGATCGGGAATGGTGACCACGCGGACATTCTGCTCGGGGTATTTGTCGGCGAAAAATGCGAGCGCGCCCGAGGCGAGGGCGTCGTCAATGTTCATGATGTCGGTGCGGAGTTCGAGATTGCGGAGGATTTCGTCGTTCACTTGCTGCTCGATGTCCGAGAGCTCGCTTGAATCGACGGCGGCGAAGTGCGAAAAATCGAAGCGCAGGTGATCCGGAGCCACGAGTGAGCCCGCCTGCTTGACGTGCGGGCCTAGAACGTTGCGCAGCGCCCCGTGCATCAGGTGCGTTGCCGTGTGGTTGCGCATGTTCCGGACACGGCGCTGGGCGTCGGCGACGGTGGCGACGCGGTCGTGCACGC
>DATMRE010000174.1:0-5195 GCA_035566475.1 Verrucomicrobiia bacterium | reverse complement strand
GATCTCGGGCAGGTACTCGATCAGGACCTTGGCCTTGATTTCGAGTTCTCGAGCGAGTTCGTTAATGCGGATTTGCTCTGCCATCAGCCTCTATCTCTCAGACGTTCAGTCCTCTTTTGCGACAATCCAACGCTTTTGGGTCAATCCGAACCGTTCGATTCAGACGGGCTTCTGCTTCTCAGCTGCTTCCTCCGGAGTGGGAGCTTCCTCGTTCTCGGAAGACCCGGGCCCCTCGGTTGTTGCTGTACGTTCTGCTTCCGACGTCTCGGCAAACCCTGTATCGCCGGTTTCGGATCCTTCGGCGGGTTCAATCGACGGCGGCGCCTCGGGCGATGCTGATTCCTCGCTCGACGCTCGAGTCTCGGCCGTCTCTTCCGCCCCGAGTTCCGCCTCGCTCGACGCTCGAGCCTCGGCGGTTTCTTCCGCCCCGAGTTCCGCCTCGCTCGACGCTCGAGCCTCGGCCGTTGCTTCCGCCATCACCTCCGCCTCGCCCTCGGCGGGCGCGGTCGCCTGCGCCTCGAGTGGTTCGAAATAGGCGGCCACGGACTGGTGAATCTTCTCGACCATTTTCTCGCCGATGCCCGGAATTTCAACGAGCTGTTCAGGTGTCATGTCCGCGAGCTTCTCGATCGAGGTAATACCGGCTGCTTCGAGCTTCTCGATCGTCTTCGGTCCAACGCCGGTCAGCTCGGAAAGTGACGTACCCGGGGCCGTCAGCGCGGCCATTTGCGCCTCGATCTCCCGCCGCTTCTCTTCCTCGCTCTTGATGTCAATGTTCCAGCCGATCAGCTTACTCGCCAGGCGCACGTTCTGCCCCTTCTTGCCGATGGCCAGCGATAGCTGAGTATCCTCGACGATCACTTCGAGCCGCTTTTCCTCCGGATCGACGATCTGTACGCGAGTTACCTTCGCCGGGCTGAGCGCTTTCTGCGCGAACGCGACGGTTTCTTCGCTATAGGGAATGATGTCGATCTTCTCGCCGCGCAGCTCGCGAATGAAGGATTGCACGCGCATCCCCTTCATCCCCACGCACGCGCCCACCGGGTCTACGTCCTTGTCGCGGCTCTCGACCGCGATTTTCGTGCGCTCACCCGCCTCGCGCGCGACGGCGCGGATCTGCACTGTTCCGTCGTAAATTTCCGGCACCTCCATTTCGAAGAGCCTCTGGACCAGTGCCGGATCGGCGCGCGAGACGATGACTTGCGGGCCTTTGGCAGCGCGCTCGACGGCGCGGATGGTGACCCGCAGCCGGTCTCCGACGTTGTAGGCCTCAAGCCGCGATTGCTCGCGCTTCGGCAACCGCGCTTCGGTCCGGCCCAGGTCCACGATCATGTCCGGGCCCTCCATGCGCTTCGCGATGCTGTTCACGAGCTCGCCGACACGGGTATGAAATTCATTGTAGATGGTGTCGCGTTCGGCCTCACGCACCTTCTGCAAGATCACCTGCTTGGCCGTCTGCGCTGCGATCCTTCCGAGCACGTCGGTCGGCTTCGGCTCGGTAATTTCACCGCCCAGTTCGATCGTTGGGTTGTGCTTGCGGGCCTCGGTGAGCGAAATTTCGCGCAGTGGGTCGGCCACGTCCTCGACCACCGTGTGCACCGAATACACGTCCACCTGGCCGGTATCTGGATTGAACCTCGAGCGGAGATCTTCCTCCGTACGGTAATACTTCCGCGCCGCCACCACCATGGCGTCCTCAATGGCCGCAACGATGATCTCGGGCTCAATATGTTTTTCCCGGCTGATCTGCTCGATTGTCTGGAACAGCAGACTCGCCATGTGCGTTTCTCCCTCGGAGTTCGAGCGCTGGGCCTCGGCCTTCAGCACTAGAGTTCAACCACCAGATTCGCCTTCTTAATCCCGACATACGGCACCGCGATTTCGCGATCCCTGAGGGTCAGCTTCACGGTGCCGTCCACGTAACCCGCCAGTCGCCCCTCGAGATAGTTCTGATTCTCAACCGGCTCATTCAGCCAGACCTTCGCCAGTCGACCGACAAAACGCTCGTAGTCGGCCGGCTTGATCAGTTTTCGATCAAGCCCCGGCGAGCTGATTTCAAGTACGTAGCTTGGCCCTGGCACAAGGTCCTCGACATCCAGGATCACGCTCAACTGCTCGCTCACGCGCTCGCAATCGTTATGCGTCACGCCCAACCCCCCGGGATTTGCCGGTCCCGGCAGTCGGTCAATGTAGACCCGCAGGAGCCGCTGTTTGCCTATCTTCCACTCGACGTCGAATACCTCGAGACCGAGCGAGCGCGCCACCCGCTCGGCCGCTTGTCGAATCTGTTCAAGGTCCATTCTGTTCTATCGGCGATGTTTATTCCCGCCAAGGATTCCTCTGCCCCGGCGCTCTTCTCGCCCCCAACAAAAAAGTGGGCTCGCGCCCACTGGGACATGCGACCTGTCTGGTAGCGACCCCAGTATAGTCTGCGCTACCCCTGGAACGCAAGACTGCGCCGGGGGGGCAACGGGGGCAATCCGGATCCCCTTCTGCTATGCGTCCTTGCGATTTTCTGGGTGCGACAAAAGGTGGTACCTTTTACCGGTCAGTCTGCAATGCGGGATCTCAGAAAGTCCCGACCTTCAAGCAATCGCCTTCCTCCGATGCTTGTATCACAGACTGATGCGTCAACCGGGTGCCGGGCGGAAGTTCATTTTCATGTCGCACAGTGCGCCACGAGCGCACCAGGTCGGCTGCGACCGTAGATTAGAGTTGAGGGTTGAGCAAGAACATGGCGATTCTCTCGCATGCAGCCGCCTATCCCGGGATTCGGTTCTTACCCCGCAGCCGCAATTGGTGGGCTTGGCTGAAAGGCTCGCCGGCCGAGTGCATTCATTTGGACCGTGAATCCACTTGGATCGCGACACTCCTGCCGGACACGCTCTACCTGCGCGGCAAGAGTGCGGTTAGACGCGAGCCGCTGCGGCCTGAAGTTTCGCTTTGCCGCGATTGCTTGACGGGGACGGTGCGCGAAGAACTGCAGGCGTATACGGGACGGGTCGTGGCTTTCGAGCCGGACCCGGATATTTTCACACAGTATTTCTTCGTCGCCACGCCCGACTTTCAGGCTGCGGGACTCGCTCCTGGGGTTCGGGCGGCGATTGAGAAGAGGCTCTTACAGGATGGGAGGGCTTGTGCGCAATGCGCGGAGCGGGCAAACTGGCTATGGTTCTCGCGCCAGCAAGTCGGGGATCTCGACGAAGTCGAACAGATCGGCTCAGCCTGCGGCGAATCGTTCTGCGCCGTGCACGGTGCGCGTCACCTGTGCGATGCCTTCGAGCAGATTGAAGAGGCGAACCTGTTCTACATGAATCTTCCATACGGCGAAGCGGGCGCCTACGTCTGGATATGAGAATGGAGCTAAAGGAGATCATCCAAAAATATCTGGCCGCGGCGGGCGGCTACGGGCGCTCCGTGCCCCTTACCGAACTCGCACTTTCCCGCGAGGAGATTGAAGACGTCTTCGGCTCCCTCGACGAGGACTACCACATCAGCCGGTTCTTTCATTTTGCCTGCGCAGCCGGAGCGAATTTTCAGATCAACGGATTTCCGCAGACCCACGTTTCGGTGGATGCCGAGATCGAATCCATTCTCTGAGGGGAGATCTCTCGCTCACTCGGCCGGTTCGGAGCGCCGAGATACGACGGGCGGCGCGCGAGCGGGACGTCGGTTACTTTCATCGCAGCGGCGGGTGGAAATCGAAGTCCGGGTCGACGTCCACGGGGATGTCGGAAGCCGCGGCGAGCAGCGTTAACAGATCGGGCGGCATCACCGCGTATTTTTTAAACCAAGCTTCCGTGCGCGCGCGGTCCCCGGTGGCTTCCTGCTCGAGCAACTCCTTGGCAAGCGACGCAATCGCCGCGGGCATGCGCTCGAAGTCAATTTCGTAGAGTCCTGTCGCGCGATTGCGGTGAACCGCTCGCTGCTCGGAAAGATAGTTGAACTCCATCATCTCCGCGGCGCCGTGGGCCTCGGCGATCCCGAAGCGGACCGTGCGGAAAATGCCGGCGACGTAGGAGGCGTAGACGATCTCCTGCTTCGCCTGCGGATACGCGCCGTGATCGACGAGCCATTTTAGACCCAATTCTCCGACGACGTCGGCCTTGGCTTCTTCCAGGCCGGAATATGCGGGGCCGATGGCCTCGCGGATATCCACCCGTCCGTGCGAGGTACGGGCGTACGCGGGTCCGAGCCCGTGCGAGATCTCGTGCATCAGCGTGTCGGTGAGGTAGCCTTCGCCGCTCGCCAGGGCCGCCTGGTCGGACCGCATGGAGCGGCGGGCCAGCGGCAGAATGATGTAGTCGACGCGCGCATCCATGAAATTTTTCCAGAAGATTTTCTTCGACCCCTTTTTCTCGTGGATGCGGGGATCGTTCGGGAGATTGTCGGCGACCGCCTGATAGCCGTGCAGCAGGTCGCCCGAACGATAGATTCCATCCATCACCTCCATGGGAGATTGCTTACCGCGCTTCGAAGGGAGATCTTCGCGAGCGAGCGGAAGCGATTCCTGCAAGTCGGGGATGTATTTCTGGAAGACGGCGAGCCTCTGGCTCTCTCGCTCGTTGCGAATCATCACCGATGCGCCGTAGGAGGTCTTTATGCCGAGCAGCGAATCGAGGTACGTTTCGTACGGGGCGAAGATGAGGTCGAATTTCGGATTCTGGAGGTCGAGCCAGGCGATGTCGCTCGCGTAGTAGTCGTCGGTGAGCAGTGCGTCGGCGCGGAGGCCGAGGAACGTTCGAAATGCCGGGTCGTCGCTCAGTGCTGCCGCCTCGCGAAGATCCGCGGCCATCGGCGAAAGGAACTCGCGAAAGGCGACGTGGTAGGGAACGGCTTCGAGCGCCGGGTTCTTGCCCACAATCATCGTGAAGGGACTGTAGAGCGGATTTTTGGGTCCGCCCCCGACTGGAATCGAAGGACCGTTTTCACCGGAATGCGCTCGAACGTAGGATTCGACCTGCTCGCGCGTCAGACCTTCCGGATAGAAGCCGCGACCCGGCGGCATCGGCTGGCGACCGACGAACGGCTTGTCGTCGTCGATCAGGTCGAAGCGGCTGCCGTTGATTTTCAAATACCGGCGCAGCAGCTCGTCGCGCGGATCCTTGCTGCTGGCCAGTGACAGATAGAGCTTCAGCCCTTCCGGGTCGCTTTGGCGCCAGTAGATGCAATCCAGGAGGCCGGCGGCGTCGACA
>DATMRE010000173.1:0-5068 GCA_035566475.1 Verrucomicrobiia bacterium | reverse complement strand
GCATCACCTCCGGAATCGTTTCCTGGCGCCCGAGCAGGAGTTCATCGGTTGTGCCCCCAATTCTAAGCGACGTCTGTTCGCCAAGCGACACATCCCTTCGTAACTCGACTCCCAGCTCTTCTAACCGCTTCGAGGCCTTTTCGTTAATCCGCATGCCAGCCAGGCACCCTTGATTCCAGCGGCGGCGCGAGTTGATCGAGCACCCGCCCAACGCTTCCGGCGCCAATCGTCAGGATCGCGTCGCCAGGGCGAGCTTCCCGCAGCAGGTATGCCAGGCCCGCGTGCAGGGTGCTCAACCACACGACCCTCTTGTGGCCCGCCGAGCCGATCGCCTCGGCCAGCCGCTCGCCCGTAATTCCCTCGATCGCCGGCTCGTTGGCCGGGTAAATTTCGGTCATGACCAGGATGTCGGCCTGGTTGAAGGAGCGCCGGAAGTCCTCCCACAGAAATCGCGTGCGCGTGTAGCGATGCGGCTGGAACAGCACGAGCAGCCGGTTGTAACCGCAGCCGCGCGCCGCCTCGAGCGTGGCCCGTATCTCCGCAGGGTGGTGGCCGTAATCATCGATCAGCGTCACGCCTCCGTGCGTCCCCCGGATCTCAAACCGCCGGTCGACACCGGAAAACGTCTCAAGGCCTCGACGGATCAAGTCCCCGGGGACATTGAGCGCGAGACCCACGGCCGCGGCAGCCGCGGCGTTGCGCACATTGTGAAGGCCCGGCGGAGAAGGCAGACCGAAAACTCCCAGATCGTCGCCGTGAAATTTCAGGCGAAACTCACTCGAGAGGCCGTGCAGCTTCACGTCGGTGATGACCAGATCAGCCTGACTCGAGATGCCGTAGGTCATGATGGGCCGCTTCACGAACGGAACAATGGCCTGCACGTTCGGCTCATCGAGGCTCAGGACGACCTCGCCGTGGAATGGCACGTGGTTCACGAACTGGACAAACGTATCCTGAATTTCCTCAAGCGAGCCGTACTGGTCGAGGTGTTCGCGATCTATCGTGGTCACGACCGCGATCACCGGCGCAAGCAGAAGAAACGACCGGTCGCTCTCGTCGGCCTCGACAACCATGTATTCGCCCTGGCCCAGACGCGCGTTCGCGCCTGCCTGATTGACCCGCCCGCCAACAACGAAGGTCGGATCAAGACCGGCGGCGGCCAGCACGGATGCGACCATCGACGTGGTCGTCGTTTTTCCGTGGGCGCCCGCCACCGCGATGCCGTATTTCAAGCGCATCAGCTCGGCCAGCATTTCGGCACGGGGGATGACGGGGATCTTCAGCCGCTGGGCTTCGAGGACTTCGGCATTCTCGGACGAGACGGCCGCGGAGATGACGAGCACGTGCGCGCCGTGGACGTTTTCGCGCTGGTGGCCTTGGTGAATCGTTGCGCCGAGCCTTCGCAGGCGTTCGGTCGCCGGTGACTGCCTCAGGTCCGAGCCCGAAACCGCGTAGCCGCTCGAAAGCAGGACCTCGGCGATGCCGCTCATCCCGCTCCCTCCGATGCCGACCAGGTGAATACGCTGGAAATTTCGGAACGTGCCGTTCATGGCCGGGCCACCCGTTCGAGCAATTCCACAATGTCCTCGATCGCGCGGGGACGGGCCAGGCGGCGTGCGCGAGATTCCATCTCACTGATTCTCCCCGGCGCATCCAGAAGAGAAAAAATCTCTGTCGAGAGACGCTCGGGCGTCAGCTGGTCCTGTGTGACGAGGCGCGCCGCGCCGGCGTCTTGCATGGCCGCGGCATTGCGCATTTGGTGCGCATCTGTGGCCGCGCCGAAGGGGATGAAGATGGCGGCGCGTCCGGCGGCAGAGACCTCCGCGACAGTGATCGCACCCGAGCGGCAGACGATCAGGTCAGCCTGGGCAAATCGCTCCGCCATATTCTCGATGAAGGGTACGACCTCAGCATGAAATTCGCGCCGAGCATAGGCCACGCGAACCGCATTATAGTCGCGTTCCCCGGTCTGATGCACGACGAAAAGCTGGTCTTTTCGGGCGGCCAGGCGGTCAAGCGAGTCAACGACCGCCCGATTGATCGGCAGCGCCCCCCGGCTCCCTCCGGTGATGAGTAGCTGGAAAGGCGCACGGTGATCCTGGGCCGCGATGCTGAAAAACTCCTTGCGCACTGGGCAGCCGGTGACAATGGCCTTCGCGCCGAAGCGCACCGCCGTCTCCTGGTGCGCCACAGCAATGCGCGTGGCCATCCCCCCGAGCACGCGGTTTGTGAACCCCGGTTCGACATTGGGCTCAAATACAACCGAGGGAATCCTGTGCATCAGGGCCACGAGGATCATCGGCCCGGATGCATACCCGCCGACGCCGAGGGCCGCATTGAAGCGGTGGCGATGCAAGATTCTCTCCGAGTCCCAGAAGCCCGCCGGGAGCATGGCGGCATTGTGCAGGGCTTTTCTGGCACCCATACCCTTGAGGCCCGCCACTCGAATCAATTCAAGCGGCAGGCCCGCCTGGGGTACCAGCTTCGCTTCCAAACCGCGCTCGGTTCCGACCAGCACGACGCGTCGTTCTCCTCCCCCGACGGCTTCCTCGGCGGCCCCCGTGCCCCCCCGTCCGAGCCACTCCTGCGCAACGGCCAGCGCCGGGAAAACGTGCCCCCCGGTACCGCCTCCCGCGATCAACAAGTTGAGCCCACCCGCCTTCACATCTCATCCGCGTGCTGGCTGATGTTCAATAGCACGCCGGTCGCCAACAACATTCCGACCAGGCTCGATCCTCCGTAGCTGATGAAAGGCAGCGGGATGCCCTTGGTGGGCATGAGTCCGAGTACGACGCTCAGATTGACGAGCGCCTGCCCGACGACCATCGTCGTGATTCCAACTCCCAGGAGCCGCCCGAAATGATCGGGTGCCTTCATGGCCGCCTCAAACCCGCGCCAGCCATAGACGGCGAACAGGGAAAGCACGATCGCCGCACCTAGAAACCCCAGCTCCTCGCAGATCACGGCAAAAATGAAGTCCGTGTGGGCCTCGGGGAGAAAGAACAGCTTCTGTCGGCTCTCCATCAATCCGACCCCGGTGAACCCGCCCGAGCCGACGGCGATCAGTGATTGCAGCAATTGGAAGCCGTGGCCCTGAGGGTCCGAGCCCGGAGAGAAGAATGTCTGGACTCGCTGGAAGCGGTACGGTACGCGAACAATCAGAAGATAAGCCGTCGGCAGCGCGGCCGCGGCCGTCGCTACGATGTATCGAAGCGAGAGGCCGGAGACGAAGAGCATGACGAAGGCGATCAGTGAAATCATGCAGGCCGTGCCCATGTCCGGTTCAGCAAGGACCAGGACCACCACGACCAAAACCGACCCGACCAAGGGTGCGAGAGTCCTGACGGGATCGTTCACGCCGAGCCCTCGCCGCGTGCGGCGGATCTCGAGAAACCACGCCAGATAGAAGACCACCACAAGTTTCGCAAGCTCGGAAGGCTGCAGGCTGAGCGGCCCCACCCGAATCCATCGATGCGTTTGGTGCGAGCGGTCCAGGAAAAACACGGCGAATAGCAGCACGAGCGCGACCGACAGGGCCGTGAAAATCACGCCCGGCTGGCGAAGTTTCCGGTAGTCGGTATTCATGAACGCGAACATCCCGGCGACCCCGAGAGAGATCCAGAGCAACTGGCGGAGCAAGAATGTGTATCCGTTGCCATACTCCTCTCGCGCGGTCATCGCCGACGCGCTGAAGACCATCACGGCGCCGATGAAACAAAGAGCAGCCGTCGCGCCGAACAGCTTCGGATCGGGTTCGAGGCTACGCGGCACCGTCGATACCCCCGGCTCGTTCCCCGTCGCTCGCCTGGCGCGGCTGGCTCGCGAGCGTCCGGACGAGTTCCTTGAAAACGCGCCCGCGATGCTCGTAATTCTCGAATTGGTCGAAGCTTGAGCAAGCGGGAGAAAGCAGGACCACATCTCCCGGCTTGGCCCGCTCGAGCGAGGATCGCACGGCCCGCTCGAGCGTTCCCGCCTGCTCGACCGGCACGCCAGGGCCGAGATCGGAGGCGATCGTCCCCGCGGCGGAGCCGATCAGAACGACGAGCCGGGCGAGCCGGCTGAGCGGCTCGCGCAGAACCGTATAGGGACTGCCTTTGTCCTTGCCGCCGAGGATGACGACGAGCGGCCCGGGGAAGGCTTCGACGGCCTTGAGTGCGGCATCGACGTTCGTGGCCTTCGAATCGTTGTAGAACTTCACACCACCGATGTCGGCCACGAACTCGAGCCGATGTTCGACTCCTCCGAAGGTCTTCACGCCGCACCGAATGGCGGCCGGCTCGGCACCGGCAAGGTATGAGGCGGCGATTGCGGCCAGAACGTTCTCGACGTTGTGGTCGCCGCGCAGCGGGACTTCGTCGCGGCGCGCGATGGCCACCTCCGTGCCGTCGATCTGAACCATCAGCTGGTCGCCACAAACGAACGCACCTTGGGTAACCCGCTTTCGCCGGCTGAACCAGAACAGGCGCGGGCGCGAGGGCATCCGAGAGTTCAGTTCGAGATCATCGGCATTGAGCACGGCCGCGTCCCTCTCGAGCTGGTTCTCAAATATGCGCATCTTCACTCGCGCGTAATCCTCGAACGACCGATGGCGGTCGAGATGGTCGGGCGAGAGGTTCAGAACGACTCCGATCTCCGGCCGGAAGAGAGAAATCGTCTCGAGCTGAAAGCTGCTGATCTCGGCGACGGTGACGGTTCGATCCGTCGAGAACTCAACGAGCGAAGCAAGCGGGACGCCGATGTTGCCGCCGACGAGCGTCCCGATCCCGGCCGTCTTTAGGATGTGTGCGACCAGGGATGTTGTCGTCGTCTTGCCATTCGAGCCGGTGATGGCCACGACCTTGCCGCGAAGAAAGCGCCAGGCCAGTTCGATTTCGCTCCACACGGGAATCCCGCCGGCCCGCGCCAGCTCGAGCGCCGGCAGATTGGCCGGCACGCCAGGGCTCACGACGATCAAATCCTGCTCGAGAAACGCGGCCGGCGGATGCGGACCGAGTACGAGTTTCACACCGGCCCGGCGCAGCCTCGATGCTCGCTCGCCGAGCTCCGCTTCCGGCTTCTCGTCCGTGGC
>DATMRE010000172.1:0-4913 GCA_035566475.1 Verrucomicrobiia bacterium | reverse complement strand
CATGGCAGGCCTGAACGGCCGCGGCCGCCAGGCACTGCTGCACTTGTTCGGACAGCCCCGCACGCTCGGCGGTATGACCGACCACCGTGCCAACGGCAAGGATCAGTCGGGCGTCATTGTCGAGCGTGCATTCGATCCGTGCCGCGTCAGTGTTCATCTGCTTCGGCGACTTGCACGTCGCAGGCCTCTCGGCAATCCGGACAATAGTACAGACCATCCACACACAGCCGGATGTGGAATTGCGACTGGCAAAACGCGCAGTACTTGTCGCAACTGCACGTAGACTCTGGTTTATCGCATTGCAAACAGACGGTCGTCAATCGGTCTGTCCTTCGGGTCTGGCTTCGCCTCGACTCCATAGTAGGACATGCTCTGCCGCCCGACAAGTAACTCGCCTCGCAGTTTGTCCTCCGCACAACGGTCCTCGGCAGATCGGGCGTTATAGAGCACATGCAAGCGGCCTGCCCGCCCCCCTTGCCGTGGCTCGGGGCACCCCGACATTTCTGGCGCCATAAACACGCATGCTTGCTTCTTTGAGGTAAATGCTAAGATATTCTCCGTGCTCTCGCCGGCCGCCGCTCCACTCCGAAAAACAGCTCTCCATGCTCTGCACCGCGGCCTGGGCGCCAAGATGGTCAATTTCGGCGGCTGGGAAATGCCGCTTGAATACTCCGGCATTCTCTCCGAGCATGAGGCGGTTCGCACGCGCGCGGGCCTGTTCGACGTGAGCCACATGGGCGAAATCGAAATCCGGGGCCCCCAGGCTCTTGATCTGGTCGAGTGGGTCACCTGCAACCGGGCGGCAAAATTGGCCGTCGGCCAAGCACTCTATTCCGGGCTCATGACCGAACGCGGTACCTTTCTCGACGACCTCCTGGTCCACAAAATCTCCGACACGCACTACCTGCTCTGCGTCAACGCG
Organism: Verrucomicrobiia bacterium; assembly: GCA_035566475.1. GTDB lineage: Bacteria > Acidobacteriota > Terriglobia > Acidiferrales > UBA7541 > Palsa-295. The sequence continues at coordinate 3,991 of DATMRE010000172.1, read as the reverse complement.
AGCAATCAGGACCGCGATTTCGATCACATCGTCTCGCAGAACAAGTGCGAAGCGGAAGTGGAAAATGCGGGTCCGCGTTACTCGCAACTCGCCATCCAGGGTCCGCGCGCGAAGCAGATCCTACAGCCCTTCACGCCGGTTGCGCTCGATCCCATCCGCTATTACCATTTTGTGTTTGGCAAGGTGGCTGGCGTCGCTTGCCTGATCGCTCGGACCGGCTACACGGGAGAGGACGGGTTTGAAATTTACTTCGATCCGGAATTCTCGGATCGGCTATGGAACAAGCTCCTGCAGGCTGGCGAGCCGTTCGGACTCATCCCCTGCGGACTAGGCGCTCGGAACACGCTGCGACTCGAAGCGGGCATGTGCCTCTACGGGCACGAGATCGACGAAACCACGACGCCGTTTGAAGCCGGACTTGGCTGGATCTGCAAGCTTGACAAGGGCCGATTTCTCGGAAGCGCATCGCTGGTTGAACAAGTGCAGGCGGGCCTCAGACGGCAGCTAGCGGGATTTGAAATGCTTGACCGGCGAATTGGCCGCGATGGATATCCGGTGCTGATTGCCGGTCAGCAAGCAGGACGCGTCACCAGCGGCGGGCCGGCGCCTTTTTTGAAAAAGAATATCGGAATGGCATACGTCCCGCCTGCATCGAGCAGTGTCGGGGCGGAGGTCGAAATCGGTGTTCGCGGCCAAGCGGCTCCGGCGCGCCTTGTTGCTCTGCCGTTTTACAAGCGGCCCCGATAGATGGAAAATCCCAGAGGGAGCGCCCATGTACCCATCCGACTATCGCTATACAAAAGATCACGAATGGATCAAGGTCGAAGGCTCGACAGGAACCGTCGGAATCACCGACTACGCCCAGCACGAACTCGGCGACGTCGTTTTTGTCGAGTTGCCCCGAGTCGGAGCGCAGCTCAAATCGGGTGAGTCGTTCGGCACGGTTGAATCGGTAAAGGCCGTTAGCGAAATCTTCACTCCCGTATCGGGAGAAATCACGGAAATTAATTCTGCTCTGGTGGATTCTCCCGAGAAGCTGAATCTCGACCCGCATGGGTCCGCATGGCTCGTGAAGATCCGCCTGAGCGATCCGCAAGAAGTCGCCCATCTGATGGATGCCGCCGCCTACCAGGCCTATATCGCCGCGCAGGCCAAGGAACACTCGGCCTGATGCGCTACCTTCCCAAGAGTCCATCGGAACGCCAGGAAATGTTGGGTGCAATCGGGGCCGAAACCGTCGATGAACTATTCGAGTCCATCCCGGCGAGATTTCGCTTGCGCGAGCCCCTTCCACTGCCCGGACCACTTTCCGAGATGGAGATCATCCAATATTTTCGGGCGCGCGCCGAAGAGACCTCGCAAGGCTACACGTCGTTTCTCGGAGCCGGAGTCTATCAACACCTACGCTCGGTCGTCACCGACGCGCTCATCCAGCGCGGCGAATTTCTCACCTCGTATACCCCGTACCAGGCGGAAATCTCGCAGGGCACACTCACAGCGATCTTCGAGTTCCAAACTCTGATGTGCCAGCTGACCGGACAGGAAGTGGCCAACGCTTCGATGTACGACGGCTCAACGGCGCTCACCGAGGCCGTGCTCATGGCCGAGCGGCTCACCGGGCGCCAGCGCATGCTCGTCGCACGCTCGGTGCATCCCGAATATCGCCAGGTCCTCTGCACCTACGCGAAAAACCTCGACTTGCAAGTCGAGGAGATCGCTTACACCAGTTCGGGGCAGGTCGACGTCGCTGCACTGAGCAAAGCGGGGCTTGCGAACGCGGCCGCAGTCGTCGTTCAGTCGCCGAACTTCTTCGGCGTGCTCGAGGAATTGCCTTCGCTCGCCGAGCTGGCGCATGCTTCCGGAGCTTTGCTCGTCACAACTCTCGCCGAAGCCGCTTCGCTCGGAATCGTCCGGCCGCCGGCCGAAGCTGACATTGTGGCGATCGAAGCGCAATCGTTCGGTATCCCGCCGAGCTACGGCGGACCCTTCGTGGGCGTCATCGCCACGCACGAGAAATTCGTTCGCCAGATGCCGGGCCGCCTCGCGGGCCAGACCACCGATGCGAACGGCCACCGTGGCTTCGTTCTGACGCTGGCCACCCGGGAGCAGCACATTCGCCGCGAGAAGGCCACGTCGAACATCTGCACGAACGAAGCACTGTACGCACTGGCGGCAACGATTCATCTGTGCCTGCTCGGAAAAGAAGGATTACGCGAGCTGGCCCTTCAGAATCTCGCCAAGGCTCGTTTCGCCCGAGCCGAACTCGAGAAAATTCCCGGCGTGCGCCGTGTTTTTTCCGGCGCAATCTTTAATGAGTTCGTGCTCGAGTTTCCCCGTTCGGTGAAATTGATCAATGCCGCCCTGCTGCGAGAAAAAATCATCGGCCCGCTGCCGCTCGGCACCCATTATCACGAATTGACGAAGCGAGGCCTGGTCTGTGTCACGGAAGTGACGCCGCGCGCGGAAATCGAGCGCTTGGCCACCGCCATCCGACGGGTTCTCGAGACGCCACTCTAAGGAGCCTTCTTTGAACTCAAGGTCCACGGAAACCGAAGCGCCGGCGAACACGATTCGCAAGGCGCGTCGCCATGTCAACCAAACCGAAGGACTTATCTTCGAGAAGTCCGCCCCGGGAAAACGCGGGATCGAGCTCCCTCCCCTCGATGTCCCGGCGGTGGATCCGGTCGCGGCGCTCGGGCGCGACTTTGTGCGTGACGCCGTCGCGGGGTTCCCCGAAGTGAGCGAAATCGAGGTGATTCGCCATTTCACGCGACTCTCTACCTGGAACTATGCGATTGATCTGGGGATGTATCCGCTCGGCTCTTGCACGATGAAGTACAATCCGCGGGTGAATGAATATGTCGCCAGGCTGGACGGCCTGGCGAGCGAGCATCCCCAGCAACCGGCTGAAGTTGCGCAGGGCTGCCTCCGCATTCTTTACGATCTCCAGAAATGCTTGCTTGCCATTACCGGGATGGACGTCGTCACGCTGCAGCCTGCCGCCGGTGCGCAAGGCGAACTAACGGGCTTGCTGATGATCCGCGCGTATCTACAGAGCCAGGGCAATCCGCGCAAGAAAGTTCTAATCCCGGATTCAGCGCACGGAACAAATCCAGCCTCGGTCGTCATTGCCGGTTACGAAGTTCAGAACATCAAGTCGAGCGCCCGCGGCCAGATCGACGCGGACCATTTACGCAAATCCACCACGGAGGACGTCGCTGCCTTGATGGTGACAAATCCCAGCACGCTCGGCGCCTTCGAAGAGCGCATCGCTGAAATCGCCTCGATCCTTCATGAACGCGGGGCCCTGCTCTATATGGACGGCGCCAACATGAACGCTCTTGCCGGCATCACGCGTCCCGGTGATTTCGGAGTCGACGTCCTGCACCTGAATTTGCACAAGACATTTTCAACGCCTCACGGCGGCGGCGGCCCGGGCGCCGGGCCCGTCGTGGCAAAGAAGATCCTCGAGCCCTTCTTGCCGATACCTGTCGTCGTTCAGAAGCAAGACGGCCGGTACGCGCTCGATCAAAATCGCCCACAGTCTGTGGGCCGCGTGCGTGCGTATTGCGGAAGCTTCGGGGTACTGCTCCGCGCGCTTGCGTACACGCTGGCTTACGGTCCCGGCATCCGCCGGGCGACCGAAGACGCCGTGCTCAACGCGAATTACATCCGCAAGAACCTCGAAGATGATTTCGACCTGCCCTACAATCTGCCCTCTCTGCACGAAGTCGTTTTCAGCGACGCGCGGCAGAAGAAGCACGGGGTGACCACCATGGACATTGCCAAGCGCCTCATCGACTACGGCTTCCATCCCTACACCACCGCATTCCCGTTGATTGTTCCCGGAGCCATGATGATCGAGCCGACCGAGTCGGAATCAAAAGAGGAGTGCGACATGTTCATCGATGCCATGCGCTCGATCGCTTTCGAGGCCGAAACGAATCCCGAACTGGTGAAGACGGCGCCACATTCGACGCGCGTCGGCCGG
>DATMRE010000171.1:0-10785 GCA_035566475.1 Verrucomicrobiia bacterium | reverse complement strand
CAAATCCCGGGCTCGGGTAGGGAACCTCGTCGAGCAACGTGCCTGCCACCCGCAGCAACGGAATGCTCGCCGCGGCGTCCTCCAATGCCAGGCGGCAGCCCGCGCAACTCTCCAAATGTTCGGCCGTCATCCTCGCCTCGGAGCCGGTTAGCTCCCTCGCGAGATAATCTTCGAGCAGCGCCTCATAGCCCCGGCACGCTGAATCCCTGAAGTCCATTTCCCTAATCATGGCCTTAGACCCTCCTTTCCGCCGCCCGACCAGTCGCCGTTTGACCGCTCAAGCCCAGTCGGCGCCGATAAGCATCCATGACGCGGCCGCGCGCACGAAACAACCGCACCTTCACCGTATTCACGTTGAGATTGAGAATCTCCGCCAGTTCCTGCACAGAAAACCCCTGCATCTCCTTCAGCACAAGCAGCTGTCGGTCTGGCTCCGACAATTTCTCAAGCAGACGTTCGAGCAACTGTTTCGCTTCGGCGCGATCGTTTGGCGCCTCCGGGGGCCGGCCCGACGACGCAATCCCGTCGAGGCACGACACTTGCTCCTCCGAGAGGTCTGACTCGTACACGAGAGGCCGGACCTTCTTCTTCCTCAGATAATCCCAGCACTCGTTGATCGTAATTCTGTACAGCCAGGTCGAAAACGCCGCGCGCTGGTCAAACTTCCTGAGGGAGAGGAATACCTTGAGGAACACCTGTTGCGCGACATCTTCGACGTCCTCCTGGCGCCGCAAGATCCCGCTCACCAGGGCAAAAACGCGCTGCTGGTGACGCCGGACGAGCTCCTCGAAAGCAGCCTCTGTGCCACTTTGGGCCATCCGCACAAGTTCCCTCTCTTGTTCGTTGCCCCGCCGGAGGAGAGGGACAGAAACGGCGGAAGCGCTGGCTGCCACAGTCTTTGGGACGTTAGTCATGCGGTTTTGGTTACGTTCGAAACCATGGAAGTGTATTGTCCTACCTCAATTTAATCTTGCAGGGGCCACTTGTCCATGCAACAATAACGCCCATGATAATCGGAGACCGCATTCGGCTTCTACGCGAAACTAAGAAACTTTCCCAAGGCGATATCGAGAAGCGCACCGGACTCCTCCGTTGCTATATCTCGCGCGTGGAGAACGGCCATACCGTTCCCGCAATCGAGACCCTCGAGAAGCTGGCCCGGGCCATGGAAGTTCCTCTCTACCAGCTATTCTACGACGGAGAAGAGCCGCCTGAGCTCCCCAATCTCCCGAAGCGGAAAAGCGCGGACGACATCGTCTGGGGCAGTACCGGGAAAGAGGCTCGCTATCTGGGCCGCTTCCGCCGGCTTTTGGGCCGCATTGAAGAGGGGGACCGGCGGCTGCTGCTCTACATGGCCCAGAAGATGGCTAGCCGCTGAACTCCCCGGCGGCCTTTTTCGAAATCGGTCCCGTTTGCTTCGGCGGATATCCATTCTAGCGATCGTGTGACCATCGAGCGAAGGAACCGCGAAACCGGGTTAGAACGGACGGTCCACCGAGGCAGTCGCCGTCTTTGTGACGTGGTTTCGCAAAGAGCTCACTCCCACTCGATTGTGCTCGGCGGTTTCGAGCTAATATCGTAGACGACCCGATTTACGCCGGGCACCTCATTCACAATCCGCACCGAAATCCGCTCCAGTACTTCTCGCGGTAGCCGCGACCAATCCGCCGTCATGGCGTCCTGCGAGTCCACCACGCGCACGGCAATCGTGTACCCGTATGTCCGTCCGTCTCCCATCACCCCCACGCTCTGCACCGGCAGCAGCACTGCGAACGCCTGCCATACTTTTTCGTAGAGCCCCGCCCGCCGAATTTCTTCGACCACAACTGCGTCGGCGCCGCGCAACGTCAGGAGTTTCTCGCGCGTGACTTCACCCAGCACGCGCACGGCGAGGCCTGGCCCAGGGAACGGATGCTTGACCAGTATCTCTTCCGGTAGTCCAAGCTCTCGCCCAAGCTGCCGCACTTCATCCTTGAACAGGTCCCGCAGAGGCTCGATCAGCTCGAACGGCATGACCGCCGGCAACCCGCCTACGTTGTGGTGCGTTTTGATCACCGCCGAGGGGCCCTTCACCGAAACCGATTCGATCACGTCCGGATAGAGCGTACCCTGTACCAGAAACCTCACCGGCAATCCCTGCGCACTCTCGACGAGCTTGCCCGCTTGGTCCACAAACACGGAGACGAACTCTGCGCCGATGCGCTTTCGCTTTGCTTCCGGGTCGGTGATCCCTTCCAGCCGTCCAAGGAACCGCTCTGACGCTTCCACGCCGATCACGTTCAGTCCCAGACGATCGCGCAGCAGTTCGAGAGTCTCCTGATATTCGTTTCGCCGCAACAGCCCGTTGTCGACAAATACATTCGTCAACCGGTCGCCGATCGCCCGATGCACCAGCGCCGCGGCGACCGCCGAATCGACTCCCCCGCTCAAGGCGCAGATCGCCCGCGACCCTTCCGCTTGTTTCCGGATCGACTCCACCATCGAGGCGACAAACCCGGAGCGATTCCAGGTCTTCTCCGCCCGGCAAATCCCGAACACGAAGTTCTCGAGGATCGTGGTCCCGTGATCGGTGTGATTTACCTCCGGATGAAACTCGACGCCGTAAATCCGCCTGGTCGGGTTCTCGACCGCCGCGACGGCATTGTCGGTCCGTCCGCTCACATGAAATCCCGGCGGCAAGCCCACGACATGATCCCCGTGGCTATTCCAGATTTTCAGTCGGCCGGAGAGCCCCTTGAAAAGCGTCGACTCCGTCTCGAAGTCGAGGTGCGCCGGTCCGTATTCGCGCCGCCCCGCGCTCTCCACTTTTCCGCCGAGCGTATGCGCCAGCCACTGCATCCCGTAGCAGATTCCGAGGACCGGCACTCCCAGAGCCAGAACCTGGGGGTCGCAGACCGGAGCGGCCGGGTCATACACCGAACTCGGGCCACCCGACAGGACCAGCCCGGCTGGCTCGAATTTCTGGATTTCCTCGACCGTAGCAGTGCACGGAAGGATCGCCGAAAAAACCTGCTGCTCGCGGATTCGGCGCGCAATCAACTGCGTGTATTGCCCACCAAAATCAAGCACCACGATCCCCTGCTTGGTGCTCACGGTTTGCGCCGCTGTTACCGTGTTTATGCTCACCGGTTATCTTACCCACCTTTCTCGGGCGGATACTCGGCGCTCATTCGAGGGCCGGCATCAAGAAGCGCCCGACGAGCTCCTATCCTCACAGGCTCGCCCGGGGCCGATTTTGCGAACCCCGCTACCCACGCTTACCGGAGCACAATATTCACCAGCTTCTTCACTACGACCACCGTCTTGGCGACCGTCTTCCCATCGATCAGGACGGAAATCCTCGGATCCTTCAGCGCGCGGTCAAGCGTCTCGTCTTCGCCGAGATTTTCTTCGACCAGAATCTTCCCGCGAAGCCTGCCGTTAATCTGAATGATCACCTCGATCTGCTCCTCGCGAGTTAAATCCTCGCGGTAAACCGGCCATCTCCCCCGTCCGATTCCGCCCGCCAGGGCGAGCATTTCCCCTAATTCCTCGGCAACATGCGGGGTCATCGGCGCGAGCATCAGGGCCAGCACCGTCAGCACTCGTTTCAAAATCACCGGGGACACGTCACGATCGAGTGGTTCCTGCGTCTGCAGCTCTTTCACCAGCTCCATGATCACGGCGACGGACGTGTTGAAGTGCCAGCGCACCTCAAAATCGTTTGTCACGCGCTTGAGTGCCTGATGAGTCTTCCGCACCAGGATCTTTTCCTTGGGCGTGCACTTGCTCAGATCCGTCTGCGAGTTCAGATCGATCGCCACGCCGTGCAGACGCGGCGCATGTTTCTCGACCAGCCGGTAGACTCTGTTCAGAAAACGTGACGATCCCTCAATCGCCTGCTCGCTCCATTCCAAATCCTTCCCCGGCGGCGCCGCAAACAGCGTGTACATCCTTCCGGTGTCGCATCCGTACTTATCCGCCATCTCGATTGCGCCCACCACGTTTCCGCGCGATTTCGACATCGCCACGCCGCCCTTCTGCACCATCCCCTGGGTGAAGAGCCGCGCGATCGGCTCGTCATGGTCCACGAGCCCCAGATCGCGCATCACCTTGCAGAAGAATCTCGAGTACAGTAGGTGCAAAATCGCATGCGTGATTCCGCCAACATATTGATCGATCGGAAACCAGTAACGCACCTTCTCCTTGTCGAAGGGTGCGGCGTCGTTGTGCGGGTCGGCGTAGCGGTAGAAGTACCAAGACGAATCAACGAATGTGTCCATGGTATCCGTCTCGCGACGCGCATGACCTCCGCATTTTGGACAATTCGTATTCACGAACTCAGGCACGCTTGCAAGCGGTGACTGCCCCTGTCCAGTGATCGTCACGTTCTCCGGCAGCCGCACCGGAAGCTGGTTATCCGGGACCGGCACGATCCCGTCCTTCTGGCAGTAAACAACCGGGATCGGCGTTCCCCAGTACCGCTGGCGCGAGATGCCCCAATCCTTTAGCCGGTAAGTCGTCTGCGCCTCGCCAAAACCCTTCGACTGGGCGTCGGCGGCCATCTTCTCAAGAGCCTCGGCGGAGGTGAGCCCCGTGTATGGCCCCGACTGGACGAGCCGCCCGTGTTCGGTGAACGCTTCCTCCATGCGATCGGCGCGCAGAGGCGCGCCTGTCGCGCGCTCGACGACGATTTTCACCGGCAGCCGGTATTTTCCCGCGAATTCGTAATCGCGCTGATCGTGCGCCGGCACGCACATCACCGCCCCGGTCCCGTATTCGGCCAGCACGAAGTTCGCCACCCAGATCGGCACATGATCGCCCGAAAACGGATTCACGGCGAATCGTCCGGTAAAGAAGCCCTCCTTTTCGGCCGTGGCGATGTCCGCCGCGCGCATGCTCTTCTGTCCCATGGCTTTCAGCTGCGCCGCCATGCCGGAATTCCCAGGCACCTGCTCCAGTAGCGCCTTGAGCTTCGGATGTTCCGCAGAAAGCAGAATGGCCGAAGCACCGTAAATCGTGTCGATCCGCGTCGTGAAGACCTCGAGCGCCAGGCCTTCCATCCGGGCGACATCAAACTTAACGAGCGCGCCTTTGGACTTCCCGATCCAGTTTCGCTGCATGACCAGAACGCGCTCGGGCCATCCGGCCTCAAGCTGCGCCATGTCTTCAAGCAGCCGGTCGGAATACGCGGTGATGCGCAAAAACCACTGCTCGAGTTCTCTGATTTCGACCTGCGTCGTCTCGTGCCGCCAGCAAAAACCGTCGATTACCTGCTCGTTCGCCAGCACCGTCACGCAGTCGGGGCACCAATTCACCTTGCTCTTCTTCCGGAACGCGATCCCCTTCTCCAGCATTCGCAGGAACAGCCACTGGTTCCACTTGTAATAGTCCGGATCGCAGGTGGAAATTTCGCGGCGCCAGTCGTAACTGAACCCGAATCGTTTCAGAACCCGCCGGAACTCGAGGATATTCGCATTCGTCCAATCGCGCGGATGCGTACCATTTTTTATCGCGGCATTTTCCGCCGGCAGCCCGAAGGCGTCCCAGCCCATCGGGTGCAGCACGTTATAGCCGCGCATCTGCTTGTATCGCGCCACCGCGTCGCCGATTGTATAGTTCCGCATGTGGCCCATGTGCAGCGTACCGGAAGGATACGGCAACATCTCGAGCACGTAGTATTTCTCCCGCGACCGATCACCGTCACTGGCGTGGAACGCGCCCCGTTCCTCCCAGATCCTCTGCCACTTCGCTTCGATTCGCTGCGGATCGTAGTCAGGCAACTTCACTACCCCCGGGTCTCGAGTTCGGCTTTTTCGTTAACTTTGGAACTCTTCTCTTTCTCTGCGATCGTTTGCTCGTCGCGCCACGCCGCGCCTTCATTCCATCCGGCCCTCTGGCCGCCACTTCGCGCCCGATCAGCTTCCACAGCGCCGCCACGTTTCTTCGGTCATCTCCAGGCTTATCGATGGGCGTCTCCAAAATGAACGCCCGCCCCGCGAGCAAGGGATGGTTCAAAATTCGTCCGAATGCCTCCAACCCGATCTTCCCTTTCCCGATATGCTGGTGACGGTCCACTCGCGAGCCGAACGCCGTCTTCGAATCGTTCACGTGCACGACTTGCACGGCATCAAGCCCGATGGTCCGCTCGATGGCCTCCAAAGTGGCTTCGAGCCCCTCTGAGGTGCTGATGTCCCAACCTGCTGCGAACAGGTGCGCCGTGTCGAGGCATATCCCCATCGGCAGATCCCCGCAGGCGTCGAGGATCGAGGCGAGCTCTTCGAATCGCGAACCGATCGAGCTCCCCTGTCCAGCGGTGTTCTCCAAAAGCAGCTGCAGTTCGCCGAGTTTCAAGCCGCGCGTCGCCTGCTTCAGGCCTTGCACGATGGCGCCGATGGCTCTCTCGATCCCGCCGTCGAGCGCGCATCCCGGATGCGCCACCAGGTAGTCGGCCCCGAGCGCCACGGCCCTTACGATCTCCTGGTGAAACGCCTGCACCGAACGCGTCCGCAGCACCGGATTCGCCGATGCAAGATTGATCAAATAATTGTCGTGGACCACGAGCGGTCCAAGTCCCAGCTCTTTTCGCCGCCCTCGGAACCTCGATGCATCCGCCTCGGCGATCCGCGCCGCTCCGCGCGTCCACATCCGTGGGCTCGATGAAAAAACCTGCAGGGCGTTCGCGCCCAGTCCCTGCGCGATTTCGAGCGCGCTCGAGATATCGCCTGCGATCGAGGTATGGATTCCGATGCGGATGCTGCCATCTTTCCAGGCGGGAATTTCCGGTGCGGGAGGCGGTTCGGGACGGTACTCGTCAGCGGCGTCGAAAATTAAGCTGCTTGGTTGCTGTTCGTCCGCCATTCCCTCAGAGTGTCCGATGACCTTGCGGCACCGTCGTTTTGCCCTCGGCCCATGCGAAAGCGTCAGGGGCGGTTAGCGCGCCGCAAGCTTTTTCTGTAGAAGCGGCAGAGGACTCGACTGAGTGGCGTCCCCTGCGACCATTAGCCAACTATTCTATCGGAAACGAGCGCACAACGCGACGATTTTTCGCTCTCGGGTGCGCCAGCAACTCTGGCACTCGGTCGGAAAAAATGCTGGAATTTCCGTCCCGGTTGGGTGCTATCATGAAAAATCCTTCGAGTGTAAGGGCGCGGTCGCCAAGTGGTAAGGCAAAGGTCTGCAAAACCTTTATCGGCAGTTCGATTCTGCCCCGCGCCTCCAAAGTCTATCGGCTTCGACCACCGTTGAGCTCGGGCACGCCAGACGAGGAGCCTGTTTGTACGTCTTCGTTGTGCTCACTCGCTCTTTGCCTCACCGCCTTCTGATGCGATAGACTCTCGTTCTCGATTCCATTCAGGAGCGGAGATGCTCGTCGTGATGCAATCCCAGGCGACGGAAGAACAGATTCGCGCGGTTTGCGAGCGCATTGAGTCGCTCGGACTGAAAGCCCACCCGATCCCCGGCGCGGCACGTACGGCCATAGGGATCACCGGAAATAATGGCGAGATTGGCATCGCCTCGATCGAATCGATGAGCGGTGTCGCCGAATGCATCCCGGTCACCAAGCCCTACAAGCTCGTCAGCCGGGATATCAAGCCAGAGAGCTCCGTCGTACGCATTCCCACTCCTTTGGGCGAGGTGGCCTTCGGCGGCCAATTCGTCGCCGTCGTTGCCGGGCCGTGCGCGATCGAATCTCGCGAGCAGGCCTTCGCCGCCGCCGAGCGAATCAAGGCTGCCGGAGCCCGTCTGTTCCGCGGCGGCGCCTATAAGCCGCGCACTTCGCCCTATAGCTTTCAAGGGTTGGGCGAGCCGGGCTTGAAGATTCTCGCGGAAGTCAGAGAGAAATTCGGCCTCGGCATCGTCACCGAGGCGATCGACAACGAGTCGCTCGAGCTAGTAGAAAAATATGCCGACGTCATCCAGATCGGCGCGCGCAACATGCAGAATTTCTCGCTCCTGAGGCGCGCGGGCCGTGCCAGGAAGCCTGTGCTCCTCAAGCGGGGGCTGTCCGCCACGCTCGATGAGTTTCTCATGGCCGCCGAGTACGTGATGTCCGAGGGGAATTACCAGTTAATCCTCTGCGAGCGCGGCGTGCGTACCTTCTCCGACTACACCCGAAACACGCTTGATCTCAGCGTGATTCCCGCCGTCCAGCGGCGCAGCCATCTCCCCATCGTCGTTGACCCGTCGCACGGGACCGGCCGCCGCAACAAGGTTCTCCCCCTTTCGCGCGCCGGCGTCGCTGTCGGCGCCGATGGTCTTCTTGTCGAGGTCCATCACGACCCCGAGCACGCCCTCTCCGACGGCCCGCAGTCGATTCTCCCGGAGGAATTCGAACAGCTCTTTCGTGAAGCCCGCGAAATCGCGGCCGTCTTGGGCCGCACAATCAATTGAGCTCGGCCAATCGCTCATCGGTTCGTTTCGCAGGCGGGGCCCCCGATGGCTCAAGGCGTGATCCGTTCATTCTGTTGCGTGCTGTCCGCCTCCTCCCTCCCGCCATTTCTCGGCTTCACCCTTCCTCATGAGAATGGGCCTCAACTATCGCCTCATTTTCCTGATCCTTCTCCTCGCCAGTCTGGGAGCCCGCGAAGTGGCGCTCGAGTTCCGCCCTTCGATTCTCCGCCCGGACCTGCACCTGTTCGCCTACGTCGGCAACACGGCCGACGGCACCATCACGGCCATCGATTTGATCAAACTATCGCCCGTGGCGACGGTTCCGGTCGGCCCAGGGCCAACGGGTATCCGGTCGCATCCCTTGCGAAAGGAAATCTGGGGTCTGAGCTCGGCCGGCGGTTACGCCTGGGTACTCGACGTGAGGACAGACCGAGTTGTCGCGCGCATCCCTGTGGGCCTGGCGCCCTACGCGCTGGACTTCTCGCCGGACGGTTCCCGCGCCTACGTCGCTTCTTCCGGTTCCAACAGCGTTGTCGCGATCGACTGCGCCACCCGCCGTATCGTGGCGCGCGGCCGCGCCGGCCGTCGACCCTGGATCGCCCGCGTTTCGCCCAACGGAAAGCTCCTGCTCGTCTCAAACCGCGACGACTCGACGGTCTCCCTGCTGGACACGGCCTCGCTCGCATCGCTCGGCGTCGTCGGTGTTGCACCTCAGCCCGAGCAGATCGCCATTCTGCCCGACAACTCGAAGGCCTTTGTCACCTCCGGCACTTCGGATAAAATTTCCGTCCTGGATTTGAATCGGAAGGAACTGCTTGCGAATCTCTCTCTCGGGGGAACACCTGACGACCTGATCCTCAAGCCCGACGGAGGCGAGCTCTATATTCCGTCCAGCGCTGCCCACGGACTTCTCATCGTCAACACGGCGACCAACGAGGTCAATGAGTTTCTCCTGCTCGGCATGTCGCCATCGGCCGGCACCCTGACGACCGATGCCCAGATACTCTATATTTCCGACTCTGCCGCGGGCCACATCGTTCCCGTCGAAATCGCCGTCCGCCAGACCACGTCTCCGATTCAGGTCGGACGGGCGCCCCGCACCTGTCGGCTCACTCCCGGCGGTGACATGCTCCTCGTCGTGGACACCTCATCGAGCGATCTCGCCGTCATCCGCGCAAAGACCTCGAGCCTCATCACTCTGATCCCGGTCGGCTCTCGGCCGCGTGACCTGGCCGTCAAGATTTTTTAGCTGCCGCGATCGGCGGAGTGCCTCCGGTGGTAACGAGCACCGAACGGTGTCTTGTTGGGCGATCAGTTGATGATGACGCCCTGCGGCGACGGCTGGCTCGGGAGCGGGTGATCTGCGCAGTGCGGCCGATTGCTACTCCGGCGCCCACGCAAAATTCTCTTCCCCGAGCGCAACCTCCAGCATTCCCTCGACCGGCAGCACATCGATCGGCAAACCGCCGCTCCACAGCGCGACGCTCACGAGCAACTCGCGCCGGCCGCGCAGGTCGAACAGTTCCCGCGCGAGGCTGATCTCGATAATTTTCCCGTACGCCGCCGACACAACCGTCTCCGGATGCAACGGGCAAACCCCACCCTGCTCGAGGACACATCCCGCGAGCTTGCCGTGCTTGACGCGGACGGTGATTCTGGTCTCCTGCGAATCCCACATCGTCAAACGCAGCTGAAACTCAGTCATCTCGGCGATGGCATCCTGGATCGGATCGACGCGCAGATAGAAATGGCCCGGCCCGAATCCGTAATAAAAATCGCCCAGAGCGTAGGCACGTCCGTGCATCGTCCCGCTCCGCCGGTCGGTCGCATAAAGGCCTGAGCCAAGCCACTCGAAGTAGCTGCTTTCGCGACCGTCGACCTCGACGTCGAGGTAGGCCACCGGTGCCTCTCGCCGCCCGCGATCCGGGGCGCGCTTGATCGGGTTCGCGAGCGCGTCGGGCGCATTCTCGCCGAGCGCCCTGTAGACTTCGGTCAACTGCTTCCGGTAGAGCGCGTCGAATTCCGCGTCGTTCGATGACCCATGTTCGGGCCCATACCACCAGCACCAATCGCTCCCCTCCGCCGCGAGGATCGCCTCGTAGGCACGTGCGAGCTCGGCGGGAGACTTGGCCCCGTCGGACGCCGCCCGCTCGGCGGCCCGCTCGTACATCTCGCGCGCGTCGCGCAACAAATCCCAGGCACGGACGTCCTCCGCATGGCCGATCCACACGTCAAAATTCGCGCTTATCCACGATGCCGGGAAAATATCCCCGAGGCGCGGCTGATTCGGCACTGCCTCGATAGCCTCGCTGGCCGTGAGGGCGCAGATTTGCGGATCCTGCTCGACGCGCCGGTAGAATTTCCGCAGAAAGTCCCGGCCATTTCCCTGGTAGTATTCCCAGGCATTTTCCC
>DATMRE010000170.1:0-10505 GCA_035566475.1 Verrucomicrobiia bacterium | reverse complement strand
ACCTGTAAGCGATCTCAAACGATGGGCCTCTGAGTGCCTGCGCCGGGAGCAAGGAAAGCTGAATTTGCCTGGCTTCGTTCTTTTCGTCTTCGCAGATGTGGCTACAGCAACGTGGTTCATCGATCCCCCGAGGGGTCATTTCAGGCCTACCTCCGCCATCGCGGTGATTCGCTGCGTCGTACTCGGGGCAATCGGGATGCCAAATCGCCGCGATGGGCGAAAAGGAGGGGCTCAAAAAGAAGGGGTTTAGCACCGCTTAAACGATGACCGCTTGCGGCTCGAAACGAAGCGTTCCGAAAGGGAACCGATGGCCTTGAATAGACCGGCCGACCCGGCGGGCCGTCGCCCGCCGCGGACGGGGTTTTCAGTGATTTGCCGCCGAACCTTCAAGAGTCGTGACCGCGTCAGCCGCTTCAAGTCGCCGGGTGTAGAGGGGAAACCTCTCGGCAAATGCGGCTACTTCACCGCGGACGCGCCGCTCGATCGTCCGATCGCCCAGATGCGTCAGCACCTCGGAGATCCAGGCAGCGATCCTTTCCATTTCCGGCTCGCGCATCCCGCGCGTGGTCACCGCCGGACTGCCCACGCGGATTCCGCCCGCTTTCATCGGAGGCAATGGATCGAACGGGACGGCGTTCTTGTTGACGGTGATGCCGGCGGGCTCGAGCGCGAGTTGAGCCTGGGCGCCCGAGATCCCCCGTGAATGCATGTCGACAAGGAACAGATGGTTGTCCGTGCCCCCGCTCACGATACGGAAGCCGCGCTTGGTGAGCCCGGCAGCCAACACCTGCGCGTTCCGAACCACCTGCTTCTGGTACTCACGGAATTCCGGTTCCATCGCCTCCTTGAAGCACACGGCCTTGGCCGCGATGACATGTTGAAGCGGGCCGCCCTGGACTCCCGGGAAGGTCATGCGGTCCAGATCTTTGGCATACCGTTCTCGGCAGAGCACCAGTCCGCCGCGAGGGCCGCGCAGTGTCTTATGCGTGGTCGTGGTCACAAAATCCGCATGCGGCACAGGACTCGGGTGCATTCCCGAGGCCACTAGGCCGGCAATGTGCGCCATGTCCACGAACAGCATGGCGCCCGTCCGCTGGGCGATCTTCGCCATGCGCGCGAAATCGATCACCCGTGAGTAGGCGCTTGCGCCGACAACGACCATTTTCGGCGCGTGCTCGCCGGCCAGGCGGTCGAGCTCATCGTAGTCGATCGTTTCGCTTTCCTTGGTGACACCGTAAGCGATGAACTTGTAGGTCTTCCCTGAGAAGTTCAACGGATGGCCATGCGTCAAGTGGCCGCCATGCGCGAGGTTCATGCCGAGCACCGTGTCGCCAGGCGCAAGCGCGGTCATATAAACGGCGACGTTCGCCTGCGTGCCGGAATGCGCTTGTACGTTCGCGTGCTCGGCGCCGAAAATTTCCTTCGCGCGATCGATCGCGAGCTGCTCGACACGGTCCACATTTTCGCAGCCGCCATAGTAGCGCTTGCCCGGATACCCTTCGGCATACTTGTTCGTGAAGACCGAGCCCATGGCCTCGAGCACCGCTTCGGAGACAAAATTTTCCGATGCGATCAGTTCGAGCCCGGTCGCCTGCCGGCGAACTTCCTGGCGCAGTGCCGCGGCGACCTCGGGGTCAGTCTCGTCAAGCGATCGGCTCATCCTTCGTTGTTCCGAGGTCTGGTAGGTCATTTCATGCGCTCCGAGCTCCTCCATCCGAACGGTTCTATCGCTATGGCGCTCGCGTGTTTCGCGAGCCTCGCAGCCAAAGATTTCAGAAGATTTTAGCGGAGGCCTCTACGGTTTGCAAAGCCAGAATCTCGGTCGCGGCGAGCGATCGCGCCGGCATTTCGCCTCCCGATCGCTCCGACTCGCCAAGAGCCGAGACGTGTCGACAGAAGCGGGCCGCGGGTGCGATCCTTGATCAACGAATCGTGCAGCCGAGCTGCTCAGGCCTCGGTCGAGCAGAGCGGTGTGAAGGGGCGCGAACGCAGATCGGTTGACTTCGCTAGGGGAGTTCCCTACGCTAGTTCCGGTCTGATCTGTCTCGGGCCATCCACTTGATCGAACCAGCGAGGCTTCGGCCGAACGATCTCAAGCACCCGCATGATCCAGTCGAGAGGCTCGCGAGGCCGGAGTGGCGTCTCGCTGCTCAGCCGTTCCTCGTGGCGTCCGATTGGTTCGGCGCGGAAACGAGCCGGTAAAGAATGTCGGAACAGAAGCTTCCCACGCGCGGCGAAGATTTTTCGGAATGGTACAACCAGATTGTCTTGAGGGCGGAACTGGCGGACTACGCGCCGGTTCGTGGCTGCATGATTGTGCGGCCGTACGGTTGGGCGCTGTGGGAGAACATCACCGAGGCGCTCGACGGCCGGTTCAAGGCGACCGGACACGTGAACGCAGCGTTTCCCCTGTTGATCCCGCGCAGCTTCATCGATAAGGAAAAGTCCCACATCGCCGGATTTTCGCCCGAGCTCGCCGTGGTCACCCATGGAGGCGGCGAGAAACTCGAAGAACCGCTCGTCATTCGGCCGACCTCGGAAACGATCGTCGGCCACGCCTACGCGAAATGGATCCAGTCCTACCGCGACCTGCCTCTACTCATCAACCAGTGGAACAGCGTCGTGCGCTGGGAACTGCGCACGCGCCTGTTTCTCCGCACTCTCGAATTTTTCTGGCAGGAGGGCCACACGGCGCACGCCACGGCCGAGGAAGCGAGGTTCGAAACGCGCCAGATGCTCGACATCTACGCCGACTTCGCCGAGCGCGAGGCTGCCGTACCGGTGATTCCGGGGCGCAAGTCGGAGGCCGAGCGCTTTGCAGGCGCTGACCAGACGTATTCGATCGAAGCCATGATGGGTGACGGGAAAGCGCTCCAGGCGGCGACGTCGCACAACCTCGGCCAGAATTTCGCAAAGGCCTTCGAGATCCGTTACCTCGATAAGACCGGCGTACTCGAGCACTGCTGGACAACTTCGTGGGGCCTCTCGACGCGGTTTGTGGGCGCGATCATCATGGTTCATGGCGATGACCAGGGCTTGATCCTGCCGCCACGCCTCGCGCCGTTTCAGCTGGTGATGGTGCCGATATTCAAAACGGAAGAGGAGCGCGCGAGTGTGCGGGAAAATGCGGAGAAGTTGCGCCGGGAGCTGCTGGACGCCGGCATCCGTGTGAAGATGGACGAGCGCGAAGGGCTGAGCCCGGGCTTCAAGTTCAACGACTGGGAAATGCGCGGAGTGCCGCTCAGGCTCGAGCTAGGTCCGAAAGATGTGGCCAAGGGTTCGGTCGTGCTCGCCAGGCGCGACCGTCCGGGCAGAGAAGGGAAGACGTTTGTCCCGCAGCAAGGGCTTCCGGCCGCCGTAGGGCAAGCACTCGAGGATATTCAGAAGGCGCTTTACGACCGGGCGTTCGCTTTCCGCAAAGCCCACACGGCCGAGCCGGCCGACTACGAGGAGTTCAAGAAAGCGGTCGAGACCGGCTTCGCCTTCTCCTGGTGGTGCGGCCGGAGCGAGTGCGAGGAAAAAATCAAGGAAGAGACAAAGGCCACGATGCGCTGCGTCCCGCTCGAGCAGCCCGGGGGGTCGGGAAACTGTGTCTACTGCGCCCAACCTGCCAAGGAAGTGGCCATCTTTGCGCGTGCCTATTAGCCGGGCCAGCCAAGCACGCCCCCCGGCGTTTACTCATCGCAAACAAGCCTCCGGCCACGACTACTGGGTGCGCCTCCGCCTGTGCTAGGTTGGAATCAAGCGTACAAGTCGAATCTACCATTCGGAGGGCTCAGCTGTCCCATGGTCCGAGTAGACCGAATTAAAGAGCTTGGCGGTTCAAAGACGAATCTCCTGGTGACCGTTGTCATTCTGGGGGCCATGGCCTTCACGGCCATAAAAGTCTTTCCCGTGTACTTCGCGAACTACCAGCTCCAGGATGCACTTGAGAGCGAGTCTCGCTTCGCGCTCACCGGCTACCCCAAGAAAAGCGTGGATGACATTCGCGACGATATATGGCGCAAGGTGCAGGATCTCGGCGTCCCCGCGGACAGGAACGCCATTCAGGTAGCCGTCCAAAACGGAAGCGTCTCGATCGGGCTGGACTACTCGGTACCCATTGATCTGTCTGCCTATAAATTCACCCTGCAATTTCATCCCCACGCGGACAACCATACCATTTAGAATAGATATCCATTCAGATGGGGACCGGGAGCTCGAGCCCGGATGGCGTCGCGGACCCGGCCGCGGGGTCTCGGACATGGGAAGTCTGTTTACGGAGAATATTGATTGCGGATTCGAATCGCCCCGGGCTTCTGGACATCCCGATTTGGCATAGCGCTATTGGGTTCCGTGCTGGCCGTGCTCCTGGCCGCCACCGGATTGTTCGCCTTTTATTACATTCAGTTTGGCCGCATGATTGACCACTATCTCACCGGCCAAATTTACCAGAACACCTCGCGCGTTTTCTCCGGCCCCGGGCACATCTTCGTCGGGGAAAAACTTAGCCCGGCTGACCTAGCCAGCTACCTGCGTCGCGCCGGATACCAGGAATCGGAAGTCCCCGGCTCGCCTGGGGTCTACAGCGTCTCAGGATCGAGGGTCGAGATTCGGCCGTCCTCGGAATCCTATTTCCACGGAAACGATCGTCTTCGTGTGGATTTCTCGCGGTCGGCCATCTCACACATCGCGCAGCTTTCTGAAAATGTCGAACGCGATTCGGCGGATATCGAGCCGGAACTCATCACGAGCCTCTTCGACAGCACCCGGGAAAAGCGGCGTGTGGTTCGATTTGACGATCTCCCACCGGTGCTTGTGCACGCGGTGCTGGCCGCCGAGGACAAGCGCTTCTTCGAACACGGCGCGCTCGACATGGTGCGAGTCTTTGGCGCGGCCTTCTACGACGTGAGCCGGGGCCAGAAGGCGCAAGGTGCGAGCACCATCGACATGCAGGTGGCCCGGACCTTTTTTTTCACTACCAAGCGGGAGTGGCGGCGCAAGGTGAAGGAAATCCTCATGGCTGCGGAGATCAATGAGCGCTTCTCGAAGCAGCAGATTTTCGAGCTCTATGCCAACGACATTTATCTGGGCAATCGCGGGAGCTTTTCGATTCGAGGCTTTGGCGAGGCCGCCATGGCCTACTTCGGCAAAGACGTCCGCGAACTCAGTCTCGGTGAGGCGGCCTTCCTCGCAGGAATTATCCGCGCGCCGAACCGTTACTCGGCCGCCGAGCGCCACCAGGATCGCGCCCTGGAATCGCGCGACCGCGTCCTGGGGCAGATGGTCGAGGACGGTTACATCAGTTCCGAGCAGGAGATAGCGGCGAAGAAGGCCAAGCTGCAATTTGTGAGCGGCGGCGTCCAGAGCAGTTCGGCGCCCTACTTCGTGGACATGGTGAAGGACCATCTGCTCGAGCACCTCTCCGAGAGCGATCTGGAAACGCAGAGCTACCGAATCTATACGACTCTTGACACCGACCTCCAGCGCGCGGCCTCCGAGGCGGTCGGTATCGGCATGAAAGGAGTGGACAAGCTCCTCGCCAGGCGCGCTGCGATCTGGAAGAAAAAAGGCGAGCCCGTTCCGGAAGCGCAGGTAGCGATGGTCGTGCTCGATCCCCATACGGGCGAGATTCGCGCGCTCATCGGCGGCCGCAACTATGGCCGAAGTCAGCTCAACCACGCTCTGGCGCGGCGCCAGCCAGGCTCGGTATTCAAGCCCTTTGTGTACGCCGCGGCTTTCGACAACGCGGTCGAGGGATTGCAGCCGGTCGTAACGCCGGTGACGACCGTGGATGATAGCCCCACAACATTCGAATTCGACGGCAAGGAATACACGCCGAACAACTACGGCGAGCAGTTCTATGGGAACGTCACCGTCCGCGATGCGTTGATCCATTCTCTCAACGTCGCTACCGTGAAAGTCGCCGAGACCATCGGCTACGAGCGCGTGGTCGAGATAGCGCGGCAGATGGGGCTCGGCTCGAACATCCAGGCAACACCGGCCGTGGCGCTCGGGGCTTATGAGATGACCCCGATTGACGTCGCCGCCGGCTACACGGCGTTCGCCGCCGACGGGGTGCGTTCGGAGCCCCTTTTCGTCCGCAGTGTTTTGGCCGCCGATGGGACGACGAAGGAGTCGACGGCCCCGCAGGCTCGTCCGGCGCTCGATCCTCGCGTGGCCTATCTGGTGACGAGCCTCATGGAAGATGTCATCAACTACGGTACGGGATACCCGGTGCGCGCGATGGGATTCAATGCTCCGGCCGCGGGTAAGACCGGCACTTCGGGCGATGGCTGGTTCGCCGGATACACCTCGAACTTGCTTTGTATCGTCTGGGTCGGTTTTGACGACAATCGCAATCTGGGATTGGCCGGCGGACAGAGCGCCGCTCCGATTTGGGGAGAGTTTATGAAGCGTGCCATCGCTCTTCCTATGTACCGCGATCCGGCTCCCTTTGAACCGCCACCCGGGCTGGTCAGCGAAACCATCGACCCGCAGTCCGGTCAACTCGCCACGGTCTCCTGCCCGCGGACGGCGCAGGAGTATTTCGTCGCCGGGAGTGAGCCCACCCAGTATTGCGAACTTCATGGTGGCCAGCTGTCACAGGCGCCCGCGGGCGCCTGGCTCGCCCGCCTGTTCGGGCGAGACACAAATCCCTCTCCTCCTCCGCCCGCTCCAGCGAGAGCGACCAACCCGGCCATCTATCCGAAGGCCGCCCAGAGTTCCAAACCCGGTCCCCCGCCGCCCGCCCGGACCAGGGAGCAACCGGAGAAGAAAAAAGGGTTGCTCGACCGCATATTTGGTATCTTTGGGGGAAGCAAGAGGCCTGCGGACAACTCCAAGCCGCAGCCGTAGCCAAGGCGCCAAAGCGCCGTTTTTCATAAGGAGAAGGGCATGAAACCACTGGCCCTCTTCGCCGTCTCGCTCGCCCTGAGCTGGGCCGGAACCACCCTAGCTCAGCAACTCCCCGGTCGACCGAGCGACGATCCGACCCCCGGGACCGCGACCTCTCGTGAGACCGCCGAGATGCGCGCAAACATCCACATGGCCCGGAAGGAGTATTCCGAGGCCGCCAATACCTACATTGAGATCCTGCGAGCGGAACCGAAGAATGCCGACCTGCTCAACAAGGCTGGCATCGCCTACCAGCAGTTGGGCGAGCTGAACCGGGCCGAACATTATTACAAGAAGGCCATGAGCGCGGACAAGAAGTTTTCGAGTGCTGTCAACAATCTCGGCACGCTCGAATACGAGAGGAAGCGTTACGGCAGGGCCATCAGGTCCTACCAGAAGGCGCTTACCATGGGCAACGAAATGGCCTCGATTTACAGCAATCTCGGCTACGCCTACTTTGCGAACAAGGAATATCCCGAAGCGATGGGTTCATTCAGCAAGGCGCTCGCGCTCGATCCGACGATCTTTGAGCGCAAGGGAGGGGTCGGGTCGATCCTGCAGCAGCGGGCCTCCACCAATCCGGGCTTGTTTTTCTTTCTCCTGGCCAAGTCGTTTGCCAAGGCGGGCGACGCGGAGCGCACGGCGCACTACCTGAAGCTCTCCCGGGACGACGGATACAAGGACTTCGGAAGCGCGGAGAACGATCCTGAATTCGCCAAGGTAATTCAGGATCCGCGCGTTCACGAGGTCCTGCACGTCGTGCCCTCCTATGTCGACGACGCAAGGAAACCGGCCTCGAATTGAGCAACTTCGGGTTTGCGCGACGAATCGCCGCGAGATCGGATCGCGGTTTCGATTGATTATGTTGCTATAATACCAGCCCAAGATGACTGCCCGGTCATGGCAACGCTTGTTAGTGAGCCTGTTCGTTGTCGCGGTGATGCCAGTAGCCTTCGCCCTGCGCTCGGGGGCGCTCGCCTCTTCTGCCGATCCTTCGTCCGCCGCTTCGAGCTCCACATCGAACGTCGTGGCGCTGCATATTGACGGCGAAATCGAGCCGGTCCTGGCGGAGTACATCCTGCGCGGAATCGAACAGGCCTCCCGTGAGCACGCTAGCCTCATCTTGATCACGATCAATACGCCCGGGGGGCTCGACACGTCCATGCGCTCGATTGTTCAAGCCATCCTCAGCTCTCCGGTGCCGGTCGTCACCTACGTGAGTCCCACGGGATCGCGCGCCGCCTCGGCCGGGTTCTTCATCCTGCTGTCTGCCGATGTCGCGGCGATGTCGCCAGGGACAGACACCGGCGCCGCGTCGCCGATCATGGCGATCGGCGGCCAGCCGGTCGAGGTGGATGCCACGCTGAACAAGAAGATTCTGAACGAGGCCACCGCTTATCTACGCAGCTATGTGAGCGGGCGCGGCCGAAACGTGGACTTGGCCACGACTGCGGTGACGGAGGCGAAGGCCTTCAGCGAACGGGAAGCTCTCGACGGCAAACTCATCGATCTCGTTGCTGCGTCGCCCGAGGAACTGCTTCAGAAGCTCGACGGACGCACGATCCGGCACCTCAATGGTTCGACGACCGAACTCTCCCTCTCTCACCCGATTCTGGTTTCGCGCAGCATGACCCCGCGTGAACGATTTCTATCGCGGATTGTCGAACCCGATGTTTTCTTTATTCTTCTGATTGTCGGGGTGTTGGGGCTTTACACGGAGTTCACGCATCCCGGGATGTTCGCGCCGGGCGTGATTGGGGGAATCGCGCTCGTGCTGGCGCTGTTCGCCATGCACCTGTTGCCGGTAAATCTGGCCGGACTGCTGCTGATTTCGCTCGCGCTGGCACTATTCGTTCTAGAGGCCAAATTTCCGACGCATGGCGTGCTTGGCGTCGGCGGCGTGGTGTCGATGGTTTTGGGAGCGCTGATGCTGATTCGCTCGCCTTTGACGGGCATGGGGGTCAGTTTCGGCGCCGCGCTCGGGGTGGCGATTCCGTTTGCCATCATCATCATTATCCTGATGCGGCTCGTGCTGAGGTCGCGCACGTGGAAGCAGTCTACCGGCAGGGAAGAGCTGGTCGGGGAAGAAGGCCAGGTGACCCAGTCGGTCGGCTCGGCTGGCGGGCGCGGGATGGTGTTTATCCACGGCGAGCTGTGGCGTGCCGCCACTCGGGCGGGTGAGAGCATTCCAGAGGGTGCGCGGGTGCGCGTGAGAAGGGTCGAAGGGCTGACGCTCGAGGTCGAACCGGTCGAGTTGCCGCAATCGGCGTCTTCGTAGGAGTCACACGGAGGAGGCAGCGATGGATTTTGTGACTGCGGTGTTCGGGATCGGCGTCGTCATTTTCTTGTTCTGGCTATTTAATTCTGTCTACGTCATCAAGGAATGGGAGCGCGGCGTGGTCCTGCGATTGGGGCGGATGCTGCCGGAGGCGAAGGGCGCGGGCCTGCAATTGGTCTTCTTCCCGATCGATAAGCTGACGCGCATCTCCCTGCGAATCGAGACGCTCGACGTCCCGCCGCAGGACGTGATCACCCGAGACAACGTCTCCGTGAAGGTAAATGCGGTCTGTTATTTCCGCGTCATCGACGCGAACCTCGCGCTATCGCAGGTGCAGAACTACCTCTACGCCACCTCGCAGTTGGCGCAGACCACGCTGCGCAGTCTCATCGGGCAGTTCGAGCTCGATGAGATCTTGTCGGAGCGCGAAAAGGTTAACGCGAAGCTGCAACAAATCCTTGACCAGGATACCGAGCATTGGGGTATCAAGGTAACGAAGGTTGAGGTCAAACAGGTCGATATTCCCGAGTCGATGCAACGTGCCATCGCCAGGCAAGCGGAAGCCGAACGCGAGCGCCGCGCCAAGATCATTCACGCTGCCGGCGAATATGAAGCCTCGACCAAGCTGGCCGATGCCGCCGAGGTACTCGAGAAGCAGCCGGCTTCGATCCAGCTCCGGTATCTGCAGACGTTGACCGAGATCGGCGTCGAGAAAAATACGACCATCGTCTTTCCGCTGCCGATTGACCTGATCTCGCAGTGGGTGAAAGCCTTGGCGACCAACAAGTAGGAAGAAATGGCGCGAAGCGGAAAACGCGGCAGTGGTGATCGGGTGCTCGAGAGCAGGCATCTGGTAGGAGTTTTTCTGGGCGTCGTGCTGCTATGTGGCGTTTTCTTTACCCTCGGCTACGTAATGGGGAGGGCACAGTACGGCGGGCCGGTGCACGCTTCTGAATCGATGCTGCGGACGCCCCCCGCCCTCTCGGCCCCGGCCAAGGCGAGGGCCGGCGACGCTCCCCCAGCTCGATCGACAGGCGAATGGGATTTCTACACGAACCGGCATGAAAACCGGCTCGAGCCTGCTGCCGCTGTGAAGCCGCCTATGGGGGCCCCGCTTCGATCGCCGGAGGCTGCGCCCAAAGCCGCGGCCACCGCCTCTCCGGCAGCGGCGGTCGGGACCCCGGTGCGCTACGGGCCGCCCGTGATGCCCAAGGGCTCCCTCGTGCTCCAGGTTGCGGCAGTTACGCGCGCAAGCGACGCGCTCGGGCAGAAGGGATTTCCTTCCTTCGTCACCGCTCCCACGACCGATAACTTCTATCGCGTGCAAGTCGGACCCTACCGCGACGACCGC
>DATMRE010000169.1:0-2870 GCA_035566475.1 Verrucomicrobiia bacterium | reverse complement strand
AGTACGTCATCCTCGGCGCCCACTACGATCACCTGGGCCGCGGCAACTACGATTCTCTGGCACCCTCGCAAATTGGCCAGATTCATCCCGGCGCCGACGACAACGCCTCGGGCACGGCGGGTGTTCTCGAACTCGCGCGTTTGCTCTCTCCCATGAAAGGTCAACTGCAGCGCGGAATCCTGTTCGCATCGTTCGCCGGAGAAGAACTCGGCCTTTTGGGCTCGGCGCATTGGGTTCAAGAGCCCACCCTGCCGCTCGACAAGGCTGCGGCCATGCTGAATATGGATATGATCGGACGGATCAAGGACGACAAGGTGTACATCGGAGGCGTGGGAACCGGGTCCACTCTCAAGGCGGCGGTCGAACAGGCACAAACGGGTGCCAACTTCAAGATCGAGTATTCCCCCGGAGGCTACTCGGCGAGTGATCACACGTCGTTTGTCTCGAAGAAAATCCCCGTTCTGTTTTTCTTCTCGGGACTACACTCCGACTACCACAAACCTTCCGACACCTGGGACAAGATCGATCCCCGGGCAGCCGCCCGCCTGTTGAATGTCGTGGGCAGCACCGGGTTGCAGCTTGCCTCCGCGCCCGAACGACCCGCGTTCATCACGGTCGTCGAAGACAAGCCGCTCGGCGGAAGCGGAGGCGGCTATGGACCGTATTTCGGGTCCATCCCGGACTTCGGACAAACTGCGAACGGCGTGAAGTTTTCCGACGTGAAACCCGGCTCCCCGGCAGCCAAGGCCGGACTCAAGGCGGGAGACATCCTGACCCAGTTTGGCGATAAGCCGATCGGAAATCTCTACGACTTCACCGATGCGCTCCGTCGCAGCAAAGTGGGAGACATCGTCGAAGTCACCGTGATGCGGGACGGCCAGCCCATCAAGGCTTCCGTTAAACTCGAACAGCGCAAATAAGCAGTCGAGGGGCAACACCGGGTTGCGGCGCGCTAGGCTTCCCTACGCCGGAGGCGTCCGGATTTTCCGACTCTGTACAATGAAAGCCATGGCGGTGACTGTCGAACTGCAGAATACGGGCGATCCTGCGGTTCGGTCTGAGCTGATCGCAGAAATCGAGCACGCGCTCGGCGATCGTGCGGGTGAGTGGAAGGTTTCAATTGTCGGTACGCGAGCCAGTGCTCACTGGGCGATGAAGATTGAAGGCCCTGCCGGATTCGAGCGATCCTACACCCTCGATGGGTCTTCCGGGGAGCATCACCCCGCAGTCATCCGGCAGTTGCTTTTGAAATTGCTGCCCGCACGGTCCTGACGCCCCGGGGTTCGAGCTTGATCTGAGAAAACTTCATGAAAGTACTGGTGGTCGGCGGTGCGGGATATATCGGCAGTCATGCGGCTCGCGTGTTGCGGAAGCATGGCCACGACGTTCTCATTTACGACGATCTGTCGACCGGCTTTGAGCGGTTGGCGAAAGGTTTCGAGTTAGTCGTCGGTGATCTGGGTGACAGCCACCGGCTGCGCCCCGCCCTCGAAGGCGCCGATGCCGTCATGCACTTCGCGGCGTTTGCCTACGTGGGTGAATCGGTCACCAATCCGCGCAAGTATTTTCATAACAACGTCGAATCCGCTCTCACCCTGCTGAACACTGCCCTCGACACCGGTGTCCGCAAATTCGTCTTCTCTTCAACCTGCGCGGTGTACGGCGTGCCCAGGACGGTTCCCATCACCGAAGACAACCCTCGGGAGCCCATCAATCCGTACGGGACCTCCAAGCTGTTCTTCGAAAATGCCCTGGAAGCCTATTCCCGCGCCTACGGCCTGAAGTTCGCTGCGCTGCGCTACTTCAACGCCGCGGGCGCCGACGACAGCGGCGAAATCGGAGAGCTTCACGACCCGGAGACTCATCTGATCCCGCTTGCCCTGGCGGCGTCCCAGCCGGAGGGCCCGGCACTGAATATCTTCGGCACCGATTACCCAACCCCCGACGGTACCTGCATTCGTGACTACATTCACGTGAACGATTTGGCGGAGGCTCACGCCCTGGCGCTGGCTCGGCTGGCCGATGGCGGCGAATCCTTCGCCGCAAACCTTGGCACTGGTCACGGCTGTTCGGTGCTGGAGATCATCCGCGCAGTCGAGGAGGTGACCGGGCACGTGGTCAAGCGGGTGACCGGACCGCGCCGGCCAGGGGACCCACCTGCGCTGGTGGCCGATCCGACGCGGGCCGAGCAGTGGTTGCGCTGGCAAGCCAAGCGTTCCTTGCGCGATATCGTCGCCACCGCGTGGAACTGGACCCAACGCTCGGTCGCTCGGGTGTAGCGGGCGGCGCGCTCCACTCGCCTGAGCACAGTCCGTTGGAATTCAGAAGTCCAACCGGGCCTCCCGCGCCCCAGAGAGGCCCTCTCTCGCGGGATGGGAACCGCCCTGTCCATGGTTGCTTGCGCAGAAGCGAATTGCCTTATGGTTTTCTGTCCTGTTATAGTTCGGACACATTTCAAACGACTTCGAACCATCCGTCGGTTATTAGCGATTCGGTAATGTCGCCGCGCAGGATTGAGGGCGACATTGGCAAGGGGCAAGCGAAATACTTGACTGCGGCTGAGCTCCTCGGGCCCCGCACTGAGGGAGACGTAGTTGACAGTTCTTTATCTCGGCATTTTCATTTTCGCACTGATCCTGTCATTCATCCTGACTCGCTCCATCCGGAATGCCGCGACGGCCCACGGCTGGGTGTACCCTCCTGCACTCGAACGGCATCTTCACGCGGCGCCCATCCCCCGCCTGGGTGGAATCGCAATTTTCGGAGCATTTGCGCTAAGCCTCGCGGTTGCTTTGGTGATCTCGTCTCTGCGCCCTGAGTTGCAGTTCGGTTCGTCCTTGCGAATTCTGACGACCATCCTGCTTCCCGGC
>DATMRE010000168.1:0-19624 GCA_035566475.1 Verrucomicrobiia bacterium | reverse complement strand
CAGAGTCATCAAGAATAACTCGGCCATGATCGCATGCATGGTCGCAGACAGGGCCGGGTAGCCAACCAGGACCCGGATCCCACCGAGAAGCGCTTGCGCGATGACCAGTCCGAGCGCGGTCCAGCCCAGGCGGCGTGCGGTGGGCCGCGACTCTGTGCGGGCCAGCCAGATGGCCAGAACGAGCGTCAGGATCGAGACGATGCCGGCGATCACGCGATGTGTGTATTCGAAGCGGATCCCGCCGATCATCGGCGGAACCAGCCGGCCATAGGCGAGCGGCCAGTCCGGAACCGAGTCCCCGGCGTAGTCGTTCGTTACCAGCGCGCCCGCCACGACAAGCAGGATGGTAGAGCAGCAAGCCGCTACGGAAAAACGGTAACGGCCGCGATGTCTTTCGGTCTCGGGCATGACGAGCGAGGCTTCCCTTCGGTCATCGAACCGACAAGCATAAAAGGTTACCGTGGAAAAAGCAAAAACCGGTTTCTTCGGCGGCAACGCTTTTCTCCGCCGCGGCTCAGGCTCGACCTTGAGGCGAACTACCGGTGGATGCCCGGGCCGCTTCTCTCCTTCCATGGGGCTCGACTCGGGCCGGGGCGAAAACCCTTCGAGGCTCTGGCGGCCACTGCTACCAGCCGGTTTTATGGCCTTTATTCTGCTCGTCGAGCCAACGCTTCAGCGGAGCGAAATAATCGAGCATGGCGGTGGCGTCCATCTCTTTTTCGCCGGTGAGCGCTTCGAGAGCTTCGGGCCACGGACGGCTCTCGCCCATTTCGAGCATCGTGTTCAGTCGAGCGCCGGCGTCTTTGTTATTGTAGATCGAGCAACGGTTCAGCGGGCCGCTGTAGCCAGTCGCTCGGCACAAGGCGCGGTGAAACTGGAACTGCAGAACCGCCGCGAGAAAATAGCGGGCATAAGGCACGTTCGCTGCGACGTGGTATTTCGCTCCTGGATCAAAATCTGTTTCGCTGCGCTCGCCCGAAGGCGGAGCAATTCCCTGGTATTCACGGCGCAAATCCCACCACGCCTTGTTGTAATCAGCGGGCGAAATCTTTCCTGAGAAGACGCCCCAGCGCCACTTGTCGACGAGCAGACCAAAGGGGAGAAACGCGACCTTGTCTAGGGCGCGGCGCAGCAACAGACCAATATCCGCCGAGGGCGGCGGGACGGAGTCAAGCAATCCGATCTGCTTCAGATACTCGGGCGTGACGGAGAGCGCTATCGTATCCCCGATCGCCTCATGAAACCCGTCGTTCGCGCCGTTGCGGAACAACGGAGGCAGGCGGTCGTAGGCCCGCTGGTAGAAATTGTGGCCGAGCTCGTGGTGGATGGTCGAGAAATCCTCGGCCGTCTGCTCGATGCATACCTTGATGCGCAGGTCATCCACGAAATCGATGTCCCAGGCGCTCGCGTGGCAGACCACCTCGCGGTCGCGCGGCTTCACGAACATCGAACGCTCCCAGAAGGTTTTCGGCAGGGGCTCGAAGCCGAGCGAAATGAAAAAGCGCTCGCCATAGCGGACCATGCCGAGCGGATCGATGCCTTTCGCTTTCAGAATTTCGTTGAGGTCGTAGCCGGGGTCGGCGTTCGCAGGAGCGACGAGCGGATAGATATTCGTCCAGTCCTGCGACCACATATTTCCGAGCAACTGAGCCGGGATCGGAGCAGTTTCGCGGACGGCCGATGGGCCGTATTTCTTCTCCATCTGCCAGCGCACGAAGGCGTGGAGAGCAACGTAGAGCGGGCGGACCTGTTGCCACAGACGGTCGAGCTCGGCGGCGAAGGCCTCAGGAGACATGTCGTACTGCGAGCGCCACATGGCCCCAACATCGGCGAAGCCGGTTTCCTGCGCGCCCTGATTCGCAACTGCCACCATGCGCGTATAACGCTTGCGCATCGGAGGTGCGATCGAATGCCAGCCCTCCCACACGCGCTCGAGCTCCTTGGGATCACGGCTGGTCGCCAGGATATGTTCCATCTCGTTGAGCGAAAGGCATTTCCCCGTCTGGCCATCGGGGCACCATTTTCCTTTTCCGTAGTCGCTCTGGAGGGAGGCGTTGATCTGAGAGAGCTCGGCGCTCAGGGCCGGATCGCGCGGCGCGGGAATATCGACCGACAGCCTGATCAGCTTGAGCTTGCGCGCGAGATCGGTCGGAAGTGTCAAACCCTCGTAGCGGTTTGCCTGCGCGGCAAGCTCCGCGGTCGCGGACTTGACGGCTTCGTCCGCTTCCGCCGCGATCTCCTCCGTGTCGTCGGTGATAAACGATTCCTGCACCCACTGCGCGCGCTGCTGCTTGATCCAGAGATCGAGCAGTCGCTGCTCGGCGGCGTCGGTGAATTCGCGGGCTTCCTCGACGGTTGGAGGAGCCGAAGGGATTTGCGCGACCGATGTGGCCCCGGCTGGGCCTCTCGCTTGTGCCCTCATGACTCTACCCGCAATCCATATCGCAGCAATCGCGATGAGCACCCAGACAAACCGCAACGGCTTTGGCATGCCCGATCCCCAGTACCAGGTGCTAGCAGGGGAGAGGGCCCTGCCAGGCGAACTCGGCGAAAGTAAGTATATGACGATCCGGCGAGATTCGCGATCCCGATTGCCTCGGTCGACCGGGCGAGCCGAACCGAGGCCCCCTACACCAAACCAGAGAGAGCTACGCATTCGAGCCCGGGAAGGATTCGCGGCTCGAGCCCCCTCGGGGACGGTCTCGATCCCGGCGTCCGCTCGTTCCTCCCCGGGTTCGAGTCCCGCCGGTGCTACATCGACCGAGAGTTGAGAACTTCGCCCATCGCCCGGACGGCGCGATCGATGCCGGCGCGATCGACGTCGTAGTGCGTGACCATACGAATGGAAAATCTGTCGACCGGGCCGCAGCGTATTCCCCGCTCGGCAACCGCACTGCAGACCTCCGAGGCCGTGCGGCCGCTCGCACGGATGTCAAAAATCACGATGTTGGTCGCGACCTTTTTCGGTTCGAGCGAGATGCCTTTGATCTGCGAGAGACCTTCGGCGAGATGACGCGCGTTTTCATGATCGCGGTAGAGAATCCGAGGAGTCTCGTCGAGCGCCACGAGCCCCGCCGCCGCCAGGACCCCTGCCTGTCGCATCCCGCCGCCGAGAAGCTTGCGGCCCACACGAGTTTTGTCGATGAAGTCGCGCGAGCCGACGAGCATCGACCCGACGGGCGCGCCCAGCGCTTTCGAGAGGCAGAACATGACGGAATCGAATTTGCGCGTGAGCTCGGCGACGCTCGTGCCGAGAGCAACCGAGGCGTTGAAAATGCGCGCGCCGTCAAGATGAACGGGGAGGCCGGCTTCATGGGCGCGATCGCAGACGTCCTCGGCGACTTCAGGCGGGTAGACCGAACCGCCGTGCATGTTGTGGGTGTTCTCAAGTTCGATGAGGGCGGTCTGCGGGTGGTAGTAGATCCGGGGACGAATCAGCGGTTCGATCAGTTCCCAGGTGAGAATGCCGTCGGGCGCCGGCGTGGCGCACGGCATGCAACCCGCAATCGCGGAAATGGATGCGAGTTCGTGGTGGTGAATGTGGGCTCGCTCGTCGCAGATCACCTCCATGCCAGGGCGCGCCCAGGTCTTGATGGCCAGCAGATTGCCCATCGACCCGGAGGGGACGAAGAGGGCCGCTTCGCGGCCGAAGATTTCGGCAGCGCGGTGTTCCAGGCGGTTGACCGTCGGATCTTCGCCATAGACATCGTCGCCGACTTCGGATTCAGCCATGGCCCGCCGCATCGCAGGCGTGGGCCGCGTCACGGTGTCGCTGCGTAAGTCGACCATCGGTTCTGCGGCGGCTTCGGTGGGCATCTCTCGATTCAGTCCTCGCTCAACCAAGCATAACAAATGAAGTTTCATTCGGCCGATACCAATTCGCCGGCCCTCAGAGGAGCGCAGCTCTCGCAGGCCACCGCTTTCGCACCTTCCGTCTCGGCGCTCTTCTGTTTACGGCACGCGAGCAGAATAAAGGATCACGCTGCCAAAGTTCCAAGAGGTGATGCCAACATTCGTGAAGCCGTTTTTCTCCATCAAAGCGGCCAGCTCTTGAGGCGAAGGGAACCTTGCTACGGAGCCGGGCAGGTAGGCGTAGGCTTCGCGGCTGCCGGAAATCGCGCCGCCGATGCGGGGAAGAACTTGACGGAAATAAAATCGGAACAATGCCGAGAATGGTCCCGGACGCGGTTCGGCGAATTCCAGGATTCCAGCTTCCCCTCCACACCTTAGCACGCGCGCGATTTCGCGAAGACCGCTTTCGTAGTTTGCGAGGTTGCGGAATCCGAAGGCGGTGGTGACGAGATCGAAACTCGCGTCGGCGAACGGCAGTTGCAAGGCGTCGGCGGCGACAAAAATGGCACCACGCTGGCCCTCGCGGGCCTTCTCGGCTGCGCGCTTGAGCATGGCTACGACAAAGTCACTGCCGATCACGGCCGTCGGTTCGCCCGGACCTCCGCACGTTTTCGGCGAGCAGGGCGCACCTCGCTGGCTGGCCAGTGCGAAGGCCAGGTCGCCCGTGCCGCAACAGAGGTCGAGAACGTGCGCCTCCGGCCGTCGAAGGATGGGAGCAAATCGCTTCGCCGTACGGCGGCGCCAAAGATGGTCGAGCGAGAAGGACAGCAGATGATTGAGGAAGTCATAGCGAGGCGCGATGCGGCTGAACATGTCTTGAACACGCGCGGCCGCTTCGCGTTCGCCGCCTGCCCCTACGGGACGCGCGCCCGGGAGCGGCGCCTGTTTCTGAACGGTCATGGGCGTGGCGAGTTCATGACGCTCGATCGAGTCAGCTCCCGATGGCCTTCTCGGCGATGGCTGGCAGCTCGCCGAACGTGCGGGCAACGACGCGCCAGGGAACCTCAGTGCCCCATTCGGCTGCTCCGATCCGGCGGGGCAGGACCCAGCGAATCTGGCCGCCTCGGGACTTCTTGTCGCCCGCGAGAACGGGGCCGAGTTGGGAGGCGCGGATCCCTCCGAGCCCGGGCAGAGGGCCGATGCTCCCGACCAAACCGATGATGCGGCTCGCATCTCTTTCCCGGAGGCGGTCGGCGGCGAGCGCAAGCAGGGTCGAGGCAATCATGCCCCACCCGATCGCTTCACCGTGCAGAAATCGCCGATAGCGCGTGACGGCCTCGAGCGCGTGGCCGAGCGTGTGGCCGAAATTCAGGATCTGGCGCAGGCCCGTTTCATGCTCGTCTCGGTTGACGACCGAGGCCTTCAACCGGATGCAACACGGGATCACAAAGCGGAGAGCCTCGGGGTCGCGCCGGAGCAACGCCGGCATCCGCCGCTCAAGGAAATCGAAAAGAGCGGCGTTCGAGATGACTGCGTATTTCACCACCTCGTAGAGACCAGAGCGGAATTCGCGGTGGGGAAGCGTGTCGAGGAAGCCGGGATCGGTGATGACGAGCTTCGGCGGATAGAAGGCCCCCACAAGATTTTTCCCCTCCGGCAGATTTACGCCCGTCTTGCCACCGATCGAGCTGTCGACCTGGGCGACGAGCGTCGTAGGAACGTGCACGAGTCCCACGCCGCGAAGATAGGTCGCTGCGACGAAACCAGCAACGTCGCCGACCACGCCTCCTCCAACCGCGATCAGAATCGAATGCCGGTCAGCGCCCGAACGCGTGAGCCCTCGAGCGACTTTCTCAACCGTCGCCAGACATTTCGCCGATTCGCTGTCGTCAAAGAGGATAGGACGCCGTGCGCCCTTGCCGGGGAGTTCGGCAGCGAGGCTCTTACCCCAATTGCGCCACACGCGCGGAGACGACAGGACAAACGTCCCGGTCATATCGCCAGACCGCTCGATGAGCGCCCGGGCCCGAGCCAGCACCCGATCGGCGCAATGGACGGTGTAGGCGCCCCTGGAACTGCTTACCACGATCTTCGCCATGGTGGCCGATGGAAATGTAGCACAAGAAACGAGGCCAGCGACGCGAACAAGGCAGGAGAACCACGACGGGGGCAGGTTGCCGGCCCGCGAAAACTCGAGCGATCGTCAACGGAATCTCTTTTGGAGTTCCGCGACCGATTCCAGGATCACCTGGCCGACGACGGCCAAGCTGGCGGGACTCACTTTGTCGAGAGTATCCTGCGCCGTGTGCCAGTAGGGCTGAAATCCGTCGAGGTCGATGATATCAACGGCGGGAACTCCGCGACGAAGGAAGGGCCCGTGGTCATCCTCGACCGCCGTCTGTCGCTCGACGAAAATGCTCCGGTAGCCGAGACGCGCGGCCGTCGTCCACACCAGATCCGTGAGCCATTTGGTGGAATTCGTGTCGCGAGCGATTTCAAGACCGTTCTGCCCGATCATGTCCGCAAGGATGACCGCGCGAATGCGCTTCAAATCGCCCGATATGGCCAGGCGGGCAGCCAGTTCCCGGCTTCCGTAAACGCTGTCGGTTTCGCTCCATTGAACCTGAGCTTCCTCGCCATCAAGAAATGCGATCCACACGGCATTCGGCTGCTTTGGAGCTCCGCAAAGCCGTCGGGCCATCTCGAGCATGAGGCCCGTCGAGGAACCTCCGTCCTCGGCGCCGACAAAATCCTTCTTGCGCGCTGTGTCGTAGTGGGTCAACAGCAAAATGATTCCCGGGCCGGAGCCCGGGACTTTGGCAACGAGGTTCTTCATCGGCAGTTCACCGATGGGCGTCTGCGCGTGGAAATCATCTTCCTCCAGGGCGCAACCGAAACCGCGCAACTCTGCCCGGATGTAGTCCTGCGTCCGGTGGATGCCATCGGTCGCCGGCGGACGCGGGCCGAAGCTCACCAGTTTGGCGACCTGCGCGAAGGCCGCCTTGCCGTCGAAGCCGCCAGGCTGGCGGGGCGGAGGAGAAGCAGGCGTCGCGGCTTGCAGATCATCGATTCGAGCGCTCGCGGCGGCGATGGGCGCGAGGCTCGGGAGCCCGCCCAGCCGGTCGCACCCGGTACAGAGGAGCGCAGCCAGCGCAGCAACACGGACCGAAAGAGGATTCCAGCCAGCCGGCACTTTATGACGCCCCACGCTCGGCCAGGGCCCTGGAACGCTTGCGCCGGATCACGGCATAGGAAACGAACACACCCACGAAATACAGGACGATCATGGGAGCCATGAAGACGAGCATTGTGGTGGCGTCGGGCGTCGGGGTAATGATGGCCGCAGCGACGGTGATAATGAGCATCGCATAGCGAAAATTCTTCAGCAGGAACTTCGGTGTGACGATTCCAAACAGAGACAGGATAAAAATCAGAACAGGCAGCTCGAAGATGATCCCGAGCCCCACCAGGACGAGCAGGATCAGATTGAAATATTCGTTGATGCTGATCAGCGGCTTCACCGGCCCGTCGTAGGCGAAGCTGATCAGAAAGTTCAGCACCTGGGGCAGAAGAATGAAGTAAGCGAACGCGATGCCGCAAAGGAACAGCAGCATCGAGGAAACGATAAACCCTCCGGCAGCCCGGCGTTCGTGCTTGTAAAGACCCGGCGCGACGAACTGCCAGACTTGGTAGAGCACGAACGGCATTGCGAACACAACGCCGAGATAAAGGCCGAGGTTGATGACCAGGCTGATGTAGCCGGCCGGGCTCGTGTAGTACAGCTTGTCATCGAGGTGGTTTGAGCGCAGGGCCCCCTGCATCGGCTCCACGATGTAATTGATGAAATGCTTCGAAATCGTGAGGCCGATGACCATCCCGATGCCAACGGCGATCAGCGAATTGACGAGCCGCTTGCGCAAATCGACCAAGTGCTCGAAAAACGACATCCGCGCGCCGGCTTCTTCTTCGGCGACCTCGCGCGGCGAGCGTTCAGGCTGGACGGTGGCCGCCATTGCTCACTGTCTCGGAATTGTGCTCGGGTTCGGGTTTCGTCGGCTGCTCGGGCACTTCGTTCGGCGAGGAATCGAGGAGGGGAGAATCGCCGGCTGAGACATCGTGCAGCGCCGGACCGCCAGCCGACGGCTCCAGCGATGGAAACTCGTCCTCCGGAGCCCCGGTCGCATGCGGCGGAGTTGTCGGGACCGTATCCGGAGCAGGTGGAACGGGCGACGGTTCCGGAGGAGACGCCGTCGCGATGCGGCGCTGCTCGGTCTCCCGCTCGAGGTCGCGCATATGACCTTCGAGTGTCGAGCGAAGGTCGCCGGTGGCACGCTTGAATTCGGACAACACCTTTCCGAGGTTCCTGGCCAAATCGGGCAGCTTTTCGGGCCCGAAAACGACCAGGGCGACCACAAAAATGATGATCAGGTGCGGGATACTCAGCATGCGGGCTCTACGGCCTGCCTCTCGGGTGCCGTTTTTGCATCATAGAAGAGGGGCCGAGGCGTGTCAAACGCCTCTATGCTATACTTCGATCGAAGCGAGGTCGCATGGAATCTTTGCCGCGAGCAAAAACATCGAGTTCGTCAGGACGTGGCGTGTTTGTTCTGATCCTAGTGCTAGGCGCCTCGGCTCTGCTCGGGGGCTTGTATGGCCCCTCGGTGAGAGCCACAGCTGCCGGAGCGGATGACCTGCAGGAGTCCGTGAAGAGCTTTACGCGCGTGCTTGCCGTGGTCGAGCGGAACTACGCCGATCCGGTCGACGTGGATAAGGCGATCTACGACGGGGCCATTCCCGGAATGCTGCACGTGCTTGATCCCCATTCAAATTTCTTCGACCCTCAGCAGTATGCGCTCTTCCGCGAAGAGCAAGAGGGAAAGTACTACGGAGTGGGAATGGTCGTCGCGCAGCGCGAGAATCAGACGATCGTGCAAGCGCCTTTCATGGGCTCTCCGGCCTTCAAAGCCGGGATCCGCCCGGGCGACATCATCGCCAAGGTGGACGGCAAGAGCTGCGAGGGTCTTACTACGACGCAGGTCGCCGACATGCTGAAAGGCGCCAAGGGGACGACCGTTCATATTACGCTCGCGCGCGAGGGGTGGGAGAAGGCCATCGAAGTGACCGTCGTACGCGACGAAATTCCCCGCCCGGGAGTGGAATATTCGACGATGGTGAAGCCGGGGGTCGGGTACGTGCGAGTCTCGACATTCAATGAGACGACCGATAGCGACTTGGCCGACGCCCTCAAGCAGCTCGACGTCTCGAAGCTTGACGGGCTGATCATCGACCTGCGGAACAATGGCGGCGGATTGCTGAACCAGGCCGTCGGCATGGCGGACATGTTCCTCGATAAGAGCGAGATCGTGGTCTCGCATCGAGGCCGGTCATCGCCGGAGCGGCGGTATTACGCCGTGCGCGGAAACCAGGGAATCGAAGTGCCGCTGATCGTGCTCGTGAACGGACAGAGCGCATCGGCATCGGAAATCGTCTCCGGAGCGATTCAGGACCACGACCGCGGCTTGATAGTCGGTGATACGAGCTTCGGAAAAGGTCTCGTGCAGACTCAGTTCCCCCTGAACGAGGAAACGGCGCTTCTTCTGACCACGGCGCGCTATTACACGCCGAGCGGACGGCTGATCCAGCGCGACTACAAGAACGTGACGCTCTATGACTATCACTACAACCCGCAGCCGCCGCACACGCCCGAGGTGAAGTTGACCGACAGCGGCCGCCAGGTCTATGGCGGGGGCGGCATTACACCAGACGTGGTTGCCCCGGTGGCCAAGCCGGGGGATTTTCAGGACGTGCTCTTGCGCCGGGGGGTATTTTACCCGCTTGCGCAGGGTGTTGGCGATTTCGTCCGCTTCTATCTTGGCTCGAAGCCGGACATCAACAAGAACTTCGTCCCGGATGATGCGGTCATCGCGCAGCTCCGGAAATTCTTCGATCAGCAGCACATCAAGTACACCGAGCAGGATATCCAGGCAAACCTCACCTGGCTGAAATGGCAGATCAAGCGCGAAGTCTTCACGACGATCTTTGGACTGACCGATGGCTACCGGATCCAGCTTGAGAATGACGCCCAGCTGAACAAAGCCGTCGAAGCGATTCCCCAGGCGAAGGCGCTCTACGCGAACGCGCGCAAGGTTGTCGCCGAGCGGGAAGCCTCCGTCGGTGGCCACCCGTAGCGAGCAGTTCGGCACCGAAACCTGTTCCCGGGCGTTCGCCTGCGGGCGCTCGTCCCCTTCTCCGCGTTGTCAGGATTTCTCGGCGATTATTCTGTGCATCAGTAACAGACATTAGAAGCCGAAAAAAAGAAGGCAGCTGGGAGGCGCTCAGGAAAGACACCACGAGATCCCGCCGCCCTCGAGCTTGAGTCGTAAGCTGGCAGAGGCCTCGAGCAATTCATCGAGAGTATCGGAGCGTCGATTGGCCAACTCCTGGTCGAGGTGACACGACTCATCCGGGTCCCGTTCAGGGGCGTGGCTGGGGAATAGACGCTCGGGTCGGTGACAGGTCCCGAACGAAAGTCTCTACCGCACGGTGGGTGATGTTGTTCGGATGGAAGCGGATCAATAAGAACGGGGCGCGGGCCTACTTCGTCGATGCTTCCTTCGTGGCTTGTTGTCCCTCTAGCTTGGCGAGGTACTCTTTGGCGGCGGCCGACTGCTCGCGATCGTTGGTCAATTTCAGAAATTGCCGCAACTGGGCGGCCGCGTCGGTCGCGTCGCCCTGGGCGTCGTAGATTTGAGCGAGCAAGAAGTACACGGCCGCGTCATGGTGCTCTCTGTCGATCTGTGCGGATTCGAGTGCGTTCTTCTGTGCCTCTAGCACCTTGTCCTGGTGGAAGTAGGCGATCGCCCGGTAGTAGTAGGCATAACCGTCACCGACTGGATTGAGCCCCAGAGCTAGGTTGGCCAGGTTCAGGACCCGATCCCACTGCTTGTCGCGAGCCGAGAGCTCTGCCCCACAGAGGTATGGTGGCAAATACGTCGGATCGATGGTCATAGCATGAGTACACGCATCCTGAGCTTCCGCCCTCTTCTGCTGCTCTTCAAGAACCTGGCCCAACAGGACCCACGCCGCCACGTAGCTAGGGAATTTATCAACGGCGCTGCGGATGTGCTCTTCGGCATCGGGAAATTTTCGCTTCTTCAGCTCGCCACAGGCCTTCTCATAGTCGCCCCTCGCCTTCGAGGGAACCTCGAGCCTCATGACGCTGACGGTGGCACCGCGTACTGCGGAAACCGCCCAGGGAAGACAGGCCTCGTCCTCAACAATCGACGGCTTGGGAAGGGGCGCCAGATCAGGCATGAGCCCGGATTGCTGGATTCCCGGCCGCGACGTCGGTTGGCCATTGTAGACAGAGGGCCCACCAGACGTGTCTCTCGAGCCTCCGCCATTCGAGCCTCCCCCGGGCGCGGGCCCGCCGCCGGAGCCACGGCCTCCTCCTGATCCGCCGCCCACCGGGCCGCCCTTTTGAGCCCAGAGCGAACCGGCCGACAACGCGATCGCGAGAACACAACACGCCATTCGTTGCGGGCACGGAACCATCAGCCGCCCGAATCGACTGGCTCTTGATCGGAGGCGCGACGAGCTAGGGAGGATTCGACCGCCAAGAGGAATCCCGAATTGAGAGCGGATAACCCCCATGGCTTATATGGTAATCCAATTTGGAGCAGGGCGGAGAAAAATATTTGAACTGTGCTCAAGGCCAGGTGTGTGGGTTGTCACTATTGCTTTGTAAACATGCGCGGGTGTTCGACGCGCGCCCGATCGCTTTTTCCCTTCATACTGATGCGTTGCCAAGAGCCCTGTGCAGGTTTCCCTGCGAGCGTGCTCGAGCGAGAACCCACACATGGACACGACACATTCTCAACCGTCAGAGCCAGCTGCAGCCCCCGCACCAGTGTCGACGGCAACGATCATTGCCTCCATACTTCAGAGCATAAAGAACTCGAGCGACTTGATCTTTTCTCCTGGTCGGGCGCCGCAGGCCGAAACCAATGGCCAACTCGTGCAGTTGAAGATTCCCGGCGTGGGCGTGCTGACCGCCGAAGACACGGCCCGGATTGCCGGTGACCTGATCGGGCGGAACGCCTCGGCAGTCGAAAAACTGAAGAGCGAAGGTTCCTGCGATATCTCCTACAGCTTGGCAAAGGTCGCGCGGTTCCGCGTGAATATCTTCACGCAACGGGGGAGCTGCGCCATTGTCATGCGGGTGATCGCAAGCGACGTGCCGGATTTTAGGAAACTGAGTCTGCCGCCACAGCTTGCTGAAGCCGCGGAAGTGCGCCCGGGACTGGTGCTCGTCACCGGGCCGACCGGCAGCGGAAAATCTTCGACGCTTGCCGCCTTCGTGAACAAGATCAACGAAGAACAGGGATGCCACATCATCACGATCGAGGATCCCATAGAATTCCTCCATTCGCACAAACGCGCCACGATTCATCAACGTGAGCTCCATACCGACACGCCGAGTTTTGCGCTGGCCTTGCGTGCGGCCCTGCGGCAGGCGCCCAAACTGATTCTGGTTGGAGAAATGCGCGACCGAGAGACGATCGAGGTGGCTCTCGAGGCGGCCGAGACGGGTCACCTGGTTTTCTCAACTCTGCACACGATCGATGCATCAAAGACGATCGAGAGGATCGTGGGCGTCTTTCCGCTCGGCGATCACAATGCCATCCGCTTGCGGCTGGCGAAGACGTTTCGCTTCATCATCTCGCAGCGGCTGATTCCCCGGAAGGATGGCACCGGTCGCGTGGCTGCGTTCGAGATCCTAAAGGCGACGCTGCGCACGCGCGAGTATGTTCAAAAGGGCGAATCCGAGGGAAAATCGCTCGTGGATGCGATGCGCGATGGTTCAAATGACGGAATGCAGTGCTTTGACGACGAGATCGAGAAATTCATTCGCGCCGGCATCGTGGACGTGAATACCGGGTTGTCTTACTCGACCAATGCGGGGAACCTGAGACTGCATCTGGCCGATATGGCGGAAGCAGACCCGGAGTTCCTGCCCGTACCGGCAAAGCTGCGCGCAAGTGAAAATGCGGAACCGAGTTTTCCAACCGAGCTTGGACTCGAACCCGGCGACTAGCGGGTTACCCGGACCGGAGAGTCGAGTGGCCGGCTGAGATCGTTCGCCTCGGGCTCGCTCGATCTTACCGGTGACCGGTCCCGGGGAGCCTTGGGCTTCGAGGGGTATCCGGCGCTGGGCCCCCGGGCATAGCCGGGCTTCCGTCAGGATCTGATTCCGAGTAGTTTGACGGCGTTGCCGCCGAGGATCGCCTTCTGATCGGCGTCGGCGAGCCCGGGCACACCCAGGACAGAATCGACCTCACGGGCATCGCCCATGTTCGGAGGTGCTATGTTGGCCGGGAAATCCGATCCCAACAGGACATGGCTGGATCCGACTTCGGCGACTAGATGCCGCAATCCCTCGGCGGTAAAAACCACCGAATCGCAATAGACTTGTTGTTTGAAGTATTCGCTCGGCCGCTTTGTGATGGGCTTGCAATTCGGGCTCGCTTCCGCGCAGCGATTTGAGCGGCCAAGATAAGAGGCCATATAGCCCCCACCATGGGCGGCGCAGATTTTAACTCCGGGAAAGCGATCGAGAGTTCCATCGAAGATCAAATGGGAGAGCGCCACGGTCGTCTGCAAAGGATTGCCGATCACATTGGTCAAAAAACCGTTTCCCTGAAACCGCCGTTGACCTTCCGGAAAACCCGCAGGGTGGATAAAAATCAGGATTCCGAGCTCCTCGGCCTTGGCCCAGAAGGGAGTGAACCGGGGCGCCGATAGTTCCTCTCCGTTTACGCCGCCGTCGATCTCAAATCCCCGCAGGCCTAACTTTTTGACACCGTTTTCCATCTGGTCGACGGCCAGCTCGGGATGCTGGAGCGCCAACCCACCGAGGCCAACAAACCGATCGGGGTAGGCGGTTGAGAGCTCCGAGATTTTTTGATTCTGACGCTCGACGATCCGGCCAGCCAAGTCCCGGTCCGCCCAGTAGTTGTAGCTCGGAAAGGGGCTTACGGCCTGGATATCAATTCCTCGTTCGTCCATGTGCCGCAAACGAGACTCCACGCTGGCCGGGTCAAGCAAGCTCAGCTGATTCGGAATCAGCAGCGGATCGGATCTGGCTTCCTCGTGGTCCTTGACCAGATCCCGGATATCGACCGTGCAGTGAGTGTGGATGTCAACCGTCAACACCCGCTCGCCCCGCAACGTGATCCGGCGTCGCTTGCCATTGCCGCCGGCGCCCTGCCGAGGGAGAGACGCGCTCCTAAGGCCCCAGTTCAGGAAGAAGAGCCCGGTCGTTCCCTCTGCCAATTCCTTCAGAAATTCTCTGCGTGTGAACACGCCTCCCCCGTTGACGCTCAATGTCTGACACTCCCGATTCGAATGATTCCTCCGAATGCGGCGCGCCAGGTCGATCGGGTAGCGAGGCTCGATCCCGGCCGTCGTGCGAGAGCACACCCGGCGAATACCGAGAGTGTTCATGCGGATCTTATATACACCCACGCGAGCCCTCATGGAGAGGATCTTGTTGTCGCGATTCCCGGAGACGCGGTTTCTGCCCGCGGGGATAGGATCGAGGGTCCCCACGGGCTCGATTTCTAGACGCTACCTGTTCCGCCAACCCTCATGCCACTGGTGATTCGGGAAGCCTTCGCTCATGCCGCGCCGGCGACACATCGTCATGTTCACACACGTCCTTCCCGTCATGAAGGGATCGCAGCAAAAAACTGACGCCCTGGAACGGTCAACCGACTTTTTCACTGCGGTTCGCGCCGAAAAGTGCAGGCCTGGTTTTTAGGTCTGCAGCCGTTCACATGGAAGAACTACTTATGCGGCGATTTCGGATTGACTGAACAGCTCGGATACATTAAAAAAAACATCGGCGGATCATGAGCACCACATATCAGAATCTTTCGATTGATGACCTACAGAATGCGCTGGAACGCTTTGCAGAAGCTCTCGGGGAAATGATTGAAAATGCGACCGATGAGCGCGAACGCCGTCGTATGATCCTATCGGCCTCAATTGTGCGGGACGCGATTTCCGTTCTAGAGCGGCCCATTGCCTAGATTCAGCCGAGCGATCGCATGCGGCCGGATTTCCCTCCGGCGCACGCCGGGATTAATCCAGCACCTCCCTGCTCGGTGAGGCAGGCGATCGCCCGAGTCGTGCGAAGGCAAGAACTGGCAAAGCTGGCTCAATCCCAACCGAACGAATCGGTCTTGAATTCTCTCTCGCTCGACCCATACCGGGGTCGCATTTCGTTCCTCTGCGCCAAGCAGACGGGCTTTGCGAAGGCGGCATCGAACCCGTCAGGCTTTCGTCCCGACGTCGGCCGAACTGAGAGAACTGTCCTGCCTTCCCAAGACCTCACGAATCGTTTCGAGCAGTCTATCGTTGTCAAACGGTTTGTGGACAAACGCCTTGGCTCCTTCCTTGAGGGCCCGCAATTGGTTCGCCTGGGGGTCCCGAGCGGACGCAATGATGACAGGAATACACGCAAGATTCGTATTGGACCTGAGCCTTTCCATGACCATGAAACCGTCACCACAAGCAAGTCCCAGGTCGAGAAGAATCAAGTCCGGCTGGACCTTGCGCGCCTCACTGATTGCCGAAAGCGCGTCCGCGGCAAAGTATGAGTCGTACTGACTCGCTTTGAGCCAGACGTGCAGGCCATGGCGCACGTCGGGATCGTCATCCACAATCAAAATCTTCATGTTGCTCATCTCCAAGCCTCCCTTTCGACGGTTGTGGACAAAAGATCGCGAAATGACCGGACGGCCATGCGCGCATCGTGGGCGGCACTGAGCCACCCAGAGCGATCAGGTTGGCACTCGACTGGGAAGGGAGCAGTCGCCTGCCGTGGGAACAATTTTGGAAGGGACTCTCATTCTGACCGAGTGGGCCGCAAAGTCAAGACTCGGAAAAGATCCGCTCGACTGCAGGTTAACTCGGGAGAGCTTCTTGTCCGCGATCCCGAAACTGAAAATTGAATAACGTCCGGGCTAAGCGCTCGGGGAATCCGAGCGCACGCAGGTGACTTGAGACTCTGGTGGACGTGGGGGGGCTCGAACCCCCGACCTCATCGTTGCGAACGATGCGCTCTCCCAACTGAGCTACACGCCCATGGTTTTCGTCATTCTAGCAAACGAGGGCAGAGCCGCCAATTGCGTTCCTCACTGCGTCTCGCAGCAAGCGGGGAAAATGCACCGGCAGAAGTACGAGGCGAGCTGACACTTTGGGGATTCG
This sequence comes from Verrucomicrobiia bacterium, assembly GCA_035566475.1. Classification (GTDB taxonomy): domain Bacteria; phylum Acidobacteriota; class Terriglobia; order Acidiferrales; family UBA7541; genus Palsa-295. The sequence goes on along the minus strand of DATMRE010000168.1, from coordinate 3,559 downwards.
CGGCAGGACTCGCGGGCGCCCGGCGTCTCTGTGTCAGAGCCCGCATTCCTGGCGCAGAGGATTGGACATCGCGGCCGCTCGCTTTTGCTTTGGCCGCGACTCGAGCGGCTCATATTTCAGGCGAGCCTCGGCACCTCGAGTCACCTCGCCTTCCGGCCTGCTACACGAGGCGGGACTCGGCCCCGGCCAGCAGTGATTCTATCCGAGCAGGGTCCGCGAGGCTTGCTTGCGCGAAATCCTTCGCCCCTCCGCCCTTTCCGTCAAATTCCTTGAGCGTTTCGCGGAGCAGCGCGCCCATATCGCGGGAAGAACCCTTGGTCTGCGCGAACACAATAGACCCGCTCGAACGGCTGGCGAGCAACGCAACCACCTCGCCGCTGGCAACGAGCTTTGCCGCGAGAAGGCTGAGGTAGGAGGGCGTCGCTTCGGCGAGCGTCGCGATGATGACACGTGCGCCGGACGCGAGCGCGCCCTCGCGAGCAGCATGTGCGGCAAGCAGCGAACGCGACTCGTGTTCAGCCAGGCGCGCTTGCAAACGCTTCTCGGCGCTCTGCGAGGTGCGGCGTTCCTCGATCGTCCGCGCCACGGCCACGGGCACTTCCGGCAACCCGCAGCTAAGAAGCGACGCCGAGTGAGTGAGCGTCGAGAAATCGCCTCGCGCAGCAGCGAGCGCTCGAAAGCCGCAAACGAATTCGACTCGCCATCCATGGCGGCGCTCGAGCTTGCGTACCAGCAGCAATCCAGCCTGTCCCGTGCGCTCCAGATGAGTGCCGCCGCAGGGCTGGCGATCGAAACCCTCGATTTCGATTGCGCGTAGAATCCCTTCGCGTGAGACCTTCTTGCGAATCCCCGCCGCGGACAACTCTTCGGAGGTGCCGAACCGCACCGAAACCACGCGATCGTCGAAGATAATTTCATTCGTGCGGCGCTCGGCTTCTTCCAGATGACGCGGGAGGACGGAGGGCGCGTCGAGGTCGATGGTAGAAACCTTTGGGCCAAGGTGAAACGAAACGGTCGGAAAATTGAACAGTTCGATAAACGCCGCCGAGAGCAGATGCTGGCCTGTGTGCTGCTGCATGTGGTCGATCCGGCGTGCCCAATCAATCTCTCCGTGGACGGGACCGCTCGGAACCTCTCGGGGCATGTAGTGCACAACCTTGTCGTTCTCGGCATCCGCAACCTCGATGACGGGAACATCGCCGAGCTTGCCTAAATCGTGCGGCTGCCCGCCAGAGGTGGGATAAAAGGCCGTCCGATCGAGCGTCACCATCCAACGCTCACCTTGCCGCTCACAGGAAACGACCTGAGCATCGAATTCGCGGAGAAACGAATCGCGGTAGTAGAGCCGCTCGGTCAGCTTAGTTCCCTTCCACGTAGACCGACTTTCCTAGTCGACCGAAGAAATCTTGAGGGGGTGCGTGACCAACTGTAGTTCCCTTCCCGAAACATCCATCCGGGATGCCGGCAGGGGACGCACTCACCGGACAGGAAACGAGAATGGCCCTCGACACCGCGCAAGCGCAGCAACCCCGCGCCCAGACAATCCTCCAGCACCTCGATCCCGAACGGCTTGAGCGAATCCCTCAAAAACTGTCTAGACCTTCGGTTAGCTCTATGCAGGTTCCCCAGGGGTCGGTGAGACGCGCCAGCGCAAGGCCCTCAGGGAGCTTGGTATAGGGATCGTCGAGCTTCACTCCGCAAGTTTCCAGATTCTTCGAGAACGCCTCCAGATTCTTGACCTCGAACCCAATATGGTCGAGCATTCGCCCCTTCGTCCCGACGGTCGGGGAGCCTGATTTTGAGAACGTCAGGTTCACTCCGGGAAGGTCGTCGGCTTCAAACGCCCCGCGTTTCCCGGGTTTGGCACCAAAAATCTGGGCATACCAGGCCTTGATTTCTGCTACAGAGTCAGCGCCGCTCGAAGCCGAATCGGCCACAAAAAAATGTATGTGGTGAAACGCAATCGGGACCGTGAGCGACCGGTCTTCTAAAATCTCTATCTTTATCAAATCGTCCGGAGTAAACACGAAGCCTTGCTGGGCGTCTCGACCAGCTTCGGTCTTCAACCCCGTGGCTTTCCACTTCGTCATGGCTTGCTCGACGCTCGGCACCGTGAATCCCACGTGATTCACGACCGACCCTACCGTACCGCCGGATGGCTCGCCCTTTCCGAGGAGGATCACCACAGCGGGCAATCTCACACCCTCGAGCCGGCCAGACTTCGCGGCGGCCGCCCCCAAGGCCACCCAGAACTCCTTGCTAGACTCCACGTCGGACACAACCAAATGGAGGTGCCCCATGGAGACTCCGGCGGCATTCGGAGCCGCCAGCTCTAACCGAGAAGACCTCCCCGGCAACCAGGCCGAAGGACTGAGAAGCAAGATAAGCTCGTTCACCGCGATCGCTCCCTATCCATTTCCCAAACCCGGGAACGGAGTCCGTTCTCGATGCTGAGCCTGCCATTCATCGTGCCCAAAAGCAAGGAGCCTGTCTGGCCCCTCGGGCACAGCTACACCTATGATGCCGAGAACCGTCTTACCCAAGTGGATTGCGGGAACACCGCGAACCACGTCTACGACGTTGTAGGACGGCGTCGAGAAGACCTCGGTCGGTGTGGTAACCAATTCCGTATATGACCTCCCGACCGACGTCATGGCGGACCATGACAGCTGCGGAACATGTTGAAGGCGAATTGAGAACACAGACGGGCAGAGGTGAGAGCAGGATGGCCCCGTGCTCGCAATACAGCGGGCGCCACGCGGTTTGGTGAAGAGTATAGAGGCGACTTTCGGTACTAATAGTGCTGCGCAAGTAGCGAAACATGTTGCGCAACGACCGGATCACGAGTTCCTATTTTTCTCATTGCTGTTGCAGTTCCCGTCATGCGGCGGAGATCTTCGCTCGTCTTGTCTCGACAACATTGTGCGCTGACGCCACGGATGAGAACAGAGATATGAGGCCCTCGACCAGTGTTGGGTGAGTCAGGACCGCATCCCGCAGCGTGGTGTAGGGCAGCCCTGTGATCATCGCAATCTGGACGGCGGCCAGGATCTCCCCCGCACCGACACCGAAGGCCGTGAACCCGAGGATGCGATCGCTATCAGCCTCCACGAGGGCCTTCACGAACCCGCGGGTCTCCGAAAGCGTGCGTGCACGCAAGTTGGTTTCCATTGGGACCTTAAACAGGCGATACGCTGTCCCTTGAGCCTCCGCTTCTGTTTCACTCAATCCGATGCGAGCAAGTTCGGGGTCGGTAAACAGGCAATATGGGACTTGCCTGCCCGTGGTCACACGGTTGCCGCCGGTTAAATTGGCATGGACTACGCGGAAATCGTCGACGCTGATGTGCGTGAACTGCGGGCTACCTGCGACCTCGCCGATCGCCCAGACTCCGGGCGCGGTGGTTTGCAGCCGCTCGTTGACCTTGATGTATCCCCGGTCGGTCAGCTCAACGCCGGTCAGTTCCAGGCCGAGTCCCTCGGTGTTCGGATTGCGGCCTGTGGCGACCAATACGTGACTTCCCTTTAGGGCTTTCTCAATTCCATTCTGTTCGACGACG
>DATMRE010000167.1:0-8068 GCA_035566475.1 Verrucomicrobiia bacterium | reverse complement strand
CGTTGTAAACAGTTTCGAGGTCTCGTTGTGCTCGATCAGCCTCCCATCGAGCATGAACGCCGTGAAGTCGCTGGCGCGGGCAGCCTGCTGCATGTTGTGCGTGACGATCGCCATCGTGCAACTGTCTTTTAGTTGGAACATCAATTCTTCGATCTTCGCCGTGGTAATGGGGTCGAGCGCGGAGCACGGCTCGTCGAGCAAGAGGACTTCCGGATCGACTGCGAGGGCCCGTGCGATGCAGAGACGTTGCTGCTGACCGCCCGAAAGCGCGAATGCCGATTTGTGGAGGTAGTCTTTCACCTCTTCCCACAGGGCGGCGCGCCGCAGGCTGTGCTCGACCAGATCGTCCAGACGTCCCTTGTAGCCGTTGATCTTGAGGCCATAGGCCACGTTTTCATAGATCGACTTGGGAAACGGATTGGGTCTTTGAAAGACCATGCCGACACGCCGACGAAGTCTGACGACGTCCATCTGCGAGATGTCCTGGCCATCGAGGAGGATTTCTCCGACGAACCGGCTATTGCGGATGGTCTCGTTCATACGATTGAGGGTCCGCAGGAACGTGGATTTTCCGCAGCCCGAGGGGCCGATCAATGCGGTAATCTTGCCAGCGGGGATCTTCAGATTGAGACCGAAGACCGCCTGCTTCGGGCCGTAGAAGAAATCCAGGTTCGAGATTTGAAAGCGCAATCGCGCCTCCTTCTGCAGGGCGGCGGAACTCGGATCGGTCACCCGCACAGTCGGCGCGAGTCGCGAGACAGTAGCGTTATTCCCGTGTGTCGCTGCAGCCATATCAGACGCTCCGAATGGCACCCCGGCGATTGAGCACCAGCCGGCAGCCCAGATTTGCAATCAGAACCAGCGCCAGCAGGACCAGACCGGCAGCCCACGCCTGCCGATGCCAGTCATCATAGGGTGCGATTGCATACGTATAGATCATCACCGGAAGCGAAGCAATAGGCTGGTTCCAGCCCGGACTCCAAAAGCGATTGCTGAAGGCGGTGAACAGCAGGGGAGCCGTCTCGCCGGCCACGCGCGCAAGCGACAGCAACATCCCGGTAACGATTCCGCCGCTCGCCGCCGGAAGCACGACGGTAATAATGGTTCTCCACTTGCTGGCACCGAGCGCCATGGCTCCTTCGCGCATACTTCCTGGCACGGCACGCAAGAATTCCTCCGTGCTTCGGACGGTGATGGGAATCACCATCATGCCGAGCGCTACGCCGCCCGCCAGCGTCGAAAAATGCCTCACCGGCAGCACCGCGAGCGAATAGGCGAAGATGCCGATGACGATCGAAGGCACGCCGTTCAGAAGATCCGCCGTATAGCGAATCACGAAGGAGAACATCTTTCCGCCGAACTCCGCCAAGTATACTCCGGCAAGTAAGCCGACCGGCAACCCCATCGCGGCCGCCAGGGACAACAGCTTCAGGCTTCCCACGATGGCATTGGCCATTCCGCCGCCGGTTTCGCCCACCGGTTTCGGCAACTTCGTGAAGAAATCCCAATTCAGCGATTTGCCGCCGTTCCAGACCAGATAGCCGAGTATCAGGAACAGGACCGAGACCACCGCAAAAGCGGCCACGCCGGTGAGAGTGAGCATCACATTGTTCAAGGATTTTCGCCACATCAGACGGAGGCGGCTCATCATGGATGCCCCCCTCCGTGTTCGGTGGCGACGATCAGCAGCCGGGCCAAGCCGTTGAGGATAAACGTCATCAGGAAAAGGACAAGACCGAGTTCGATGAGCGCGCTCAGGTACAAGTCGCCGGTCGCCTCGGTGAACTCATTCGCGATTACGGCGGCAATTGTGTAGCCGGGAGCAAACAGCGACGCGCTAATCTTGGGATCATTGCCGATCACCATCGTGACGGCCATGGTTTCGCCAAGTGCGCGCGCGAGCGCGAGAAAGATGGAACCCATGATCCCGCTCCGGGCCCAGGGCACAACGACTTTCCAGGTCGATTCCCAGCGGGTCGAACCGAGAGCGAGAGCGGCCTCCCGCTGCTCGCGAGGGACGGTGAGCAAAACTTCCCGCGAAACGGAAATGATGAAAGGTACGACCATGATCGCCAGCACGATTCCGGCCGTCAGAAATCCCACGCCATAATTCGGCCCCTGGAAAAACGGGAGGAAACCGAGGGCGGACTTCAAGGCCGGCCCCAACTTTGTGCGCATGATGGGCACGACGATAAAAATTCCGAGCAGGCCGTAGATCACGCTGGGAACGGCTGCCAGCAAGTCGATTAGGAAAGCAATGGAATCACTGAGCTTCCGCGGTGCAAGTTCGGCCAGGAAAATAGACCCGGCCAACCCGAGAGGCACTGCAATGAGGAGCGCAACGATCGCCGTCACGAGAGTGCCGTAGATAAACGGCGCGGCCCCGAAATTGCCGAAAATCGGGTCCCAGACCCGCGTCCAGAAGAACATCCATCCAAATTTTGCCCTCGAGAGGTGGGAGTTCACCCAGAGCTCGTACACGAGCATGGATGTGATCAGGAGAATCAGCGCGGCAAAAACGAGTGTGAGGACGTGCGCCACTTCGTCGCCGTCGCGCAGTCGGTGAATGAATGTACGCGACCTGGGTGCTGGTGGGACCGCCTGTTCGATCGTAGTGGCTGTAGACATACTACTGAATCAGAGCGATCGCCTTCATTTCCTTGGCCTGAACCGGCTTCGGCAGCCGAGAGTACGATAGACCCTCGTTGTAATTCTGTCCTTCCGTGAGCATCCACTTTAGGAAGTCCTTGATGGCATCCCGCTTCGCCACATCGGAAATCATAGCCGGGATCAAGAGCCATGTGAAGCTGGAAATCGGGTAGGATGTTGGTCCGGAAGCGTTCGTGATCGAAACGCGAAAGTCGTCCGGGATTTCTTTGGCCGCGGCGGCCGCAGCGGCCGTGACACCGGCAAGATCAGCCTTCACGAATTTTCCGGCGGCGTTCTGTACTTTTCCGTACGGAATTTTGTTCTGCACCGCGTAAATCAACTCAATGTAGCCGATCGAGCCGGGCGTCTGTTTGACCAGGCCGGAAACTCCCTCGTTCCCCTTACCGCCGAGTCCGACCGGCCAATTCACCGAAGTGCCCATTCCGACCTTGCTCTTCCACCCGTCACTCGCTTTCGAGAGAAAATCGGTCCAGATGTAGGAAGTGCCGCTCCCATCGGAACGATGCACAACGACAATATCGTCACCGGGAAGTGGCACACCCGGATTTGGCTTGGCGATCTCGGGATCGTTCCATTTCTTAATCTGCCCCATATAAATCCCGGCAAGGGCCTTCTGGGTGAAGTTCAGTTCGCCTGTCACGCCCGGGATCTCGTAGGTGGGCACTACCGCACCAAGAACGGTCGGGAAATGCAGGATTTTGAACTTCGCCTGCGAAAGCTGCTCGTCAGTCATCGGGCCATCGGATGCGCCGAAATCCACTGTGCCCGCGAGAAGCTGCCGAATACCACCGCCCGAACCGATCGACTGGTAGTTGATCTGCATGTTCGGGTGCAGGTTGTGGTAGACGTCAAACCACTTCGAATAGATCGGGTACGGGAATGTTGCCCCGGCAGCGTTTAGAAGCAACGTGCCGTTTGACTGCGCCGTCGCCGTCGCCCCCAAGGCCAAGACAATCGACACGATCAGTAACGTTTTCTTCATCTTCAAGTGGATCTCCTCACTTAACCCATTTTTAAACCGAACTGTTACAGCTGTGTTACATCGTCAACAATTGGGGATGAAATCGCCCCACGGTGCCCGACGGAGCGCCGCGTTCTGCCCCCGCTCGCAACCGACGGGTGCCCCGCTTTAAGCTCAAGCGGGTAGGAACCCGTTTGTTGCCAGACCTTTTTCCCGCCGTTCCGAGAGAAATTTCGGGCCCGGTTCGGAATTCAGCCGCGCGATGAACTCACCGCCCGGTCTGGCGCGCATCTTCCCGCTTAGGTATGCGCAAGTTGTGATCGGTTTGTGGTTAAGTCCTTTTGTTTGAATGTCCAGCCATCTCTACCGCACCCTCGTCAATATCCTCGACTGGAAGCCGGGGCCCCTCGAGGGCTCTCCGCCCCGCCCTCCGCGGGGATTTCGATCAACTGGCGCTCTCTCGCGAGCCCACCCTCGGAGCCGTCCTCGGCCTGCCTCGTTCCGAAGTGGGATCGCCAATTCCCTGATCGGTATCGCCGCCGCGCTCATCAGCTTGACTCGAGCCAGGTTGCGGTTGTTCCTCGTCCTGGCTCATCCGGGCTCTGGTTCATCGGCCGAACGCCGGGCGCAGGATCACGGCTTGGGCTCGACGGGAACGACGATCTCGGGCCGTTCGGTCGAATCGACCTGCGAAGCCGGGGCCCGCTGTTGCGCAAGATCGGACTTGAACAAGCGCGCGAGCAGCACCACTTGGAAGACAAACTCGAGAAGCCGGACGGCTCTCCGCGCGCCGTGAGCTTGCAGAAGGTCCAGCGCGATTTTCGCGCGATGAAATCGGAATCGCTGACGCTACCCGCCGCCACCGGCCCGAGGCGTGGCCGCTGAGGTCGGCGTTTCGATACGTTTAGCCCGGCCGTGGCGGACTTCGAGCCCGCGAACCCAAAATAGGATGTCCTCGGCGATGTTCGTTGCGTGGTCAGCAATCCGCTCGAGGTGGCGGGAGGCCAGCACAAACTGGAGATTCGGCGCGGCTTCGCCAGGGTCGGTGGCCATGGCGGCCAGTAGAGCCTCGAAGACACGGTCGCGGTACTGGTCGACGACGTCGTCGGCCTCGAGCACCTGCGTCGCGAGGTCAACGTTCTGATAGATCAAGGCGCCGAGACACTTTGAGACCATCGCACGGACAGCGGTCGTCATCGGTTCGAGTTCGACCGGCGTTCGAGCCTCGCCCATTCCTGCGAGAGAAATGGCGCGCTCGCCGAGGTTGACGGCCAGGTCGCCCATGCGCTCGAGGTCATTGTTGATCTTGAGCGTGGCAACAATCAGGCGAACGTCGGTATCGAGCAGATCCCCGTGGCGCAGCATGCGGATGGCGTGCTCGTCAATGAGAATCTCCATTTCGTTGATGCGAGGCTCGGTTAGAAAAACCTCGCTTGCTAGGTGTTCATCTCGTTCGAGCACAGCACGCAATGCCCGATTGACGGACCCCTCTACGGTCCTCGCCTGCGAGATCAGATAATTCACGAGCGCACTCTGCAAGACTCCTTCCGTGCTGGCGTTGACCGCCACGGTTGACCTCCTCCTGCTCGTGCGAGCGCTGGCTAAGTCGATGTTCACACCTAGAGGGTCACCCGGTCGAGTTGCAAGGAGATAAAGCGACCATGAATGTTTCAAAACAGCAGGCGGATTCAGATCCTCCCCGGCCTGCAAGCCACTGATTCCTAGGGCGTTATCAATGAACAACGCCGCTCGGGCCGGACCGGTTCCCCTCGCCTTGCCCGAACCGTCACCGACCTCGAGATTTCTCCTGGCTCGAGCCACTCGATCGGCAGAATCGCGTCCATTCAGCTGGTGAGGGGGATCGAGAAAGAGAATCTTGACCCGCGGCCGACTTCGCTTTCAACCCACAGGCGGCCGCCGTGGGCATCGACGATGTGTTTTGCAATCGAGAGGCCGAGGCCGGTGCCTCCTGCTTCGCGCGAACGGGCTGCATCCACCCGATAGAAGCGCTCGAAGATGCGCTCCTGCTCCGCGAGGGGGATGCCGATACCGGTGTCCTCGACCGTGATCACGACTTCGTTGGTTCCCGCGTGGGCGCTCACGCGGATCGAACCGCCCGGCGGGGTGTACTGGATGGCATTGTCGAGCAGGTTTTGCAGGACGTCGCGCAGCAGGCTCGCATCGCCGGGTACGGGCGAGAGGCCGGGCGGAACCTCGATCTCCAGAACGATCTGCTTCTGGTTGGATTTCAACAGGGTTGTTTCGGCGCAGCGTTCAATGAGCTCGATCGGCCGGACAAAAAGGAATTCCAATTCGAGTTTGCCAGCTTCAATCCGCGCCAGCTTCAGCAAGTCATCGGTCAAACGCGCGAGCCGCGTGGACTGATCCCGGATGATTCCGAGGAAGCGCCGATTGTTGCGTGGATCATCGACGGCACCGGCAAGCAGCGTTTCCGCAAAGCCCTGAATGGCGGTCAGCGGGGTTTTGAACTCGTGTGAGACGTTGGCGACAAAATCCTGGCGCACGCGCTCCAGTCGGCGGAGCTCGGTGACGTCGTGCAGCACGACGACGGCTCCCGATGGTTTTTCCTTAGCGTGCCGTCCGCTTTCATACCCGCTTCCCAGTCCACCCCCTGAGCTGGCCAACAGATTTGCTTCGAGCGCTTTGACGGGCGCGGCCGTAACCGAGAAGCTCCGCTGCTGAATGATTCCCATCGCGATGTCGCTCTGCAGCCCTTCCTCCCCGAGCAGAGCACGGCGAATCAGCCCCAGCAGCTCAGAGTTGCGAACGACCTCGATCAGCGGGCGCCCTTCCCCCTCGATACCGGCGGAGTCCAGGTTGAGGATTTCCGAGAAGGCGCGGTTTGAGAAAACCAACCTCTCCTGAGCATCGATCACAGCGACGCCTTCCACCATGCTTCGCAAGATCGCGCTCGAGCGGTTGCGTTCGCCGCTGAGCGAGCGGATCGTGGCGTCGATCCATGCCGCAGTTTCGTTGAGCGCCGCCGCCAATTCGCTAAGCTCATCGCGGGGGCCGTTCGCAGGCAAAGGCCGAAAATCCCCTTGCGAAAGACGTCGCGAAAAATCCGTAAGCCCCTCGATTCGCCTCGCGAACATCCGACTGAACACAAACGTCGCCGCGCCACCCACGAGGAGCATGACGAGCGCGGCGGCGAGAAACCTCTGCCCTAGTTCGGCGAGTGGAGAATCCATTTGCGCAAGCGGGAGCTCGACGCCGATCAGCACCGGCGGCCCGGCAGGCGGCTGGTATCGTACGGCCCGATACACCAAATCCCGGTTGAGAGTCGGGCTGTGGCGGACCGACTGTCCTTGGCCCGTTGCCAGAGCCTCGACGATCTCCGGCCGGTCCGACGGGCCCTCGATCGAGCGGGGATCGTGTGCAGAATCCGCCAGCACGCGCGCCGCGCTGTCCATCACGGTGACGCGCGCCCCGCTCTTGGCCATCTGCTCGGTCCAGGCCAGAAGTTCGGATGGGTCATTGAGACGTGGTGGGTGGGCTTCGGCGATACGCGTGAGAAAGGTGAGTTGAACGCCGGCCGAGCGGATATATTCACGACGGAGGGAGCGGGAGGCGTAGGCCCCGGCGGTGAGCAGAGCAGCGACCAGAAGGGCGAGGTAGGTCAGCCCCAGCTTCCAGACGAGCCTAGCTTGCACGGGTTTCGAACAGATAGCCGGCGCCGCGGATCGTTTTCATGAAAGCCGGATGCTGCGGGTCGATTTCGATCTTTTCGCGCAGCCGGCGCACATACACGTCCACACTTCGCGGCGTGACGAATCGCTCAGTTCCCCACACCCCATCGAGCAACTGATCGCGCGTGAAGACGCGGTTCGGGCGGGCCGCAAGAAAGTAGAGAAGACGGAACTCCAGCGTGCTCATCGGCACGGGCTTCCCCGCACGCGTGACACGATAAGCGGCCGGATCGATGCGCAATGCGCCGATTTCAAGCGGTTTCTCGGAAGGGATCCCGGGCTCGGCACGCCGCAGAAGCGCCTTGACGCGAGCGGCGAGTTCGCGCGGGCTGAACGGCTTTGTGACATAGTCGTCGGCGCCGAGCTCAAGCCCGACGACACGGTCGGCCTCTTCGCCTTTCGCCGTGAGAATTAGGATCGGAAGGCGGTTCAGGCTCACATCCCGGCGGACTTCCTTGCAGATATCGAGGCCAGCTAGTTTCGGCAGCATGAGATCAAGGATCACGAGATCGGGAGGTGCCTTGCGGATTTGAGCGAGACCGGTCGCGCCGTCACCGCTCGCCACCACCTGGTATCCGTCCTTCTCGAGGTTGTAACGAACCAACTCGACGATGTCTTTGTCGTCTTCGATCACCAGAATGCGTTTCATTGCCTCTCTCGTTTTGGTCGGCTCGCCCACACCATACGAGAAATGCCCCTCCGGAAGCAAGTCGCCGATTTGTGCTCG
>DATMRE010000166.1:0-14299 GCA_035566475.1 Verrucomicrobiia bacterium | reverse complement strand
ATTGACACTCGGGGATGCGGCGCCTATATTTTCCTTGGCCCTGGATCCGTGCGGACGTCGACATCTTTCGGCGAACATCTCAAACGAGAGCGCGAAATGCGAGGCGTTTCTCTCGAAGAAATTTCGGCGGCGACGCGCATCAGCACTCGCTTCCTCGAAGCTCTGGAGAGCGGGCAGTGGGATCAGTTGCCGGGCGGCGCATTTAATCGGGGATTCATCCGCTCGACCGCTCGCTACCTCGGCCTCAACGAAGACAGCATGGTCGCCGAATACGCGCTCGAAAAGGAGGGGCAATCCGATGCCCGGTCGTCGGCGCCGTCCGCGGCCTCGGCGATGCCCCGAGACTGGCGTCCTCTGGTAGGCGCATTCGTAACGCTGGTCCTGCTGATCGGATGCGCGTGGTATGGCTACCATTTCTATCGCGCCTCCCGCCTCGACCGGAAACCTGCGGTAACTTCTGGCCCGGTTGCTCGACCCGAACCCGCGCCTCGGGACCAGGCGACCGGAACGAGCCCTACACCGAACTCACTCAATTCAGGGTCCGCTCGGTCGCCCGACGCAACCGAGGACCTGAAATTGAAGATCTCAGCCGACAAGGGCGCCCGCGTGAAGGTTGTGGCCGACGGGAAGATGATGTTCGACGGGCACATGCGCGCAGGAACCGTGAAGCTGTTCGCCGCTCGGGACGGTTTCCAGATCACCTCCAGTGAATCAAAAGCTCTGCTGTTTGAGCTGAATGGACAGAGCATCCGCTCAAACGGCAGTCCCGGGCAGCCAGGCGTTACCGTGCTCGCAAGGAAGGACCTGAAGCCGGCAGCAGGAGTTCCGCAGCAGCCCTGATTCCGACTTGCACGCGGTAATTTTTGCGGCAAGAATGGGCTTTTCAGCGCTGGGAGGCTGGACACCCGGACGGGCAAAATCGAAGAGTGGCCGATTCCGTTTGAGAACTCCGAGCGACAAAAAGGAAGCAGAATCGCGTGACAAGATCTGGTTTAGTGACCGCGGGCAAGGCGGAGCATGGGTCTTGTTTGATCCCGGGGCTCGAACATTCACAATCTATCCGGCGCCGCGGAGAACGGACATGCCCATGATCCGAGTGGCCAAGGATGGGGCCGTGTAGTAGTTCGCGCCCCGGTCGCCGGCGTCGGCGTTATGTATCCCGATACATGACCAAGATGACCACCTTCGCTGGTTACGGGAGCAACGACTAGGCGAACAAGCCGTTCGAGTCGGCCGGCGACGCGGGCGCGAGCCGCCCGCGGCCGCCCACCAGAATTTTCCCGAGACGCCGTACCCTTGCGGGTGACGCTGCCGGCTGCAAACGACGCCTAGCCGACACCCTCTACAATTCGTACATCCCGCTCCGCCGCTCCTTCAAGCAACTTCAACGCCGCCTTGTAAGCATCGCTTTCGTAGCCTGCGATCGCCTTCTCCAGACTCTCGAACTCGATCACGGCAACCCGCTGGTTCACTCCCGCCTCGTAGGCCGCCGCACTCCCGCCTCGGGCCAGAAAGCGCCCTCCTGCCGCTTGGATGGCCGGCCCGGCGGCTTTCGCATAGTCGGCCAGTGCGGAGGCGCTCGAAACCGACCGGTAGAAAGTGATCCAGTATGCCTTAGCCATTGGTCTCTCCTGTAGATGGAAGCCCGAAGATCGTAGCCGTTCGGTGCCACTGCGTCCACCAGTTTCCGCCGATCATCGGGAGATGTTCGATCTTGAGCGCTCGGCCGGGCGCCGCGGCCCATCGAGCATCTTCCGCTTGAAGACCCGTCCGGGTTCGCTCGATGCCATCGTTCCCGACCGACTGGCGCTCGAGCGCGAGGTCGGTCATCTCCGGCATGCGCGATGGGCCGGGTGGAGCGTAGATATTTTGGGCACTGGTCATCGAAATCGCTCAGGCGATCGGCCGGTCCGCGTGGGAAAATAAAAAATACGCCAGTTCTCTCGACCTCGGCGACGAAAACAGTGCTGGCGAGGCCACCGATGTCACCTATCGAATTGATACAGAGCGACTTATCAAAACCGCGCAGCAAGGAAGAGAAGTTGGCGATCTGTTCTGCCCACGTCACCGGGAACCCGAACGAGCACCTGGAGCTGCTCGCGATGCTGGCCGTCGATCCCGACCTGGCGATTGCCGAGCGCGCACAGCAGGTCCTTCTCGCCGAGCCTCTCGAGAACCTCCTTGCCGCGGTTGCTCGCGCCGACCGGAACCTGTACTTATTCTCCTACTGCGCCGAACGCCAGAGCGAGAAGCCTGGCATCGCGGACGCACTCGCGAACAATGCTGCCTGCCCGGCGGCACTCGTTGCGCGTGTGGCGTCCCATCTGAGCTCGCAGGGAATTCAGGCGCTGCTTGATGGTCTCGAACGGTTCAGCTCCGATCCGCAGTTGGTCGACGCCGTGGCCTGCTCGGCGGCCGCAAGCGCGGAGCAACGCGAACTGCTCGCCGAGTTGCAGAAGGGGGCGCTCTCGCCCGAGCAGATTGAAGAGGCCGCGGCGGAGTCCGAACCGGATCCGGTGAAGCGGACGACTCTGATGCAGCGGGTCGCGCAGATGAATGTGCTCGAGCGGCTCACGCTTGCGCTCAAAGGCGGCCGCACGGAACGAATGCTCCTGATTCGCGACCCGAACAAGCTGGTTCAGAGGTGCGTACTGCAATCGCCGCGGCTGACCGATTCAGAGGTCGAAGGATTTGCGTCGATGACCAATCTGTCGATCGAGGTGCTGCGGACGATCTCGCTCATGCGGATTTTCGCAAAAAATTACACGATCGTGAGGAACCTCGTCAACAATTCGAAAACACCGCTTGATGTTTCGCTTCACCTTTTCCCCCGGCTGAACGCGACCGACCTGCTGAAGCTGACAGCGAACAGGAATGTCCCGGAGACGCTGCGATCGACAGCCATGAAACTTCACCGCAAACGGAAGCTGGGCACCTAGCACGATGCTCGAACCGCATGTTTCGATCGAGGGGCGGCGAACCTGAATTTTGCTACATGGGATTCTCGGTCCGCGCAAACCGCACGGTCCCTCCTACCCATTCGGGTTTCCACGATTTCGGGGAGAGCGATCGAGCCGCGCCTCGAGTTGTCGAAACGGCGCGCCTCGGGTCGAAGCCTCAGAGGAACGACGAATCGAATGGGCGCGGCAGCAATTTTCCGGCCTGCTCGTGTTCGACTCTTCCTTTGAGATTCGCGAGGACCACCGGGACGTCGCCGCAGAATTCCCAGATGATTTGCCGGCAGGCTCCGCAGGGCGGCGTGAGCGCCTCTGTGTCCGAGACGACGGCGAGCCAATCGAATTCGCGCTCGCCTTCGGAAACGGCCTTGAAAATAGCGACGCGCTCGGCACAGCAAGTCAGCCCGTAGCTTGCGCTTTCGATGTTGCAGCCCGTGTACATGCGCCCCGACTTTGCCCGCAGCGCCGCGCCCACGCGGAAATTCGAAAACGGCGCGTGCGCGTTCGCCCGGGCCTGCTCGGCCGCTTTGATCAACGCCTGCTGTTCGCTCATCGGTGGCTCCTCGGGCCTTGTGCGGTTTCCCGTGGTGGCAAACCGGAAGCGGCTTCCTTGTCCCCTCTTCGCTCGACGTTCCTCCGCTCCGCTTGCGGAGGATCGCCCCTTTCCGGAAATGAGGCCCGCCGGCCCTCACCCGACACGGGAATAGGGCCGGTTATTCGATGTCCCGGTCGATGCGAGGGATGACGGCGCGCAGGAGGGCGGCAAACCGACCCTTCACGCGCAAGCCTGTTTCCAAGACCTCGGCATGGTCGATCACCCGGTCGACGAGGCCCGCGGCCATGTTCGTGACGCAGGAAATTCCGAGCACGCGAATCCCCATGTGCCGTGCGGCGATGACCTCCGGAACCGTTGACATGCCGACTAGATCGGCGCCAATCGCCCGGAGGTAGAGAATTTCGGCGGGCGTTTCGTAGCTCGGACCCGGGAGCGCCGCGTAAACGCCTTGGTGAGCCTCGATGCCCAGCCGCTTGGCCTCGCTGATCGCAATTTCGCGATACGATTCACGGTAAGCTTCGGTCATGTCCGGAAAACGCGGTCCGAAGCGCGGGTCGTTCGGTCCGATCAACGGGTTCGCGCCCTGCAAATTGATGTGGTCGCGGATCACGACAAGTGCGCCCGGGCTGTAGTCGCCGTTGATCGCGCCGGCGGCATTGGTGAGGATCGCGGCACGAATTCCGAGGTGCCGGAGGACGCGCATGGGGAAAACGACGTCGTTTGCCGCATAACCTTCATAAACGTGCACGCGCCCCTGCATCGCCGCGACGGCGACGCTTCCGACCTTCCCGATCACCAGGCAGCCGGCGTGGCCCGTGGCTGTCGAACGCGGGAAGCCGGGTATTTTTTCGTACCGAATTCGCGCAGCGCTCTCGAGGTCATCCGCAAAGGCGCCGAGGCCCGAGCCGAGAACGACCCCGAGCTTCGGACGCAACTTCGTTCGCAAGAGCACAAATTTCGCGGCACGCTCGGCACGGGCGAATTCGCCCGCGCGCGCGGAGGATCTCGAGCCGGTCGCGCTCATCGCAACATGATTCCCACAATCGAAGCGGACATGAGGTTGGCCATCGTTCCCGCCAGCATGGCACGGATCCCCAGAGTCGCGAGGTCTGATTTCTTGTTGGGCGCGAGCGCTCCGATCCCTCCGATCTGAATTCCGATCGAGCTCAGGTTCGCGAAGCCGCAAAGCGCAAACGTGGCAATGGTGAACGAGCGCGGATCAAGCGAAGCCTTCATCGGACCGAGACGCTGAAAAGCGATCAGCTCGTTCGTCACCATGCGCAGGCCGAGCAGATTGCCGATCGCATGGCAATCCCGCCAGGGGATGCCAATCACCCAGGCGATCGGCGAGAACATCCAGCCGAAGATTTGCTCGAGGCTCGAGGGAAACCAGGCGATTCCGTGAGGCCCGAGCCAGTTGTGAGTCGCGGCGAAGCAGCCATCCACCAGATAGATCAAGGCGATAAACGATATCAGCATCGCCGCTACGTTGAGGGCCAGGTTCAATCCATCGATCGTCCCCCGGGCGATTGCGCCGAGCGCGTTCGCATCGCGCTCAAGCGGAGCCATCCGGACGCGCCCTGATGTCAGGGGGGTCTCGGTTTCGGGAATCAGCATTTTTGAAAGCAGAATCGTTCCCGGGGCGGTCATGATGACGGCGGCGAGGAGGTGCTTGGCCTCGATACCGTAGGCGATGTAGGCGGCCATGATGCCTCCCGAGACGTGGGCCATGCCGCTCGTCATGATGGTCATCAGCTCCGATCGGGTCACCTCCGGCAGGAATGGCCGGATTGTCAGCGGAGCCTCAGTCTGGCCCATGAAAATGCTGGCCGCGACGTTGAGCGATTCCGCGCCGCTCGTGCCCAGCAGCTTCGTCATGATGATTGCCGCCATCTTGATGATCAACTGCATGATCCCCACGTGATAGAGGAAGGCGAAAACCGCGGCGATGAAGACAATTGTCGGAAGTACCTGAAAGGCGAAGACCAGGCCCCAGGGGGGAGCATTCACGCCGAGCGCGCCAAACACAAAGTTGGAGCCATAGGAGGCAAAGCTGAGCAGCCAGTTCACCTTTTCGCCCGCCCACTCGAACAGGAGGCGTCCGGCATCCCAGCGCATCACGAGAAAGGCGAAGCCGATCTGCAGGCCGAGGCCCCAGGCGACCGTCTTCGCGCGGATGGCCCGGCGATTGGCCGAGAACAGGAAGGCGAACGCCATCATCGTGATCATTCCGAGAATTCCGACCAATCGGTGCATTCTGTGGGACTCCCTGGCCCCGATGAGGGGTTAGTGCGCTTCCGATGCGCCGATAATCTTCTCGACAAGCGGAGAAGGAGCGGGCGCCTTCGGGCCGATCTCGAAGCTCGTCGCGAGAAGCTCGGTCGCATCCGCGAGCCGCGCGTCCAGGTTGTAGTGTACGGTGCAGAGCGTGTCGCCGGCCTCCACTCGGTCGCCGATTTTTTTCCCCAAGACGAGGCCGACGGCCGGATCGACCGAGTCTTCCTTCCTCTCGCGGCCGCCGCCTAGCATCATGCTGGCTATGCCGACTTGCTGGCATTGAATCGCGGTGACGTAGCCCGCTCGGGGCGCCGTCAAGCGCGTCTGATGCCGGGAGTGCGGCAGGCGGCTCGGATCGTCGACGATCCCTGGATCGCCCCCTTGCAAGCGGATGACCTCGCGGAATGTATCACGGGCGCGGCCGGATCGAATCATTTCCGTGGCGAGCTCCCTGCCCTCCTCGACGGTTCTGGTGCGGCCGCCGAGAACAAACATCCACGCCGAAAGCTCGTCGCAGAGCTCGCGGAGGTCCCGAGGCCCCTGGCCGTGGAGAATCTCGACGCATTCCTCGACTTCGAGCGCGTTGCCGACCTTCCGTCCGAGCGGCTGATTCATATCTGTGAGCAGCGCAACAATTTTCTTTCCCATGCGCCGCCCGGTCTCGACCATCAGCTGCGCGAGCTCTTCGGCGTCCGCGCGCTTCTTCATGAACGCGCCGTTGCCGGTCTTGACGTCGAGCACGAGCGCGTCGATGCCCTCGGCCAATTTCTTGCTCATGATCGAGGCGCAGATCAGGAATGGGCTCTCGACCGTGGCGGTAACGTCACGGAGGGCGTAGAGCTTCTTGTCGGCCGGCGCAATTTCGGCCGTCTGTCCGATCAGAGCGCAGCCGCACGATTCGAGCACGCCGCGGAATTTCTCGAGCGAAAGGTTGACGTTGAAGCCGGAGATGGACTCCAGCTTATCGAGCGTGCCGCCGGTGTGGCCGAGACCGCGACCGCTGATCATGGGCACGTAAAGCCGGGGACCCTCGAGGGGCGTGCGCGCGGGGGGAACGATCCGACCGGCTGCCGCGACGACCGGCGCGATCACAAGTGAGGTCTTATCGCCGACGCCGCCCGTTGAGTGCTTGTCAACCTTCGCGCCGGCAAGGTCTGAGAAATCAACGACCTCGCCCGAATGGAGCATGGCCTCGGTCAGCGCCCGCGCCTCCGAGTGAGTCATGCCCCGGCAGACCACGGCCATCAAGAACGCGGCGAGCTGATAATCCGGGATGGTGTCGTGCGTCGCGCCCTGGACGAGAAACTCGATTTCTTCGCGCGAGAGTTCCCCTGAGTCGCGTTTCTTCCGGATGATATCGACGGCGCGCATCGAGGGTAGCCGTCGCGCAGGCTAGCATCGCGGCCTCGGCCGCGTCAACGAACCTCGAGCTTCGGTTTCCAGGTAGACGGTGAAGCGGGGCGCGTAGCGGACCTGAGCGACCGAGCACCCGATTCCCGCGCGGCAATCAGACGCTCGCCTCCGGGATCGGGCCGCGCTCGGCGATTTGGGCCGCGATCTGCTGCATCTCGGCGTGGATGAGCCCGTTCGAGGCGAGGATGTCGCGGTCGCCCGGGTGATACAGGCGGCCCGAAAGATCGGTCACCAGGCCCCCGGCCTCGGTGACGAGAAGCATACCCGCAGACGAATCCCACGATTTCAGGCCAAATTCCCAGAACGCGTCAAAGCGGCCGCAGGCAACGGAGCAAAGGTCAAGCGCCGCCGAACCGTCGCGCCGGACTCCGTGCGAGCGAAGCGTGAACTCCCAGTAATAGCTGATGTTCCGGTTTTGCCTGCGCTGCTGGGTGGGGAAGCCGGTGGCGACCAGACTGTGCGCGAGCGTTTCGATCGACGAGACGTGCATGCGCTTCTGGTTGAGATAGGCACCCTGGCCACGCACGGCGGTGAACAGCTCTTCGCTGACCGGGTTGAGGACGGCGGCGACGATCGGCTGCCCTTCTTCGAGCAGGCCGATCGAAACGGCGAAGCAGGGATAGCCGTGGGCGAAGTTCGTGGTTCCGTCGAGCGGGTCGACCTGCCAGCAGTATTTCGCGCTTGCCGCAGCAGCACCGCTGCCGCCTTCCTCGGCGACGATGGCGTGATCGGGAAAATGACTGCGCAGCCGCGCGACGACCGCCGCTTCCGATCTGCGGTCGGATTCGGTGACGATGTCGACCTCGCCCTTGTAGGAAATCTTCTTGGGGCGGTCGAATTCGGGCCGGAGGATGGTTCCGGCTTCGCGCGCTGCTTCGATGGCAACTTCAAGAAACTCTTGCATGAGTGCGATCACCGTCCCGATCTTGATCGACGCGCGGTCGCGCGCCCGGTATCCTCTGCTCCGCAGAAACGGCGGCCCCGGCGCCCCCCAACCGATAGCCCGCCCCGGAACGCGAGCGCGGAGTATCTCGCCCGGACAAAACCCGGATGCTCCTAGGGGACCCGGCTCGAGTCAGCCAGCGAGCCATTCAGTTCGTCGCGCCGGAGGTGAAATACTCCTTGCGATAGCGCACGGTCGAGCCGCTCTTCACTTTTACGCCCAGATGTCGCAGGCTTCCGGCCGGCGGGACCGGATTTGGATAGTAGCCCAACAGGTACTGCGTGCGCAGCTCGCGGTCGATGCGATCGAACATGGCGTCGAGCTGATCAAGAGCGTCCAGGATGAACATGGCGCCCCCGGTGCTGTCCGTGATGGTAATCAAAGCGTGCTCCCCGGCCGTGTTGCGCCCGCTTTCGCTTTTGATCGGGCGGATGACAATCGAATAGAGTAGCGCCCCCGAGGCAATCGCGGCGCGGCGAGCGTCGTCGAACTTCGAGGAGCTGGTCGTCTCGCCGGCGTCGGTCACGAGCACGACGGCACGCCTGCGACCCTCCGGCCGGCGCCTGAGAGCGTTTGAGCCCAGCACGACCGCGTCGTAAATGGACGTGCCCGCTCCCGGCAGGATACGCCGCGCGGCGGCTTCGAGCCTGGGCACGTCGCTTGAGAATTCGGAGAGCTCGGAGACCGACTCCGAGAATTCGAACACGGCGAGCGTATCGCCGGGCCGCACGACCTGGCGGATGAAGTGAGCCGCCGCTTCGGTCTCGAATTTCAACTCCTTGAACGCGCTCATGCTGGAATCGACCATCAAGGCGAGGTCCAAGGGCCGGTTCGTCTCGGCTTCGAAGCGCTCGATTCTCTGCGGCACGCCCTCCTCGGAAAGCTGGAAGGCATCCTCGGCGAGATCCGGGATGGGCTCACCGTTCTGGTCGATTACGCTCGCCAGAACGTTGACGAGGTTGGTCTCGACGCGGATCGGGCCAGCGTGTCTTTGCTCCTGTCGCTCAGCTCTTAAGGGAGTCGCCACTAGAAAGACCAGAATCGTCCGCGCGACAACGACACCGGCAGATCCCCGGCAAGGCCTCGATCGCCCATCCCCGGCGGGCTCGAGGCCCCGAGGGAGCATCGGACGAAAGGTGTTCGGAGGACGGCGCGAGAAGCCCTCCTCAAACCCGCGAACGTTCTTGAGCATCCTGCCAAACGCTGCCAGGCATCGTTTCATCTAAGAGATAGATTCATCTTTGCGGGAAATGGCTTCCTCGGAGGGCAGTTCGCCCTCGGCCCAGACGGCGCCGCCGGCGAAATACTCCTTCTTCCAGATGGGGACGGAGCGCTTCAGCGCGTCGATCGCGTAGCGGCAGGCATCGAATGCCGCGGCGCGGTGCGGTGAGCTGACGGCGATCAGCACGCTCGTATCGCCGATCTCCAGGCGGCCGAGGCGATGGACGATCGCGAGACGATCAATTGGAAATCTCCCGCGGATCTGCGCGCCGATCTCGCGCATTTTCGAATAAGCCATCGGCTCATAGGCCTCATATTCGAGGTACAGAGTTTGATGCCCCTTGAAACTGTTGCGCACGAAGCCGTCGAAAACGACAAGCGCGCCGTCTTCGGGCGCCTTCAGGCTCCGGACGATCTCGCGCTCGACGATCGGCTCGCGTACGAGCCGAAACACATCGTCGGCGACGGCCGCCTGCTCGCCGCCGCTGACCGGCGGTAGGAAGGCTACCTCGTCGCCGGAGGAAAGCGTCGCGCGCCAAGCTGCGTATTCCTGATTTACCGACGCGGCTACAGATGGACGAAACTCCGATAGCCTGGGGAACCGGCGCCCGTAGCATTCGAAGAGGTCTTCAACACGAGCCCCTTCGGAGAGTTCTGCGTCTTCCTGCGCGACGCCAACGATGTCTTTGAGCTGGCCGAAGAAAAGGACGCGCACGCGCACGGAAGCTATTCTATCGCGCAGGAGCGCGAACGAGAAGCCTACGGAGCGGCCTTCTCGCGCACGACAGCTCGCCGCAGGGGATCGCGCTGCACCGAGCGAACTTACCTCGAGCGAAGCGCTTCTCGGGGCGACGGGCCAGGGCTACGGGGGTGTTCAGAGCCCGAGCGCCGGGCGAGCAGGCGGTCCATGACCCGGGTGAGACTCAATTCTTCGTCGGCCTCTTCATCGAGGCGGGTGCGCATCACGTCGAAGACGGGCATGCGCACAAGGGCGGGATAGGACCGCTCCGCACCGCGGACCGAGAACCAGATGATGCGATTCAAGACCTGGGGATCGGCCCTGTCCGCGGCTTGAAGATCCTGCCGTTCGCTCAGGCGTATCCATCGAGCGGTCTCACGGTCGGGCGACGGCCGGACAATCAGGTTCTCAAGCGAGAGATCCGGGAGTGTAGCCTTGTAGGGCCGCAGGTCCGGATCAGGCTGGAAGATATCGATGGGCGTGGCCGCGGCGTCGAGCTGGTTCATGGGCGGCATGCCGAGAAGCCGTTCCATTGTGCGGATGAGGCTTACGGTGCTGTGATATCCGTGAACGAGCGCTCCGGGCCGGTTATAGGCGCTAACCACGAGTGCCGGCGCGCGATGCGCATCCACATGATCGGGACCGTCCTGGGCATCGTCCTCGACGACGAAGATCGCCGTGTCCCGCCAGTAAGGGCTCCCGGAAACCTCCTCGACCAAAAGGCCGAGTGCGTAATCGTTCTCGGCGACGTAAAACTGCGGGGTCGGCGTGCGGGAGGTGAGCGCATTCGTGTGATCGTTCGGGAGATACACGATGTTGAACGCCGGCAAGGCGTCCGCTACCCCCTTCTGGGCCCCCTCGACAGATCGCCGGAATTCCTCGAGCCATCCGCCGATTCGAGAATAACCGCGATAGCGGCCATCGGAGTTCGCGGGAGAGATCAAGGGATCGATGCGGCCGCCGGACTCTTTTGCCGCGCGGTAGGACTCGGTGGTCATCGAATCCGGTGTTAGCAGGTCGAAGGCGCGATGAATCGCGCTCGAATGGTTCTCCAAGGCGCGCTTATCAGGAAAAGCAACAACGGTCGGTGAGGTGTCAGGATATTCCCGCGCACGATTCGCGTTAAACGAGTCCACTTGAGCCTGCGAGATCGTCTCGACAAACTCGCCAAAGGTACGATAACTCAGGCGGGCGTGGTCGGCGTCATCCCAGAGATAGAGGGTCTCAGGCTCGGCGACGTCGCGCGCGCCGTGCAGGTAAGGGAGGAAACGCCGCATGTAATTGGCAATGTCATCTGCCGTGGCCGGCACGGCCAGAGCGGGGGGCTGGCCCTTGAGTGGCCAGAGGTCCGGCTCACGGTTCGTGCCCTGAAAGTCATACGGGCGCCCCCGGCCCGAATAGTTCGAGCGAAATGCTTTGTCGACGTAATCGGTCGAGAACGCCGCCGTCGACCAGTTGTGTCCGTCAGGACTCGCCTCGGAGTTCACGAAGAAGCGGTCCATCAATCCAAAGCGCAGGGCCAGAGCGTGGGCATTTGGCGTGATGTTCTGCGGCGGACCTCCGGGCCGCTGGGCGGCCGGACCCGAGCCGAAGATGGCGAGATCGGGATCGCCGTCCGCACGCGCCCCATTGCCTGCCTGCGCGAGATCACCGAACAACTGGTCATAACTGCGATTCTCTTTGATGACGTAGATGATGTGGTGGATCGGTGAGGCGCCCGGGAACAGTTGAACCTTCGCCGCGCCCATCAATCCGTCATTGCGCAGAACCTGGCTTGAATCATCGGCGAGCGTGCGATCGTCGGGCTCGGGGATCATCGAGAAATCGCCGGCGACGAGCGATATGTCGTACTGACCTCCCTGGCGTTGCCGGCCGGTTCCGGCCGGGAAGCGATCATTCGGGGCGTTCGGCGCGCGGCCGGAATCATTGGCCACAAGCGAAGAGTCGCCGAAGCCGGTCCCTTTCCCGTTGCCGACGAAGAGAATCCCATCACCGACCGCCAAGGCAGAGGGATACTGCCCGGTCGGAACGAAGCCGCGGACCACACTGCGCTCTTGATCCTTCCGATCGACGTCATCTCTCGGGCTCATCGCACCGGTCCGATCCCGCTCGATCACCGTTCCGCGCGCACGGCTGGAGAGCGCCACGACGGCGACCGCATTGCTGTGCGCGTTCGCAACGTACAAGGTCGAGCCGTTCTCGCTCAGGGCCAGGCTCTCCGGGGAGCTGCCCGGCAGTGCTTTTTCTCCAAGGCGAACACCGATCGTTTCAATCACGCGGTCGCGAGATGTGTCGATTACCGAGACGGTGTCGGCGTCGGAATTGGCGACATAGAGGCGCGTCCGAGCGGCGTTCACGAGCATCTCGGTCGGATGGCGGCCTACCTTGATGGACGCGACTGGCGCGCCGGGGTGCCGTAGGCCCCCGACCACGGCAACCGATGCGGTGGCCCAGCAGGAAACGTACACCCTTTGAGTCTCTCGTGATTGGCGCGGTGCCCAAGCCACGACAGCGTAGGGATACACGAAGTGGCCGGCGAGTCCGTCGCTCAGATCGACCCGCATGAGGCGAGGTTCGCCGCGAAGATTCTCGATGATGCCGAGGCTGTCGCCGAGGTTATTGGCGACGTAAAGCGTCGTGCCATCCGGGCTGATCGCGAGGCCGGTGGGATAGACGGCCTCCATTCCCTTCTGGTATCGCGGCGATGCTCTCTCGCTCGCGAGCGACTTCAGCGAAATCGAAGGAGCGGTAACCTTTGTATCGGGGCCGGGGGAGGGGG
This sequence comes from Verrucomicrobiia bacterium, assembly GCA_035566475.1. Lineage (GTDB taxonomy): Bacteria > Acidobacteriota > Terriglobia > Acidiferrales > UBA7541 > Palsa-295. Next base: position 1,414 of record DATMRE010000166.1, on the reverse strand, counting down.
GCGAGAGCGGGAGGGCCGAGAGCGGATGGAAGCTGAACATCCAGATTTTGTTCTCGTATCCGCCCGACACGTAGAGGGTGTAGGAACCGTCGGGGCCCGGTTGCGGAGAGAAAACAGCGCCTACGTTCGCGCTCTGCGGAGTCGGAAAATAGACGTCCTCGATCACCCGGGCGGCAGGTTGAGCTTCAAGATCGATCACCGCGAGCGATTGCTGGGCTCGGTTGCCGGGCGCCGTGAACTGGATTCCGTAACCGCTGTTTACCGCGATGAGGTACCGCCCCCCGCCGTCCTTCGCAGCGTGGTCGGGCGAGCGCACAAAATTGACCGGCATCGAGCCGACAGCCGGCATGCCGGTTGTGGCGTCGAGGACCAGAGAACCCGCGGGAGTGATCGGCCGCGAGCCGAAAGCTGTCTCCGCCGGGGCCTCTTGAGTTTGAGCCCAGGCGAGCGGCACGACGCATGCTGCGAGAACAACGAGTATCAGAACGGATCGAATCGCGGGTTGAGAGAAAACTTGGTTCATGCGGGCCGCCCAAATCTTCGAAGACTCGCTGTGCAAGAGTAGCACGGCCGCCGATCGGCCGAGTCGCGAACCAAGCGCGATTCCGAGCCTTTTGAACCGTCGATTCTCGATCGCGCAGGAGGCAATCACGCGTGTTCGCCGGGATCGCGGCCCGCTGGTGGGATGGCCGAATTCGCCGATCGCGATTTCGTCGTCTTCGATTGTCACTCACGGCCAGCGTACCTTCGAGCGAAAGCCCGGCTAGCGGCCCGCTGCCCGGGCGGATGCGGCTTGCTGCGCCAGGCCCGCCACTTCATCAAGACGCGCCGCTGCGCGGCGCAAGGCAGCGAGCAGGGCATCCGCTTCAGTCCGCAAGGTGGCCGCATCGTTGCGGTCAAGCGATTCGGCGACGCCGGGCAGTACTTCGGCTGCGTAGCCGGCATAGCTGCCGGGTGCGTAGACGGTGTGCTTGAACCATGGCCTGCCGGAGAGCCCCCCGGGTTTGAGCAGTGCTTGCTCGACATCGACCAGCGAGTGATTGATCTCTCTCTGCTTCTCCGGATCGAGCGACTCGAACCCAACCGCCCGAAGCACCTGCGATACGCGCGCGGCGGAACCCATGAGCTGTGCGGAGGCATCCGCAAGGGGCCGCAGAATCGCACCCTGCGCAGGCTCATCAGCCGTGCGTGAAGCTAAATCGCTCTCCGCGCGCCCGATCTCGGATGCATACGCGGAGTAGTCAAAGGGCAGGATATCCGCTTCATCAAGCCGTAGTGCGAGAACCCCGAGAACCCGAGCGAGAGCGGCGTGATAGGCGAACGATGGATCACCAAAGTGTTTCATCCAGTAGAAATCGTCGTAGACCGAATGATAGACACCATAGTCTCCGCCGAAACTGATATCGATCGAGGG
>DATMRE010000165.1:0-14554 GCA_035566475.1 Verrucomicrobiia bacterium | reverse complement strand
TACGCTTGGTCTGCTGGCCTTGGGAATCGTCTTTTTTGTTTTGGGGAGCCGGAGCCGGGTCCGGCAACGAAACGGTGCCGCTGTCCGTTGGTGGTGCCGGAGCCGGGTTGCTTTGTGTTGTCGGGCTTTGCTGGGCATACTCAAGAGGATTGGATTGGTCCGTAACTTGTGTCCGGGACCAGGTTGGCGGGCGAGAAAAGAATGACGAGAACTAAAACGGCCTTTATGATTTGGAGGAAGGCTTTTCTTCGAATCAGGTGCAAGGGCGCACCTGCCCCGAGCCTACCCACGCTCAACACTCGATCAACGCACATGGGGCTTAGAATACTGGCCGAACACGATTGGTTGCTTAATCGGTCGTTTATACCTTCCCACCCTCGCCCAACGGTGCTGATTTTGCACAGCGCCTGACACGGGAGGCACACCTACGCTAAATAGTGGTCGATGAGCTAGAACGGGTTGACCTGGGGAAAATGAATCTTCAGCTTATAGCAAATGTAGAGAATCAGGATCGCGCCCAGTGTGGAAAAAATGAGGCCGGCGGGATGATATCGTTCGTTTGCCGGCCGCGAAAACATGTGGCTAACGCCGCCGCCGATGATCGATCCGATGATGCCGAGCACGATCGTCCAGAAGATCGTCATGTGCACGTGCATCACCGATTTCGCGATAACGCCCGAGATTAGGCCGATGAGAATATACCAGATCAAGTGAAACATGCTTTTTCCTTCAGCGTTTGCTTTCGGAACGTCGTCGAGTATAACGCCGGGGTTTGGCAATTGTAACTGCCAGAGATATCTCATCACTTTCTGTCAGACTTATTCCGACCCAAGCTCTTGGTCATAGGCGGCCACGAAGGCGCGAGCCCGGCAACCGCGGGTGTGTGTTCCAAACCCCTGAACATGCTCTCAACGACAGATCAATACGTGTGGTATTTGCATGATAGGTACGCGCCTCCGAGTTCCTGACAAGCTTTTTTTCAGGTTCGTGTTTCTATTGCTTTGAACACAGGTCCGGACCAAGCACGTGATCGCGCCCGCCGCTGCGAAGGGCCTGGTTCCTAGCGGCTTTCGCAGTATGAAGGCCAAAAATCGGTGGGAATGTTGCAGACTAGCGATGCCTTCAATTGAACGTTTTCTCGTATCCGCCAAATTTGTACAAGATGCATAACTGTCGAAATAACTGACCGGCCGGTCTCATCTGCAATCAATTAGTCCTAAACTAACCCTCCTGCCAGGCGAGTTCCCCACGAGCTGCTGCCCAGTGCGCCCTGGATCGCGAGCTCAAGAAGCCAGGAACGTCAACTCACGAAGCCCCGAGACGGAACTCGAGGATTCTCGCTCGAGACCAATTTCGGTCGACTTGGGGGACCGCGGGCGTCATTTTCCGGCCGAGAATTCGGCGGGATCGGCGCCAAAGCCCACGCCGAGGCCGCGTGTGGAGCCTGCGCGGCGGCGGGTCTCGATGCCCAGGCGCTTGATTTTCTGATTGAGGGTTGAGAGCGGAATCTGGAAACGCTCGGCAGCTTCGGTCTGGTTCCAGTTGGTGCGCTCGAGCATGTCCACGATGATCCGCCGCTCGACTTCTTCGAGGATTTCAAACAGCGAGGGAGCGGGCGCCGCGCTGCGATCGCCGATCTCACCCGGCAGAGGGGGCAGAAATTCGGCAAGCTGCAGCCGCACGCCCTTGACGATTTCGCGCGCGCGAATATTTTCGGGAAGAAGATCCGCATCGAGCGATTCGTGGGTGGAAAGCACGACCGCACGCTCGACGACGTTCTCGAGCTCCCGCACATTCCCCGCCCAGTCGTAGTCCATCAGCAGCTTCATCGCGCTTTGCGTGAAGCCCCGCGGCGGCTTGCCATTTTCCCGGCAGAATTGGTCGAGGAAGCGGTCAAGCAGCAGGGGGATATCTTCCTTGCGCTCGCGCAAGGGCGACAGGTGGATGGAGATGACATTCAAACGGTGAAACAGATCCTCCCGGAAGCGACCCTCGCGAACAAGCCTTCTGAGGTCCTCGTTCGAAGCGGCCAGGATGCGGACATCGACCTTGATCGTCTCGGTTCCGCCCAGGCGCATGAACTCGCGCTCCTGAATCACGCGCAAAAGCTTGGCCTGCGTCTCGTGGCCGATGGTCGAAATCTCGTCGAAGAAAATCGTGCCCTGGTCGGCCACTTCGAACAGGCCTTTCTTCGAGGCGATCGCGCTCGTGAAGGCGCCCCTCACGTGGCCGAAGAGCTGCGATTCGAGCAGGTCGACCGGAATCGAGCCCGTGTTGATGGGGATGAAGGCCTTGTCAGCACGCGTCGAAGCGGCATGAATCGCCTTGGCGATCACTTCCTTGCCGGTGCCGCTTTCGCCAGAGATCAGCACGGTCGAGCGCGACGGCGCAACCTGGGTGACGAGGTCGAGCACCGCGAGCATTTTTTCGCTCTTGCCGACGATGTTCGGGAAGTTGTAGCGCTGCTTGAGCGCGCGCTTCAGCTGAACGTTCTCCTCGCGCAGCCGGCGGCCTTCGATCGCGAGTGAAACCTGCGCGATCAGCTCGTCGTTCGACCACGGCTTGGTGATGTAATCGTGCGCGCCGCGCTTGAAGGCCGCGCGGGCCATGTCGATCGAGCCGTAGGCGGTGATCAGGATGATCGAAAGGTGCGGATCGAGACGGCGGATCTCGGGAAGCATATCGAGGCCGTTGCGGTCGGGCAGGCTCACGTCCAAAAGCATCAGATCGAACGGGTGGTCTTCGAGCTGCTGCAGTCCCGCCTCCGCAGTTGCGGCGAGGGTGACCTCGAAGCTCTCCGACCTGAGAAGGGCCTCGAGTCCTTCGCGGATTTCGACCTCGTCGTCGACGACGAGAATGGATCCCCTAGGCATGGACGCGCTTTTTGGCGACGGGAAATTCCAGCCGGAACGACGTACCCTTGCCCGGCGTCGAGCGCACGTCGACCCGTCCGGCGTGTTCCTTGATGATGCCGTAACTCACCGAAAGGCCCAGTCCCGTGCCGCGGCCGGTCGCCTTGGTCGTGAAGAAGGGGTCGAAAATGCGATGGAGATGCTCGGGCGCAATGCCCATTCCCGTGTCAGTGACCTCGATTTCGACCGAGCCGTTCTGCGCGCTGGTGCGCACCTCGAGCATCCCGCCGCCGGGCATGGCATCGCGCGCGTTCATGAAAAGGTTCAGGAACACCTGCTGCAGGCGCGTCGTCGAGCCCAGCACGGCCGGCAACTTCTCATTGTAATTCCTGACCACATTCACCTGGGCGGTTTTGAACGGATGCTGGACCAGCAGGAGCGTTTCCTCGAGCACAGAGTTCAGATCCACTTCGCTCGGCTCAAGAGCGCCGGTGCGCGAAAAATTCAGCAAGTTGTTGACGATCTCGCTCGCGCGAAACGTCTGCTTGACGATCCGCTCGATCGTTTTCTGCTTGGGATCGTTGGCGGGAATCTGTTTGGCGAGCATCTGGATGTAGTTGGAGATGACTGCCAGCGGCGTATTGACCTCGTGGGCCACGCCGGCGGCCAGCAGCCCGAGCGAGGTCAACTTCTCGTTTTCAACCATGTGCTCTTCCAGGCTCACACGCTGCGTGATGTCATCAAGCAGGATCAGACGCCCCACCTGGGCGCCATCCTTGGCAAGGAGCGGCGCAATCGAGGCGTTGATCACCACCTGGCGTCCGCTCGGCGTCAGCAGCCGGAACTTATAGATGCCGGAGGCATGCTCGCTCGTTGCACGGACTCGAATCTCCTCCGCCAGCTCGCGGGGAAGAACTTCATCGAGCTTACGGCCGAGCGCCCCACGCCGCGGAATCTCAAGCAGGTCCTCGAGTTGCGGGTTCCAGGACTCGATGCGGTCCTCGAGGTCCTCGGTCAGGACGCCGATCCGCAGCGACTCGACGATGTTCTCGCTGAAGTCCTTCAGCCGCTCGATCTGCATGGCTTTCTGCTCGAGCGATTGATAGAGGCGCGCGTTTTCGGTGGCGATGGCGACGTAGCCGGCGATGGTCGAGAGGAGCTCCAGATCGTCGGTCGATAGGTAATCGCCGTCGACGGTCTTGCCGAGTCCGATGATGGCGACGGTGCGGTCTCGAAAACGGCAGGCGATGAAATAGTTCAATCCGAGCTTGTCGAGCGTGCTGCGGACCGAATCGTCCACCTCCGTCGCGGCGCGGGCGGACTCAAAGAACAGGCAGCCGCGCTCGATCGCGGAGCGCGAGGAATCGAGAAAACTCAGATCGAGCGGCCCCTCCGGCGAGAGACCCATCGACCGCGAGAGGACGAACGCGCCGGACTGCGCCGTGTTCTCCAGGAAAACCGCCAGGCGGTCGACGAGCAGCGTCTGCGAAATCCGGTCGAGCACGGACTCAAGCAAAGGCTCCAGGCGCACTTCGTTTGTCAAGGTGCGGCCGAATTCGATCAGCGTGCGCCGATAGTCGAGCCGGTCGCGATAGAAAAAGTGGTCCAGTCGAGCCTGCACCCAATCTCGCAGAGGCTGGAACAGGAAAGCGGCGGTGACGATCGCGACCACCGCTCCGGCCGGGCCCTTCGGCCATGCCGCGTGGGACAGTTCACCGATCAGCGCGATGGAGGAGAAGTAGACGGCGACGACGCCGGCGGTTGCAAACGTGTAGGCCAACCCGCGCTTGAAGATGATATCGACGTCCATCAGCCGGTAGCGAATGATGGCGTATCCGAAGCAGAGCGGGATCAGGGCCAGCGAGAAAACGGAGAGCTTCATCCAGGAATGTGAGGCGGCGCTCACCAGATGCGGCAGGACGTAGAACAAGAAGAAGGGAACAATACCGGCGAACGTTCCTCCGGTCACCCACTTCAGCTGCTGGCGTAGCACGCCGCTCGGCGCCCGGAAATAGCTCGCCAGAAAAATAGCCGCGGCGACGAGAAAATAGACGCCCAGGTAGAGCAACTCGATCGTGTCGAGGAATTCCCGGCTGCTGATCGAAGGCAGGAAATCGAGCGTTCCGGTGGCCACGAACGAGTGCAGAGTGAGCAGGGAGACGGGAACACCGTAGACCGCCAGCAGCTTCGGCCAGAGCGCGCCGCGGCGCTCGGGAAAGACGAGCGCGAAGTGCACGAGCAGAGCTGGCTGCAAGAGGAGCGCAACGACGTTGCCCCAGTAGATGGTCCAGTCAAACGAGTTCAGCTTGCCGCTGTAGTGGAAGCTATAGAGGACGAAAGACACCAGGCAGAACAGATAGAAGTGAATCGCGCGCGGCGCGTTCCAGCGGCGAACGAAGATGAAGAGCCCGATAAACAGGTAGAGCAGCGCCGTGGCCCGAAGGTAATTCTCGATCGAGGAGGGGTTCTCGGCGGGCGCGGTGACGAGGGGAACCTCGAACGACCCGCCATCCCGGCGGATCTGGTAGCGGACCTCCGACCATGGGCCTGCGCGCCAGAGCACGTGGGTAACATCGAGCGCACGCGCGATCCTCACACCGCGCACCGACCCCACGTAGTCCCCCTGCCTGAGCCCCGCCATCTCGGCAGGCGAGCCGGGCACTATGTGCCAGGCCATGACGCCCTGGGCGGTGTCCATCCAGGTCACGCCATCGTCGGGAACCACGAACCGGGAACGCTGCTCGAAGTTCAGCACGGCGAAAACGATCGCCGCCACCGTCAGCATGGCGAGAGTGACCGCCCTCAGCCGTATTCGCAGATTTTCGTTCATAGAAAGCTGGTCAGCCGATTCTTCGACGTCTGCACGTTAACTTCCAGCGAATCGCCGATTCTTGTAGCTATAACCATCGTATTTTTATTCGCTTACGATAAGCGCACGGACGTGGTTTCTCTTACCGTATACCGTTTGTGGAAGGTTCTTTCCCAATTCTGGTAGGAGCGAGTGAGCTCAGAACTGGAAACTTAGCCCGCCACGAAAGAAACGGTACGAGGGAACGAGCAGCAGGCCGCCGCGCGTCGTCGCAACCGAAACGTAGTGCTGGGCAAGCAGGTTCCCGGCATCGGCGTGGACTTCCATGTGGCCCGGGAAAAGGCCCGGCAGAGGCTGGCAGATGTGGAGGCTTAGATACGGATCGATCCGGTAGATGGACTGGCCATAAGCATCTTGTTGAGAAACGGTTGGTCCGCTTAACCACTTGTACCCCGCGCTGAAGTTGGTGCCGACTCGGGGCACTCGGGCGGAGATCCGCGCTGCCAGGCTGTGACGATACTCGGTGCTCAGTTCCTCCCGAAGCGACGTTTCATGAGCGCGTCCATTCGGTGCGAGTGCTCCTGCATAGGCGTAGACAAGTGTCGTATTTACGTTCGATCCGAACGTTTTCTTGTAGGCTGCGCGAACTCCGGTCGAGCTCGACCGACCTCCATCGTAGGCAAAGGACTGCGAGAAGGAATCGGCGAGGAAATCGGGGGCCGAGGAGGCGCCATGTCCGAGAACCGAGGTGTGGGAGGAAACGTCATGGAAAACCGCAGCGCTCAGATGCGCCTTCTCGCCGAAGGCGCGCTCGATGGCCATCTCTTCGTGCAGACTGCCCTCGAGCACTGGCCGGCCGTGGCGGGTCATCAGCGTCGGAAAGGTGTCGAGAGCATTGAGCGTTGACTCAAGTGGGCCTTCGGAACTGCCCTCGCCCTCCCAGGCGCGGGTTGCGACTGCAACCGTAGCCTGCCAGTTCGGGCTCAGCTGGACGCCGACCTCGCCGCGCGGCCGCAGCGCAGCCGTCGTTCCCCTTCCGTACTCGGCCACGACGTAATCGCCGCCGTAGCGAACGCTGACGCGGTCACTGAGCACAAGCTGGTCGTCGTGGGATATCCGCAAGCCGCGGAAGACAGGGCCGTCGGGTCCGATGCGAGATTCACGGACGACGACGGTCGTCACCGGACCCACGCCGGCCTGGCCCGAAGGGAGCCATTCTCCGGCAAGAGCGCTTGAGACAACCACACCGCCATAGCTGAACCGGCCGGCCATCAAGAACTGCGCCTGAGGCCCGATCCCCATGTCGTAGACGAAGGCGGTAGCAGGGGAATCGCGTGAGTCGCCGACCGATCCCGGGCGGTCCGTTCCCGAGGTAAGTACCAGCCGACCGTGGTTTGCTTCTGATGGAGCGGCTTCCGGCTTGCTCGCCTGTCCAAGCGAGGCTTGCGCATCCTGCCACTCGAGCACCGACCGGGTGGAGGCGGAGGTCCGCAGCACCCAGGTCCAGTCATCGGAGGCGACTCGCTCCGCCGGCTGGCGCCGCAGTTTCTCAAACGAGGAGAAGACGGAGCCGAGCACGATTTCCAGCAGCGTCAGGCGCTGGTCATTGACCTCGATGTGCTGCTCGATGGCCGGCAGGAAACCGGCGAGCGTAACCTTGACGGAATAGGTGCCCGCGCGCAGACCGGCCGCGGAGAAATGGCCCTGCTCGTTGCTCAGCATCTGGATCGCAGACGGGCTGAGCAGTTCTTCGGAGGAAACCAGCACGGTCGCGCCCATCTGCGGGGTGCCGGCCGGGTCGAGGACGACGCCTGAGATTCTCCCGCCCTTCGGGGCGGCCGCCAGCGGAAGCGCGACCAGGCTCAGAAAACATCCCAATCCAAGGGAACGAATCGCCCGAAGTTTCAAAGGCCTCACCTCCCCTGTGTGGCCCTCGCAGCCAAGGGCTTTACGGTAAAGTCGGTTGTTGGCGTGATCGTTTGCTTCGTGAGATTGTCGGTGACGGCGACCTCGAGCTTGTACTTTCCCGGTGCGAGCGAGCCGAGCGTGATCATGTTTTCAAGCGTCAGCTCCTCGCCATGCTCGGGGAGCTTGTCCGAGGAAAGGTTGAACTTCAGCACCGGCGGCGTCTCGCTGCCGGTCGCCGAGGATCCGGAGGGGGCTGGATCCGAGAGCTTCTTCACGCGGTATTCGACCGAGGCGTCGGGCTTGTGGGTCTTATCGTCCACCTTCAGGTTATATACCTGGAGGAAAACTCCCATGTTGTCGCTCGACAGGAAGGCCTGGTCGAGCCTGGGCCGAACCTTGACGTCGCCGAGCACAAACTGTCCGAGGCCGATATCCTTCATCGAAACGCGCTGAATCTCATCGGCCAGTATGAGCGAGCTCGAGCTGAGCTGATCATCCTGGAACCGCGGGACCGCGAGCCGCGTGTTGACCACGCCGACGTTATTGCTGTTCAGGTCTTTGAGCACAATGTCGAGCCGGTAGAGACCCGGGCTCAGAGGCACGGCCTTCTGGTAAATCGAAGAGCCCGATAGGGACTGCTGCAGGAGCGAAGCCGGAATATCCGTGCGCAGCGTGTCCTCGATCGTCTGCACGATCCGTCCGCTCAGGCTCGTAATCCGCGCGAAGAGATTGACGGTCGAGGAATCCACGCCGTCCTTTTCCTGGAAAGTCATCTGACGCCTGGAAATCTGCACGGTAATCGGAACGAGCACGGTGTCGGAGGTGATGCGCAGGAAATCGAAGCGATACTCAAACTTCACCTGGTCGCGCACCAGACGCGAGGTGACCACCGCCTCGAGGTCCTTGAACTTCACCGGCGGCGCCTGTTGAATCTTGGCGTAGAGCTCGAGCCGCGTGAACTCTTCCATGCTCTCGGGCTGCATCCCCATCGCTTTTCCGTTGTGGGTTCCGTCGGTGTTGGTGAAGCGGGCCGTCTTGCTGGACATTCCCATCTGTTCCATCATCGTGAGGCCAGCGCCCGGGATACGCAGCAACGCATCCTTCTCACTCGGGTCCATGGTCAGGTGGTACTCGCCGGTCGAGGTTGGATCGACGAATTCCAGCTCGACGTTCTCTCCGATCCCTTCCAAATATCGGTAGCGCCAGTCTTCAAACGGATAGGTCGACGTCTCACCGCCGCCTTCGCCGGACGGACGTTCATAGGTCCCGCCGGTTGGGTGCGAGTCGACTTCATCCGGCTTGCCCCACATGATATAGATCCTTCCGCGGTCGGTTTTCCAGCCCGGGATCCCGGAGGCGTAGTGCTCATTGGTATAGGCAATACGACGATAATGCTCTTCCTTGAAGGTGTTCTCAGGAGAATCGGGATCGGGATTGCGTCTCTGCCAGAATTGCTCGATGAACTGCTCGCGCTCTTCGTTGGTTGAAAGATGGATGAAGGCGTTGCGCTCTTCGGGGGTGATGATGTAGACGACATCTTCGTTGAGCCACTTCTTGTACTGCGAGTCGAGTTCGTTGAAAAGGTCCTTGTCCTTCCTCTTCTGAGCTTTGGCTGCCTGCTTGGCGCCCTGCTCTTCCTGCTGTTTGGGGTCCTGCTGCTCCTGCTGCGGCGTTCGACTGTAGGCAATCCCTTTGACGGCGAATCCCCCGAGCAGAAGGAGGAAGAGAGAGATCGTTCTACGAGAGCGCCCCATAATCGCACCTTTGTCCGCTTTGATTAGGAATCTTAACCTGCCCTAGGCGACAGGTCAACAATCGTTTCCCGCCGTTCGCTTCCGGCACACCTCGTCCCGGCACTGGGCTGTTTCGCTGCAGGTTGGAATCCCGGGAGCCCGGCCGAGTTGCCTCGCTGCGAGCGACCCCGGGTCCTGTTGCCCATTGGTTACCGGAGGTCCGGGCGCGTCCGATTGCCGTCGAGGCCGAAGCAACCTACAATAAATCGTTCGCTCTAGCTTGGACAGGCTCTCGTGCGCGGCGCTCTCCGTCCCGGGAGCACAGGAGCAAGCGGTGGTCCTTCTTTTCCTAATTCGTCAACCCCGCATCTAAGCCACGAAACAATAGGTTCCATCCGGGCGTAGTTAACTCGCGTAGGAGTTCCCAATTGTCCGGGGAACCGGAAGCAAAGGTTGGAGCCATGAAAGCGTGGCAGAAAGTCGCGACGGGCGCTGGACTGCTCGCGGTCGGCGGGATCGCCTGGTTCGCCGTCTACCGGTTCAATAAGGGCGTCGTCACGGTCCAGACCGGAGAGGTCGTGCGGCAGGACGTGACGTCGGTGGTGACCGCCTCAGGTGAAATTCGTCCCAAGAATTATACGAATGTCCTCGGGGAAGGCATCGGAAAGATCACCGAAATTGTGGTCAAGGAAGGCGACCGCGTAAAGAGGGGGGATGTGCTGCTTCATCTTGAGAATATTCAGCCGGGAGCGGACGTCAAGGCGCAGACGGCCGGGGTCGCGGCAGCCGAATCGGGAACCGCGGCCGCGTCGGCCGGTTATGATGCAGCCGTTGCTACCCTCGCCGAGCGCCAGGCCGATCTCGAGAAGGCCAACCTCAACTGGCAGCGCGCCGAGCGGCTCTACAAGGAGGAGCTCATTTCCAAGCAGGATTACGACGCCAGCAAGTCGGCCTACGATGCCGCGGTTGCCGCCCTCGGCGCAAGCCGGGCCCAGGTGGAGCAGACGCGGGCGGCGCGCGAACAGATGCGCTCGAATCTGGAGCAGAGCCGCGCCCAGCTGACGCACACAAAAGACGTCCTTCGCAAGACCACCTACACGGCGCCGATTTCTGGGATCGTCAGCTATATTTCCGTGCGCGTGGGGGAAAACGTGGTGCCCGGAATTCAGAATGCGGAAGGAAGTTTCTTGATGACGATTTCCGACATGAGCGTGGTCACCGCGGAGGTGAAAGTCGATGAGAGCGACATTACCGACATCCGGGCCGGCCAGCCGGCCGATGTGACGATTGATGCCATTCCCGGCAAGAACTTCACTGGACATGTCTCGGAGGTCGGCGAGCTTGCCATCCTTCGCACGACGGGCCAGGCGGCGATGACCGAGACCACTGCAAACACGCAGGAAGCCAGAGATTTCAAAGTGGTCGTCACGCTTGATCATCCGCCGAGCGCCTTGCGCCCGGGCCTTTCCGCCACGGCCAAGATTCGAACGGCGGAGAAGAGAAACGTCCTGACGATTCCGATTCAGGCACTCGCCGTCCGCTCGCAGGCGGATCTTGAGCTGGCCGAGGCGAAGAGCGGCCAGGTGACGCTCGCAGCCTCGGGGGCCCAGGCGGGCGCGGGCTCGGCGAAGCCGGATGTTCAGGGCGTTTTCGTCGTGCGCGGCAAGAGGGCGAGCTTCGTTCCCGTCGAGACCGGTATCAGCGGGGTGAGCGAGATCGAAGTGACCAGGGGTTTAGATGAGGGCGAGCAGATCGTCGTCGGCAGCTACAAGGCTCTGCGCACCCTGCGCCCGGGCGCAGCCATCAAGGTCGATAACTCGGTGCCCAAGCGCGACGAGCGATCGAGTTAGCGTCGTTATCTCGAGGGAGACTACGAGAATGGCGGTCGAGCGAATCGTGCCCACACAGAGCCTTCGCGAGGACCTCGTCGCTCGGGGCGTGGTCATCAAGACCGACGATCTCTGGAAGACCTACGAGATGGGAACCGAGCACCTGCATGCCCTGCGGGGCATCAGCATCGAAATTCACAAGGGCGAATTCGTGGCCATCATGGGGCCCTCGGGCTCGGGAAAATCGACGCTCATGAACCTCATCGGCTGCCTGGATACGCCTTCCAGGGGAAGCTACTGGCTGGCCGGGCGGCTCGCGAGCCAGCTCGACGACGACGAGCTCGCCGCGATCCGCAACAAGGAGATCGGTTTCGTCTTTCAGACGTTCAACCTGCTGCCGCGCGCAACCGCGCTGCACAACGTCGAGCTGCCGCTGATTTACAACGGCACGCCTTCCGGTGAACGCCTCGAGCGTGCCAAGAGGGCGCTTCAACAGGTCGATCTGGCCGATCGGCTGATGCACAAGCCGAACGAGCTCTCCGGGGGCCAGCGCCAGCGCGTGGCCATCGCCCGAGCTCTTGTGAACAATCCCTCGATTTTGCTTGCCGACGAGCCCACCGGGAATCTCGACTCGGCGACCGGCGATGAAATCATGGCGCTCGTCGCTCGCCTGCACGAGGGTGGCAATACGATCATCCTCGTCACCCACGAGCCGGACATCGCCGCGCACGCCCTCCGCGTGATCCGTCTGCGCGACGGCAAAGTCGAAAAAGATGAACGCAGCCGCTAGCGAGTCCCGAGCGTTTTCTGCTCTTCGGGTCGGGCGGGAATCGGATCTCGCGAGGCGGCAGCGGCAGGGCCCGCCTCGAGCCAGAGTGGCCCCGCTCAGTGGGAGAAGAAATTGCGGGCCAGAAAAAACAGGTTCGCCGGACGCTCGGCCAGCCGCCGCATGAACCAGGGAAACCAGAACGGGCCGTAGGAAATCAGCACACCGCAGCGATACCCTTCGCGCACCAGGCGCAGCTGTTGAGCGCGCTGGATCCCGTAGAGCATCTCGAATTCCAGTTCTCGATTGGGCAGTCCCTGCTCTCGGGCCCAGGCGCTCACGCGGGCAATGAGCCTGCGATCGTGGGTTGCCAAGGCAGCGCGAACGCCCGCTCGGCGCGCCTCCGGGCCGAGCAGTCTCTTGGCCAGCCGAAAGTAGTTTTCATCGACGTCTGCTTTTTTTGGAAACGCGATTTCCGGCGGTTCGTTGTACGCGCCCTTTACCAGGCGCAGGGAAGCGCCCATCGGCAGCAAGGAGTCGAGATCCTTCTCGGTTCGGTAGAGATACGCCTGAAGACACACGCCGAGGTTTCGATGCGTCTTGCGGGCGCGGCGATAGAGCTCGAGGGTGACGTCCACGTAGGGGCTGTGTTCCATGTCGATCCAGAGAGTCCGTCGAGCGGGCGAATGCTCGATGAGCTTCGAGAGGTTCGCGAAACAGAATTCGGAGTCGAGATCGAGTCCCAGCTGCGTGAGCTTCACGGACAGCTCAGAGGGCAGAGAAGTGTTCTCGAGGCGTTCCAGCAGGTCGAGATAGTGGAGGGTGATGGCCTCGGCCTCCCCGCGGTCGGAGACATTTTCACCAAGATGGGTCAGCAGACTGTCGATCTGATTTTGAGCCAGGCGGCGCGCGGCCGAGAGCGCGTCCTCGACCTGTTCGCCCGGAAGGAACCGCTCGACAGTGCGGCGAATGAAACGGTAGCGCGGGGCACGTTCGCGCAGCCAGGGGCTCGCGGAAGCCGCCAAGATCGCCTTGCGCAGCGGATTCATCGCGGGTCGGTTCCGGATCGGGTGATCATCGCTCACGCGTGAGCGATTTGAGCAACCGATAGTAGAACTCCAGGCCTCCGGAAAACGACTCGACCCCCACACGTTCATCGCGTCCGTGAGCCCGCACGTCGCCGAACTCGATCGCTATGCCGGAGACGCCGTAGGTAGGCATCCCCGCGGCGTTCGTGTAAACACCATCGGAGGCTCCCGTGGCCATCGTGGGAATCACGGGCGCGCCGGGCCAGATCTCGCGGGCGATCTCCTCGAGCGGCTTCATCACTTCGGGTCCGAGCAGTAGCGGCGGACCAAGCGGCCGATCGCGCGCCGTGTCCAGGACTTCGCCCTGATCGGTTACGAAGCGCACCGCGATTTTCGGATCGGCGAGGACGCGCACGAGTTCGAGCCGCATTTCTTCGCGTCGATGGCCCGGCAGAATGCGGCAGTTCACGATGGCCAGCGCTCGTTGCGGAAGCGCGTTATTGGCATGCCCGCCCTCGAGGCGCGTCGCGACGCAGGTCGTGCGCATCGTCGCGTTGTAGAGCGGGTCCGAAGAGAGCCGGGCGACGGCCTCTGCGCTCGGCGGATTCTTCAGGATCGCTTGCATATCCGCGGCCGTCTGTCCCCGCTCGACTACGGCCATGCGCGCGAAGAAAGCGCGAGTCACCTCGTTCAGCTCGAAGGGGAACTGATGGTGTTCGAGCCGCTCGAGGCCCGAGGCCAGGTGATAGATCGCGTTGTCCGGCACCGGCAGCGAGCTGTGCCCGCCGACACTATGGATCTCGAGCTGATAGTCCGCATAAAGTTTCTCGCTCGCGTCCACCTCGACGATCGAAGGCTTCCCGTTCCGGGTGTAGACGCCGCCTCCATCGGGGTTCAGCACGTATTCGGCGTCGATCAAATCGCGACGATTTCGCAGCAGCCAGTCGACGCCATTCGATTTTCCGCCTTCTTCGTCGGCGGTGAGCGCGACGATGATGTCGCGGTCCGGGGCGTACCCTTCTTGCTTGAGTCGAATCAGGGTGGCGACGAGGATCGCGTCGCCGTCCTTGACGTCCTGCGTGCCGCGCCCGTAGAAGTAGCCGTCCCGTTCGGTGAACTCGAATGGATCGATCGACCAGTCTGCGCGGCGTGCTTCGACCACGTCGAGGTGGCAGATCAGAAGAATGGGCTTGCGGGTTCCGGTGCCGCGCAGCCGCGCGACGAGATTCCCTTTGCGGTCGTTCGGGCCGAGAACTTCGACGTCGCTCGCGGCGAAGCCGGCCTCGCGAAGCCGCTCGGCCATCGCTTGCGCGGCGACGGTCGTGCTGCCGACTGAGTCGGTGGTATTGATCTCGACCAGCTGCTTGAAAATGTCGCGCGCGAGCTGTTTCGTCGCGTCGTTGATCTGCGCCCCTCTGGTAGCGATGGCCAAGCCAAGAAAGATCACACCCATCACGAATGGCCGAGCTTTCATTCACGCCTCCCGAGATCAGGAATCGGAGGAGCCTATCAAACTTGTGGCTTCGCTCTCAAACGCTCCCGAGCGCCTGTCGCGACTCGGCACCCCCCCTCTCGGGACGAGACGACAAAATCTGGCATGCGCGGCCTCAGTTGATTCCGAGCGATTAC
>DATMRE010000164.1:0-7863 GCA_035566475.1 Verrucomicrobiia bacterium | reverse complement strand
AACCTCGAATCTTCTCCTCGCCGACCGGGCCAGCTCCGACAACCAAGCAGCGCCGCCCGGAGAGCTTCAGAAAAGCCGGAAACAGAGTCATCGGTTCGCGCCTGAGTCGTACGATATCAGCCTTGATGGGCGGCTCCAGTTTCGGATCGGGAGCGACCCGCTCGTTCGAAGGCTCGAGCGTGCCCCCCGATCATTTTACGCCTGAACGCGTCGCGTCTCCCTTTTCCCCGGCCACCACGTAAGCCCACAAGGCCTCGATCTCGTCCGGCTTTAGCAGGTCGCCCCACGCCGGCATGCTGTTCTTGCCTTTGGTCACGGAATCGACAAAGCGCGAGTGCTGATCGTGAGGAAAGGTCCTCAGGTCGAAGGCCCCCTGCGGGTCTGCCATATGCGCGCCGTGACACGGCGAACAGTTCCGGTCGAAGATCGCTCGGCCGGCGCGGATCTGCTTGGGCGTGAATTTCCGAGGCCGAGATGTCTGCGCACAGACCATTGCACACGCAAGCGCGAGGGTGCAACCGACCGCAATCGCTCGTCTCATAATGCTGGCTCGCGGGTCGAACTCATTCGATCAGCGCGAATGTCCACACCGACCCACCCTGCGGCACGTTCTTCAGCATTTCGTGCGCCTGATTCCAGTAAAGCCCGCCGACGCCTGACAGTACCGTGACATACTGCTGTCCATTGTGTGTGAAGGTGATCGGCTGCGCATTGATGCCGGATCCGGTCTGAAATTGCCATACCGTCTTGCCGGTGTCGGCATCGATGGCGATGAACTCGCCGGTTTCCTTGCCGGTGAAGAGCAAGCCGCCACCGGTCGCGACGATTGCCGACCAGTGGGGATTGTCCCACAGGGGCGCGCGCCAGCGCTGTTCTGCCGTTAGCGGATCGATTGCGTCGACATGCCCGACCGGCTCGTCGGCAGGTTGTGGCGCGGCCAGGTTCTCAATAAACATGTAGCGCGTGCCGGGTACATAGGCTCCCATCGGCAGGAAGCGATAGAGCCTCGCCGAGTGCATGGTGTTGGCGTAGAGCAGTCCTGTTTCCGGATTGAAGGCGGCATGCGGCCAGTTTTTCGCGCCGCGCTGAGTGGGCCAGAGTTCGATCTGCTCGCCGGCCCGCAGCTTCTTGGCCACGTCGGACTCGACCGGCCGGCCGGTTTCCATGTCGACGTGCGTCGCCCAGTTCACCTTCTCGTAGGGCTTGGCCGAGAGCAGTTTCCCGTTGGTCCGGTCGAGCACATAGAGAAAGCCGTTGCGGTTCAGCTGCATCACGACCTTGCGATCTACCCCGTCGACCTTCATGTCGGCGAGGATCGGTTCCCAGGTGGCATCGTAGTCGAACATGTCGTTCGGCGTGAACTGGTAGTACCACCCGATCTCGCCAGTCTTGGGCCTGAGCGCGAGCAACGATGCCGTGTAGAGATTGTCGCCGGGCCGCGTCGCCGGGTTCCACGGTCCGGCATTGCCGGTCCCCCAGTAGACAAGATCAAGGTCGGGATCATACGATCCTGTGATCCAGGTCGAGCCGCCTCCATGCAGGTAGGCGTCGCCCGCGGGCCACGTGTCGCCTCCTTTCTCGCCGGGGCCCGGCACCGTGTAGCGGTGCCACAAATGCGCGCCGGTTTCGGGATTCCAACCGTCAAGAAACCCGCGCGTACCGAACTCCGCGCCGGAGATGCCGGTGATCAGGACCCCGTTGGCAATCAGAGGGGCGACCGTCATCGAGTAGCCTTCTTTCCACTCGGCAGCCTTTTGTCGCCAGATCTCCTTCCCGGTCTTCATATCGAGCGCCACGACGAACGCATCGAGAGTGGTGCGAAACAGCTTGCCGCCGTAGATGGCCGGACCCTTGTTGGAGATCCCGCAGCACACGACGCGGGTGACCTCGGGTGGAAAATCGACGGGCGTCTTCCATATCTGCTTGCCGGTCCCGACGTCGACCGCAACGGTAGACTTGGCATCGGTCACGTACATGACGCCGTCATAGACGAGCGGTTGCGCCTGTTCGCCCCACTGATTATCGAGGCTCAGATTCCAGATCGGCACCAGGCGCTTTACGTTGGACCTGTCGATCTGCTTGAGCGGGCTGTAGCGATGCAGCTGATAGCCCATCCCGTAGGTGAGAACGTTTTCGGTATTCTTGCCATCATTGTTGAGTTCGTCGAGTGTCTGCGCTGATGCCGTTATCGAACAGAAGAAAACAACTAGAGCCGCTATCGCTGGGCGTTTCATCTAAACCCACTCCTTGCCGACGCGGGCGGTGCCGGGTGTGTCTGTCCCATCAAGGCCGACCGGACATAAGAGCCTCGAGAATCATGCTCGTCTACGCAGGCGTCCCGATTTTCGCCTTCGCACTCTCAACCAAGGTGATCATCGACCGAGATCACGCCTTCGAGAACACGCGGGCTGGTCGCGTCCCCGCTTCAGCCCGAAAATTCGCCCGCCCCGATGGAATCGAAGCCTGCACAAGAGCCGGCGCAATTTGCGACGGTCCACTAGCTAATCCCGAGGGCAACCGTGGAGTCAAGCAGATTCGGAGCTTTCGAGCCGCCATCGAGACCGCCTCTCATGTATTCTTGTTCGGCTGGGTCTTCAGCCCTGCGACTGCGATGACGAAAATCGCGATGTTCATTCCCTGCTTCGTCGACCAGCTCTACCCCGAGGTCGGATTGGATATGACGAGCGTGTTAGCGAGGATCGGCTATGACACCGAGTTCCCGGTCGCGCAAACCTGCTGCGGGCAGCCAGGCTTCAACAGCGGGTACTGGCCGGATGCGCGGCCGCTGGCGGAGCGATTCATCCGTGTTTTCGGCAGCGCGGAACTGGTGGTCTGTCCCTCGGGGTCGTGCACGACAATGGTCCGCAATTTCTACCCCGAACTTCTGGCCGGTACCCCCCTGCGGGAAGAAGCCGTGAGCCTCGGGCGACGCGTATTCGAGTTTTCGGAATTCCTGGTGAAGGTGGCCAGGGTGGCGGACGTGGGTGCGAGATTCCCGCATCGCGTCGCTTACCACGACGCGTGTCACGCGCTGCGCGAGCTAGGTTTGAAGCAGGAACCGCGTGAATTGCTGCGGCACGTCCGCGAGCTTGAATTTGTTGAAATGCCCTACAGCGAGGAATGCTGCGGTTTCGGCGGAACGTTCGCCACAACATTCAACATGATTTCCTCTGCAATGGGCGAAACGAAATCGGGAAACGCCGAATCGTCTGGCGCCGAGTATCTGACCTCGACGGATCCGAGTTGCCTGCTGCATATCGATGGTGTTCTCCGCCGGCAGAAGTCCCGAGTGCTCACGATTCATCTGGCGGGCATCCTGGCGCAAACCGAAGACTCCGAGGGCCGAGCGCGCCGCCTCTTGACGCCAGGGCGAACACCATGAGCACGGCGGCACAAGAATTTCTGCGTGCGGCGGCGATCCGGTCCGCCGACCTTCGGCATCGCCGGACGATTCGCCAGGCGATTGATCACTACGACCGAGCGATCGAGCGCACCCGGTCGCGCTTCGACGACTGGGAGGCGGCTCGGCTCAGATGCCGTGAGATCAAGCGGGAAGCGGTGAACCACCTCGATCGCTACCTGCTGGAATTCGAGGGGCATGTCCGAGCCCGCGGCGGGCACGTGTTCTGGGCGGAAACATCCGCGGAGGCCCGCCAGTACATCGCCGACCTCGCCGCCCGGCGCCGCGTACTCACCGTCGTGAAATCGAAGTCGATGGTCACCGAGGAGATCGGCCTGAGGCCGGCTCTCGAGAGGGGAGGGGTCAGGGTATTCGAGACCGACCTTGGCGAGTTTATCGTGCAACTGCGCAACGAGCCCCCTTATCACATCATGACGCCGGCCATGCACCTTACCCGCACCGAGATTGCCGACCTGTTCAGGGAAAAGCTGGGCGGCGTCGCGAGCGACGACCCGCAGGAGCTCACCGCCGTCGCTCGCGGTGCACTCCGCGGGGCTTTTTTCACGGCCGAGATGGGCGTCAGCGGCGCGAACTTCCTTGTCGCCGATACCGGAATGATCGCGCTCACAACCAATGAAGGCAATGGCCGACTGGGCACCAGCCTGCCCCGCATTCACGTCGCCGTCGCCGGAATCGAGAAAGTCATTCCGCGGATCGAGGACCTGGCGATGCTTTGGCCGGTCCTGGCCCTGTCGGCTTCCGGACAGCCGCTCGCCTGCTACAACACCTTGATCGGAGGACCGCGTGGCCCGGATGAACCCGACGGGCCCGAAGAATTTCACGTCGTCCTGCTGGACAACGGGCGCAGCGAATTGCTTGCGGACGTCGAGCAGCGCGAGGTGCTGCACTGCATTCGGTGCGGCGCCTGCCTGAACGCTTGCCCCGTGTTTCGAACGGTCGGCGGCCATGCGTACGCCACGACGTATCCCGGACCCGTCGGCAGCGTGCTTACGCCGAACCTCCGTGGCGGAGAGCGGTTTCAGCATTTGCCGTTCGCCTCTTCCTTGTGCGGGGCCTGCACCGATGTCTGCCCGGTCAAGATTGACCTGCATCACCACCTTCTGCACAATCGCCGAAATATCGTCCGCTCGGCGAAGCGCCCAACAAGTGAGCGGATCGGATTCAAGCTGTGGCGCTGGGCGATGATGAGTCCCGAGCGATTCGCGTTTCTCTCGTTGCTGGGACGGCTTGCGCTGCGGGCGATCTACAGGCTTGGACTCGAAGGATCGATGCTCGATCCGATGCGCTCATGGACGAAGGTGCATGCGCCACCGCGCATTCCGGAAAAATCATTCCGCACCCTCTGGGGAGAGAAGCATGGAGCGAAATAGCGAGGACGCTCGGAATCCGGGCCGCGAGCGAATTCTCGCGCGGATCCGCCGAGCCCTCCGCGAGCCTCGACCGAGGCCCTCGGAGAGCGGCACGGCCGGAGCGATCTTCGCGGCGGTTCCCGACGTGGTTGGCCGCTTTCAGAAGGAGTGCGCGGGAAACAACACCGAGTGCGTGGTCGTTCCCGACATGCGCAGGGCGCCTCGCGCCGTCGCTCAAGTGCTCGCCTCAGTTCCAGCGGGAGAGATCTTTGTCCAGGATGCTCCGGCACTGCGCCGCATGGAGCCGGCGTGGCAGGAAGTCCGCAACGTTCAATGGTCGAGCGAAGGGCGGGCATCGGAGTCTTCCATGGCTACGATTACGTTGGCCGAGACGCTCGTCGCGCAGACAGGATCGATCTTTGTTTCGGCGGCGTGCGGTGGACGCGGGGCTTCGGTAGTCTCTCCCGTGCACATCGTGGTGGCGACGACCGAGCAACTGGTTCCCGATCTCGACGCAGCCTTCGCTCGGCTGCGCGAGAGCGGAGCGGCAGCAAAGAACTCCTTTCTCTGCCTGATCACCGGTTCGAGCCGCACCGCCGACATCGAAAAAATAATTGTCATGGGAGCACATGGCCCTCGCAGATTGGTTGTCGTCCTCGCGCTCAGCTCCTCGTGGCTGCCCCTGACTGCCGAGCCCTGAGCGCCCGGCCGGTCGAAATCTCCTGCGACGATAGGTTGGCAACCCTGTTACGAGGGTGCAGCCAGCTACTGTCGTATAGGGAAACGGCGCAACACCCCAAAGGAAAAAGCCTGCGCAGCGGCGTCGAACGAGGTCCAAAGATGGCCAAGGAAGCAAACGCCAGCAATACAGCCGCATCTACCAGAACCAGAATTCTCGGCTGACGGGAGTCCATTGGTCCCGTCGGAGGGTGCTAAGACAGGTCTGCTCGGTCCTGAGCTAGAGCGTCTCGCCGCGCACGAGATCATCGTATGTCTGGCGCTTTCGCGCAATGCGGTAGCGGGAGCCTTCGACAAGAACCTCGGCGGGCCGCCGACGCCCGTTGTAGTTCGAAGATTGCACGAAACCGTAGGCTCCCGCGGCCCACAGGACCAACACGTCGCCCGTTTTGACCGGCTCGAGAGGCAAATCGCGCGCGAGAAAGTCTCCCGACTCGCAGACCGGGCCAACCACATCGACAGGCGTTCGTTTCATGGAGCCGTTCACCGCGAGGACAGCTTTGGTGATCCGATGCGTCGCGTCATAGAGGACCGGGCGGATCAGGTCGTTCATCGCCGCATCGACGATGACAAACGTCTTTGCTCGAGTTTCCTTCACATAGATGACGCGTGTCAGGAGCACTCCGGCCGGGCCCGCCAACGTTCGGCCGGGTTCGATCAGCAGGCGGCATCCCAGCGGCCGGATGATCGCTGCGAGCGTTCGCGCATATACGGCCGGCTCGAGAGGGCGCTCATCCGAGTACCGGATTCCGAGCCCACCGCCGATATCGACGTAGTCGAGCCGAATCCCATTCCGGGCGAGCTCGCGCACATGCGAGGCCAGCAGCAGGAGAGCGCGACGATAGGGAGCGGCGCTCAGGATCTGCGACCCGAGGTGAGCGCTGATGCCGCGCCAGGCGATCCACCGCGAATCTTTGTGCGCCAGATAGAGCTGCCTCGCTTGCTCCCAATCCACGCCGAATTTGTGCTGGTGATGCCCAGTCGAGATGTGACGATGACCGCCCGCGAGCACATCCGGATTGACTCGAATCGCCGCAGACGGCCGCTCGCCCCCCGCGGAGACGTGCCGCACGGCCTCGCTGAGCAGGGCTTCCAGCTCCGCTTCCGATTCGACGTTGAAAAGCAGTATGCCTCCGCGCCCGGCCCTCCCGGGATAGCGGAGCGCTTCCCGAATCTCTTCGCGCGTCTTCCCCACCCCGGAGAATACAATGCGGCGGCCAGCGACTCCGATGCGGCGGAGGCGGTCAAGTTCCCCGATGGACACGATATCGAAGCTGCTGCGGAGTCGCGCGAGAACGCGTAGCAGAGAGAGATTCCCGTTCGCCTTGACCGCGTAGCACACGGTATGAGGAAGCGATCCAAAGGCGCGGTCGAGTCGGTGATAAGCCGCCTCAATGCCAGCTCTGCTGTATACGTAGGCCGGAGTGCCGACGGCATCCGCAATGCGAACGAGCGAGAGATTCTCACAATAGAGCACCTTCGTTCGCGCGGGCCCGAGGCCCGAGGCGCGGTAGCCGTAGCACGGTGTGTATTGCGTCGGATCAGAGCTGCGCAGAATCTCCCCCCGCCGCGACGCTCTCGCCGCGGATTTCATCGTGGCCAACCCATCGGAAACCCCAGGCGACTGTTGCCTTCACGCGACAGGCGGATGCGGCCTACTTTCTGTAATATTCGCCTTTCCTCTGCCTTACACGTCTGCACTCTAAATGATTCACGCTGTGAGCCGCCGCGCCGGCGACCTGTGGTAGTTTCCAGTTTCAACTACCAACCCGTCTGGTGCCCGAAGTATACCATCGCTCGGTTTTGGCAAAGCCTGTCGATCCTTAGTGTTGCATGGCAAAGATTGTCCCCGGTTGGATCGGGGGTTGGAGGGCTCAGGGAACGGTTGGAAGACTTCGAACAGGTCGAATAGCGAAGGGGCGACCGGCTTGTGCGACTTCTCGTGCGCTCAAGACGTCGTTCGGCGCGCGGCGCTCAGGCTCTTTTTGAGACTTGACAGCATTCCCTTCTCGGCGGATGCCGGGGGCGGTTGCCTGCACGAGAATGGGACCAAGCGGAACTGCGCCGTAGAAGGCGAAATCCCAGACAGCATCCTGAAGCGTCCGATGATTCCTGCGCTTGAGCGGTCTCGACGTGAAAGGACTCGCCCGCCGGCGCCTCCCTCAACTCCATCCACGCTCGGCGAGGTTTCCGACACCTGCTCTCGTAGAAATCTGCAATGCCGCTTGAGCGCTCGTGAAGGCAGACCCCGGAGGGACCATTTAGCGCTGTTTGTCCGAATTTCTAGAGGGAGGACTCTCACGGACCGCTGGCCCAACTGCCCAGTTTGTGGGTTGTCGGGACGAGCCCTCCTTT
>DATMRE010000163.1:0-7716 GCA_035566475.1 Verrucomicrobiia bacterium | reverse complement strand
CCGTCCTCGGAACCCACACACACGTGCCCACCGCGGATTTTCACGTCTTGCCCGGGGGGACGGCTTATACGACCGACGTGGGCATGACCGGTCCGCACGATTCCGTCATCGGAATGGAAAAGAAAGGGGTCTTGCAACGGTTTCTTGACGCCCTGCCGGCGCGATTTACCGTCGCTGAGGGCGACGTGCAGATGAACGCCGTGCTGATCGAAGTTGACCAGACAACCGGCCGCGCGTGCTCGATCGACCGCCTCAATTTCCGCCTCGATTAACGCCCCTGTCTTGCCTCCGAAGCAACGCGTCGACAAGCCGGAGCATCCGTCTCGAGTGTAAGCAGATCCGATGTAAATAGAAGTGAACCCATGCCCAGGGGCCGCGCACTGATCGGTGTGTCTCTCGTGATTCTGCTCTCGATCGCGGCCCGATCACACCCCGATCGGGTCGAAGCCGCACCAGAGGAGGGCTGGATTGTCCGCGAACTACTTGCCCGGGCTCGCGTATTTCCCGAGGTCGGCCCGGGCGTTTCGGCCATCAAGCGCGACTCGAGAGGGCGCTACTATATTCTCTCGGCGCCCAAGGATCTGATCGCCGTCTACAGTCCGGCGGGCGAGAGGGTCGGCCGAATTCCGAACACGAACTCCCGCGACGCGACGCTCATCTACGCAGCCGACATGGATCTTGACCCGGACGGCCGCCTGTTCGTCGCCGACCGCGGCGCGAACGCCGTGAAGCTGTTCGATCCAGCCGGCTCGCGGGTAGCCACGATTCCGGTCGTGGCGCCGACATCGCTCGTCGCGCTGTCGGGCGGCGAATGCGCCGTCGTAAGTCTGCGGTCGGACCATCTCGTGCGTATTTTCAATGTGCACGGCGAGCTGGTCCGCAGTTTCGGAGATCTCCCGGACGCAGGAACGATCGAGCAGAATCCACTTTCGAGTCGCGGACGAGTCTCTGGCGATCCGGCCGGGCACATCTATTTCGCGTTCTCCTATCTTCCCGAGCCAACGTTCCGAAAATATGATCGCTACGGCTATCGAGCGTTTGAGTGGTCACTTCGCTCGCCTGAAGTCGCCTCGGAGGGACAGGCCGAGCGGCACGAATTCATCACACTGGAAAGGCGGCGGGGCGCGCCCCGGGAGAATTCGGGCGTGAACGCACTCGGCGTCGATCCGGACACCGAAGAGATCTGGGCTGCGGTCGGCGACGAGCTCCTTGAATTCGATAAGGACGGCACCCGACGAGCGGCGTATCGGGTTTCGACGAGGGAGGGCGCGCGCATCGCGCCCGATGCCATCCTGGTCGAGCCGGACCGAATCCTGCTGGCCGCGGACCCGCTAGGAATTTTTGATTTCGCTCGCCCCGAAAAGCCGCACCCAGAGCGACGGCCAGATTGAGTGCCTCTGGCGATAGCCGCGCGACTCGTTCGCTCATCAAAAGCCACTGCGGACCGAGAAAGGAAGCCCGGGATTCGGTTGCCAGCAGTGGATTTCCACAAGGCTCGGATCTCTCGGTCTGTGGAGAATTCACTTACCGGTTCGCGGACGGATCGCATGTTCAGTTGAAAGAAATGCGCACGGCCGTCAGCTCGCAGGTCGTCCCTATCGGGCTTCGATGATCGAGCCGGAGACCGACGGTGCGATCGGTCGTTGTTCTTCCCGATCGAGCGCGGAAGGCCGTTGATCGGATCTCGAAGCGCTTCTCCGCGCGTGTTTGCTTGCGAAACACGATGCCGCGGGATCGGGCGAGCGGTCGAGCAAGCGTGTTCGGTCGCCTGCTGCGAAGGGTACTCGACACCGCGAAGCGATTCGCCGCCTGGCCTGCTCGGCTTCTGATAAAATGGGCACGATTGTCTCGTCGATCGTGCGCCCAGGCCTCGAGCGAAGAGAAAATTCACGTTGTGGAAAACCTGTGAATTAAATGTGGAGCCCGGGGCTTCCCCTGTCTCAATTTTCTCTTGCTCATCTCTCTGCTTTTAGGCAGAATCCCGCTCGCGCATTTGATGTGGTTTGATCTGACGCACAAGTTCATCAGTTGTCGCACTGATTGGGGCGTTCTTGCTGCATCAAACCCGATAGGCCAGACCAAAAAGAACTGCCCTCGTGCAGGGGCATGGATTTCCACAGTATTTCCACACCGGTGGAAATTGCGCCAGGGGCTGATTTTTTGATGACTCTTTGGGACAAGGTCCTTCAGCACGCTGAACGTCGCGTGAATCCGCACAGTTTCCTCACCTGGTTCCGCCCGACGCGGCAGGAGCGGGCCGAGGAGGACCGGTTGCTGATTCGGGTGCCCACGC
Source organism: Verrucomicrobiia bacterium (assembly GCA_035566475.1). Lineage (GTDB taxonomy): Bacteria > Acidobacteriota > Terriglobia > Acidiferrales > UBA7541 > Palsa-295. Next base: position 5,423 of record DATMRE010000163.1, on the reverse strand, counting down.
GCCTGTTCTGCAAGCGGCTGACGGAGACCTATGGGGAACTTCTTAAGGCCGTCCTGACGGAGATCGGCCGTCCGGACCTGGCCCTTGAATTTGTCTGCCCAGAGCCCGAACCGGCGGCCGCGAATCCGCCGGTCATCTCGCAGGCCAAACTGGACTTCGATTCGTCGAATCATCAACTCAACCCGCGCTACACCTTTGATAGTTTCGTCGTGGGCACCTCGAACCAGTTTGCGCACGCCGCGGCGGCCTCGGTCGCGGAGCAACCGTCGAAGTCCTATAACCCGTTATTCCTCTACGGCGGAGTGGGGTTGGGCAAGACGCATCTGATGCAGGCGATCGGTCATGCGCTGAAGCGGCGCAACCCGGCCCTGCGCCTCATCTACATCAGCGCCGAGAAGTTCACAAACGAGGTCATCGCCTCCATCCGCTTCGAGCGTATGGCCGCCTTCCGCGACCGCTTTCGAAACATGGATGTGCTCATGGTGGACGATATCCAGTTCATCGCCACGCGGGAGCGGACCCAGGAAGAGTTTTTCCACACCTTCAACGCCCTCTACGACCAACAGAAGCAAATCGTGATCTCCTCCGATTGTCCGCCGAAGGAAATATCCGCAATCGAGGAACGGTTGCGGTCGCGCTTTGAGTGGGGTCTGATCGCCGATATCGAGCCGCCCGACCTGGAGACGAAGATCGCCATCCTGCAGAAAAAGGCGGACAACGAGCGCGTGCATATTCCCGATGAAGTGGCCGAATACATCGCTCGGGCCATCAAGTCCAACATTCGCGAGCTCGAGGGAGCTCTGATCCGGCTGATGGCCTACGCCTCGCTCACGGGCGTCGAAATCAACCTCCCGACCGCGCAGCAGGTGCTGAAGAACATCATCGAGACGCAGGAAAAGAAGGTGACCATCGACCAAATCCAGAAGCGCGTCGGCGAGCACTTCGGCCTCCGCGCGCAGGATCTGAAAATCCGCAGCAACTCGAAAGTCATCGCCTTCCCTCGCCAGGTGGCCATGTTCCTTGTGAAGCAGCTGACCTCCGCTTCACTGCCGGAGATCGGCAAGCAATTCGGGGGCAAGCATCACACGACCGTGCTGCATTCGATCAACAAGATCGAGACCCTGCGCCAGGTGGACAAGGATTTAAACAAGACCATTAACCGACTACTTGACTCATTCGGATAGAGTTAGTTGTGAACCAAGGGGCCCCGCCCGCCTCCCGGCTGTGGATAGGCTGTGGAATCGATCACTCACTCCCGCCGGCCTGGTTTCTTCCAACTCTCGGCGCGCGTCTTCCACAGGGTTCGGCCGGTTGCAAGCTCTAAGAGCAGCACAAGATGTGACGTTTTCCGCAATATCCACAGCTGCGACGACGGCGACGGGTTTTCTTATATCTATTTATAGAATCAAGAAAAAGCAGTAGAGTAGCCGAGCAAACACAGAGCGCAACCAAGGACCGCCCGAGATGGAATTCAGTGTAAAGAAGTTTGACCTGCTCGATGAGCTATCCCTGACCCAAGGCGTCGTCGAGCGGAAGACGACGATTCCCATCCTCTCCAATCTGCTGTTCGAGGTCCAGGCCAGCCGCCTCACGATCACGGCGACCGACCTCGAACTGAGCATCCGGACGTCGTGCGAGGCCAAGGTCAAGAAAGAGGGTGCCGGGACAATCCCGGCGAAAAAACTTCTTGAACTTGTGCGGCTGCTCCCGGACGAAGAGATTCGCTTCAAGCTGCTGGAGAACCACTGGGTGCAGGTTACTTGCGATCGTAAGAACTACAAGCTCGTGGGAATGTCCAAGGACAATTTCCCTGCCCTTCCGAGCTTCCCCCAGGCGCTGGTTAAAATTCCGGCCAAGCTGCTTGCCGACGTGATCACCAAGACGACCTTCGCGATTTCGCTCGAAGAGTCGCGCTACACGCTCAATGGCGGGCTGCTCGTGCTCAAGCCAGGATCGCTTACCATGGTCGCGACCGACGGCCACCGTCTCGCCATGGTCGAAACCGATTACAAATTCGATGGCCTGGCCGAGACGCGGGTCCTGGTTCCTAAGAAAGCGATGTCGGAGGTCGCGCGTCTGGCCGCCGAGTCGGGCGACGGGATGGTCGAGTTCGCGCAGGACGAAAGTCATCTCTTCTTCCAGTTCGGCGCACGTCTGCTCAGTTCGCGCAAACTCACCGGCCAATTTCCCAATTACGAAGCTGTTCTGCCGCGCGATGTCAATAAGACGGTCGTGCTGGAGCGCGGCGAGCTTCTTGACGCGCTGCGACGCGTTTCGCAACTTGCCGACCAGCGCTCCCACGCCGTGAAGTTCATGCTGGCGAAGGAGGGCCTGGAGATTTCCGCCTCGAGCCCTGAGTACGGCGAAGCGAAGGAAGCCATCGAAAAAGAATTCACGGGCGAACCGATCGCCATCGGTTTCAATGCGCAGTATCTGCTTGATTTTCTTGCCGCCGCCGCCGACGGTCCGATCAGTTTCGAGCTCAAGGATGACCAGTCCGCCGGTCAACTCCGCCCGCTCACGGACGACTCAAGCCGCTACCGCTACGTGGTCATGCCCATGCGTATTTGACCCGTTCCCGTCCCCGGACAGGCTCCGAGGATCTGACCGCGCGCTCCTCGGATCGTCTTCCGTCGCCCCCCGATTGGGGCACTGGAAAAGCGCGAAAATCTTCTCCATTTCTCTCCCGCGGTCATCTTGTAATCCAATGAATATAAAAGCTTTGATATTGAACATGGGAGCAAAAATCTCCTTGTGAAACGGGCCTCTTTTCCGGTAAAATTCAGTTGTTCCGGAACCCTTCAGAACGGTGCTTGTTGCACAGCCGGTTTGCGCCGCTCCGTGTCCGCTGCGCCTGCGAGCAAGCGGCTTGTGCGGGCGCGCAAGTCGTGCGCAATCCCCTCTAGAGAGGGGAGAAAAAAAGCTCCGCCGCGTCCCCCCGAGATTTTCGGAACGGGACGGGATTGAGCGAAAACCCTTCGAGCCCCAGCTCCGACGATTCGTGAGTCTCGCGAGCGGGGGCCAATGGGCAAGGCAAGTGCGAGCTCATCCGCGCGACCGCCTTCCCGACCGACCAGGAATCTGAGGAGACCCATGGGCGATCAAGAGATGCCGGCCGCCAAAGGCCCCGGGCACAAGTACGACGCCACTTCCATTAAAGTCCTCGGCGGTATCGAAGCCGTACGAAAACGCCCGGCGATGTATATTGGTTCGACCGGCGAGCTCGGCCTCCACCATCTCGTCTGGGAAGTCGTGGACAATTCCGTTGACGAGGCCATGGCCGGCTTCTGCGACGAAATCAACGTGGTGGTTCACGACGACATGAGCGTCACGGTGGTCGACAACGGCCGCGGCATCCCCGTCGACATGCACGCGACCGAAAAAAAGCCTGCCGCCGAAGTGGTCATGACGGTGCTGCATGCCGGAGGGAAATTCGATAGCGACACCTACAAGGTTTCCGGCGGACTGCACGGCGTCGGCGTCTCGGTCGTCAACGCCCTTTCCGACTGGCTCGACCTGGAGATCTGGCGCGACGGAGAGGTTTGGGAGCAGTCCTACGAGAAAGGCGTTCCGACCTCGAAGCTGAAGTCCTCGGGAAAGACGAAAAAGACCGGTACGAAGATCACCTTCCATGCCGACCCGGCCATCTTCGCGACCACCGCCTACAGCTTTGACACGCTCTCGCAGCGCCTGCGCGAGCTCGCCTTTCTGAACAAGGGCCTGAAGATCACGCTCGAAGACGAGCGCAGCAGCAAGAAGGCCGAATTCCGTTTCACCGGCGGCATCACCGAGTTCGTGAAGCATCTCAACCGTGGCAAGAGCACGCTGCACGATTCGCCGATTTACATGGAGGGCAAGCGCGGTCCGGTCGACATCGAAATCGCTCTGCAATACAACGACAGCTACGCCGAAAACGTCTTCTCGTTCGCGAACACGATCAACACCGTCGACGGCGGCTCGCATCTCGCGGGCTTCCGCTCGGCGCTGACTCGCACCATCAATTACTACGCAAGCTCGGCCGGCATGCTCAAGGAGCAGAAAGACGAGGTCTCGATCAACGGCGATGATGTCCGCGAAGGCCTCATCGCCGTCGTCTCCGTGAAGCTGCCGCAGCCCCAGTTCGAAGGCCAGACGAAGGGCAAACTGAACAGCGACATCAAGGGCCTGGTCGAGCAACTGGTGAACGAAAAGCTGGGCGAGTATTTCGACAAGCACTCCTCGATTGCGCGGAAAATCATCGGCAAGTGCATCGACGCGGCCCGTGCCCGCGAAGCGGCTCGTAAGGCGCGCGAGCTCACGCGCCGCAAGTCCGCGCTCGATTCAAGCGGCCTGCCGGGAAAGCTCGCCGATTGCCAGGAGCGCGATCCGGCGCGCTGCGAGCTGTTCGTCGTCGAGGGCGAATCGGCCGGCGGCTCGGCCAAGGGAGGGCGCGATCGCCGCTACCAGGCGATCCTTCCGCTCAAGGGCAAGATCCTGAACGTCGAGAAGGCCCGCTACGACAAGATGCTCGGCCACGAAGAAATCCGCTGCATCATCACGGCGCTCGGCACCGGAATCGGCAAGGACGATTTCGACGCCACGAAACTGCGCTACCACAAGGTGATCCTGATGACCGACGCGGACGTCGATGGTAGCCACATCCGCACGCTGCTGCTCACGTTTTTCTTCCGCCACATGCGCGAACTCATTGAAAAGGGCCACATCTATATCGCCCAGCCGCCGCTCTATCGCATGAAGAAGGGCAAGATGGACCGCTACATCCGCGACGAGCGCGAATTCTCCCGAGAACTGATGAAGCGAGCGACGGAGGAGCACGTGGTGAAGGGCAAGGACGGCAAGGCTCTGGAAGGCGGCGCGCTCACGCAGTTCCTGCTGAATATCCAGGAATACGACCAGGTCGCCGCCAAGCTGTCCCGCCGCCTGCGCGAACCGAAGCTCGTCGAACTTCTGGCCGCAAGCGAGCTAGAGAAGAAAGCCGATTTCGCGGACAAGAAGAAGCTTCAGGATCTGGAGAAGGCCATCGGGCGGGCCAAGCTGAATCTCGAAGCCAGGCTCGAATTCGACGAAGAGCACAGCCTCCACGAGTTGCTGCTCAAGAACGGCGGAGAGCGGCGCGTCAACTGGGCTCTGGCCGCCTCCCCCGACTACAAGCGCCTGCGCACGCTCGCCCAGGCGATCGAGGAGCACAACCTCCCGCCCTTCACGATCACGCACAATGGCGACAAAGCGACAAAAGAGAGCGCCCAGCTGTTGCTCACCCATGTTCTCGATAGCGCCAAGAAAGAATTCACCATCACCCGATTCAAGGGGCTTGGCGAGATGAACCCCGAGCAGCTCTGGGCCACGACGATGAACGCCGAAACGCGAACGCTCCTGCAAGTACGGCTCGAGGACGCCGTTGCGGCGGAAGAAATTTTCGCGAC
>DATMRE010000162.1:0-8804 GCA_035566475.1 Verrucomicrobiia bacterium | reverse complement strand
CGGCTCGTTTGCTGGCGCGGCGTGGATAATCACCGTGCCCGTGGCCAGCTGCTCGGCCGGCACCGGCAGCTTGCCAGCCTTCCACAGGCGCCACGCCGTCTTGTAGGAGAGCCCCTGCAGGCGGGCCCACGTACTCAATTTAATGTATCTATACTACCCTATACGGGTATATATGGCCATATTTTCGGCAGCAGTCGAACTGCCCCTGGGCACCCTCAGTTTTTTCGGGCTGCTGCGATCTCTTTGACGATGGCGATCGCCGCCCCGCGAGGATCGGGCGCCGCGGTGATGGGCCGGCCGATAACAAGATAGTCCGCACCGGCCTCGAGCGCCTCGATCGGAGTTGCCACGCGTGCTTGGTCATCGACGAAAGCGCTCGCCGGGCGCACGCCGGGAACAACGATCAGAAATTTCTTGCCGCAGGCACGACGGATCGGGCGAACCTCGTGTCCGGAAGCGACGACGCCGTCAAGCCCTGCCTCCTGCGCAAGGCGAGCGAGCTCGATGGCGCGGGATCCGGGCGATCCTCTGATTCCCACGCGACGGAGCGCCCGGGCATCGAGGCTGGTCAAAATCGTTACTGCAAGAAGTGCCGGTCGGTTCGTTTTCCCGGCCAAGGCCTTGCGCGCAGCTTGCATCATCGCGAGGCCGCCGGAGGCGTGAAGCGTAAGGAGTCGGACCTTCGGCAGCTCGGCAGCTGCGGCGACCGCCCGCTCGACGGTGTTGGGAATGTCATGGAATTTCAAATCGAGAAAGATGCCGCGGGCCAGGCCCGCGAGCCGTTCGACCGCTCGGGGGCCCTCGGCCGTGAAGAGCTGGCTCCCGACCTTGAAAAGACCTGCCGCGCCATTCAGTCGCCGCGCCAAAGCACAGGCCGGGCCCAGGCGGTCAATGTCGAGGGCGACAATCAGTTGAGATGATCCGAGACGAGCCGTGGGGGCACCTCGAGAAGCTCCAAGCGTACTCTAGCTAGTCCACGCTGGTCAAAACCAAGCCTCCGAGCAACCTCATAGGAGACGTCAAGTTCGCGTCCCTCGATGTAGGGGCCGCGGTCGTTGATGCGGACCACCTGGCTGCGGTGATTCCGTGTATTCACCACCCGAACGATAGACCCGAGCGGGAGCGTCGGGTGGGCGGCGGTCGTCGCGTACATGTCATAGGTCTCGCCGTTAGCGGTCGTCTGTCCGTCAAAAGCCTCGCCGTACCAGCTCGTCGTGCACTCCCATACTGCCAGCGGCTTCTTCAGGTAACTCGGGCTCGAGCTAAATCGTGAGCCCAGGAGGCTCTCGGTTAGAGAATTTGGTTCACGTGGGTCGCTTGGTCCCCCGTAGGACGTCGGATTGACCGACGGGATGAGCACAAGCAAACCCATGCCTAAGAACACAGACTCAAGACCTCCGAGAATCGTAGCTCTCATCGGGCACCTAACCTTTCTTTAATCAAGAGCACCATTTTAACTGTTCGGCCTAGCAGGGAGCAATCGATTTATGCCCCCAAGGATCCACGTAACATGCTGATTTCAAATATATTAGAGTTTCCACACCACACTTCAACTTCACCCACGAGCTTTTCAGAGGCGCGCGGGTCAAGAAAATGTGCCGTGCCCACCTCGACCGCCGAAGCACCTGCAAGCATATATTCGGCCACATCCGCGGCGCGCTCAATACCTCCTAGTCCCAGGATAGGGAGATTAATTACCTGACTCGCTTCATGGACCAATCTTAGTGTTATAGGTTTTATGGCCGCGCCTGACAATCCTCCTGTCGTACTACCCAGGCGCGACCTCCGGGTGTGGCTATCTATACACAATGCCGGATAGGTATTTGCGATCACGAGGGCGTCTGCTCCTTCAGATTCAGACGCCTTGGCCGTAAGTCCAATAATTCCAATGCTAGGTGAGAGCTTGACCCAGAGAGGCCGCCGCTTCGAAGCCCTCCGGGCAGCTCGTACTACCTCGGCCGTGAGGATCGGGTCGGTGCTATATTCAAGGCCTCCGCGCTCAACGTTGGGGCAAGAGATGTTAAGTTCATAAGCTGCCAGGCCTTCTGAATCCTCTAGGACGCGAATGACCTCAACGTATTCCGAGATTGTGCGGCCGAAGACGTTCGCGACGATCGCCGTGTCGTAGCGTCGGAGCTCGGGAAGCTTCGCCTCGACAAAGGCCCGAACGCCTATATTCTGCAGACCTATAGCGTTTACCATGCCACTTGCGGTCTCGCACATGCGCGGTGGGGCGGCCCCGGCCATCGGCTCCGCCGAAAGCCCTTTCACGACGATACCCCCGAGGCGGTTCAAGTCCACAAGGCGGGCGAACTCAACGCCATAACCGAATGTACCGCTCGCCGCAATGATGGGATTCTTCAGGAGCAGGCTTCCGACGCTGACTCGGAGGTCAACGCCCGCGGGCCGCCCGGGGGCAGGTGTCGGCTGCGGAGCACTCACTGGCGACAGTCTAGCATGCCGGTCAAGCGGTTCGGGCCGCCCGCGGGGAGCTGCCGGATTCGCTCGCTGTCGCCGCTTCGAACTGGGAGCGGTCTGTGCTAGGATGATGCGCCCGATGCGCGTCGTAGAAAAAAGGCAGCTGCTCTCTGCCACAGAAATCGACCGGACGCTTCAGAGACTGGCGCACGAAATTGTCGAAAAGAGCGGCGGTGCGAAAGACCTTGCGCTCATCGGCGTCCGGCGCCGCGGAGTTCCGCTCGCCGCCCGGCTGGCGAAGGCCATCCGCGGCTTTGCCCACGTCGATGTTCCCGTGGGCACGCTCGATATCACCCTCTATCGCGACGACCTCTCGACGATTGGACCGCAACCCGTCGTCCAGTCTAACAACATCGAGTTCTCTGTGGACGATCGCGACCTCATCGTCGTGGATGACGTTCTCTACACGGGCCGCACGATCCGGGCCGCCATGAACGGTCTGTTCGATCTGGGCCGGCCCCGGCGGATCCGGCTGTGCGTTCTGATCGACCGCGGGCATCGCGAGCTGCCCGTAGAGGCTACCTTCATCGGCAACACGGTTCAGACAATCGATACTGAGATCGTGGAAGTCCGCCTACAGGAGATTGACGGTGAGGAACGCGTCATGTTGGTCGACCGCGTTTCCTGAGGTCTGGAAATTCGGAAGCATCCTAGAGGGAAACAGTGCTCGAGCGCCTGCAGCACCTTCTCGGAATTGAGACCCTCAACCGCGAGCAGATTACTTTTATTCTTGATCAGTCGAAGCCCTTTCAGGAATTCCAGCGCCACCCCTTGAAGAAGCTGGCCACGCTGCGCGGCAAGACCGTGGCCGTGGCATTTTTCGAGCCATCAACGCGGACGCGGATCAGCTTTACGACCGCCGCCGCCCGGCTTGGCGCCGATACGATGAATCTCCAGGCCGAGGCGTCCAGCTTGAAGAAGGGCGAATCGCTTCTCGACACCGTGCGCACGCTTGAGGCCATGCGGCCCGACGGCATCGTGATTCGTCACAGCTCGTCGGGAGCGCCGGAGTTCGTGGCCGCGCGGCTCGGAATTCCTGTCCTAAACGCGGGTGACGGAACCCACGAGCATCCCACCCAGGCGCTTCTCGACGCGCTGACAATTCGAGATTCGAAGGGAAGACTCGATGACTGGAACGTCACAATATTGGGGGATATCCTGCACAGCCGCGTGGCCCGCTCGAATATTCATCTGCTCGGCAAATTCGGCGCACGAATCACCCTCTGCGGTCCCGCCATGTGGATCCCGCGCGAACTGGAACACCTGGCACCCGCTGCGCGCCGCACCCCACGCATAGAGGAAGCGCTCGATGGAGCAGACGTGATCATCGTGCTGCGCGTGCAGACGGAGCGAATTCACGAACCGGCGCTGGCCGCCGAGGAATACATTCTCGGCTACCAGCTGACGCCCGAACGCCTGCGGCTCGCGCGGCCGAGCGCTCTCGTTCTGCATCCGGGGCCGATGATCCGTGGACTCGAGATTGATTCCGCCGTCGCCGATGGGCCTCAGTCCGGCGTACTCGAACAGGTGACCAACGGCCTCGCCGTGCGAATGGCGCTTCTCTACCATCTCATCGGAGGTGCTCCGGTCGACGCTCCACATCCCGCAAAGGAACGCATGAATGCTGCTGATTAAGAACGGCCGCGTTCTCGACCCGGCCAGCAGGACGGACGCTTCGCTCGATGTGCTGCTCGATGGCGCCCGCATCATGGAGACAGGCGTGGGTCTCTCGGCGGAAGATCGGGACATCTTCGATGCGAGGGGTCTCGTCGTCACCCCCGGCTTCATCGATCTCCACTGCCATTTGCGCGAGCCCGGCCAGGAAATGTCCGAAACGATCGAAACCGGCACGCGCACCGCGGCTCGTGGTGGATTCACGGCTGTCTGCTGCATGCCCAACACCGAGCCGGTGAACGACACGGCGTCGGTGACGCGAGGAATCATCGAACGCGCTCGAGAGGGAGCGACTGTGCGGGTGTGGCCCATCGGTGCCGCTTCGATCGGGAGCCGGGGTGAAGCGCTTGCGGAGATCGCGGCGATGAAAGGAGCGGGCATTGTGGCCGTGAGCGACGACGGCAAGCCGGTGGCCACGGCGCGGCTGCTGCGCCAGGTCATGGACTACGCGAACGCACTTGACCTGCCGGTCATCGACCACTGCGAAGACCCTTCACTGTTCGGAGGCGGGGTGATGCGGGAGGGATCCACATCGATTCGGCTGGGGCTGAAAGGGATTCCATCGCAATCGGAATCCATCTGCGTCGGGCGCGACGTCGAAGTCGCGATGCTAACCGGCGCGCGCCTTCACATCGCCCATCTGTCCACGCTCGGTTCGCTCGAGCACGTGCGATTTGCGAAGCGGATGGGGCTTCGGGTGACCTGCGAGGTCACCCCACATCACTTTACGATCACCGACGAGGACGTCCGTTACGACACCCACTACAAAATGAACCCTCCACTGGCCTCTCGCAAGGATCGCGACGCGCTCATCGAAGGCCTCGCCGATGGGAGTGTGGACGCGATTGCCACCGATCACGCGCCCCATCATCCTGCGAGCAAGGAGGTGGAATTCGATCGCGCGCCATTCGGCATAACCGGATTCGAAACCGCTTTGGCGCTCGGCCTGAGCGAACTGGTCGATTCGGGCCGGCTTCCGCTCATGCGCCTGGTCGAACTATTCACCACCGGCCCAGCGCGCGTCCTGGGCGTCGAGAGGAAAATTGCGCCCGGTGAACCGGCCGACCTGACCATCTTCTCAACCGATTATCCCTGGACGTTTCGAGCCTCGGAATCTCCGAGCAAATCGCGCAATACACCCTTCGATGGTCGCGCCTTCGGCGGAGCTGCCGTGGCCACGATCGTCGCCGGCCGAATTGTTTTTCGCAGATAGACGAAGGGACCGCCCGCAGCGAGGCCCATGAGAAGGCCATCAGAAGCCGGTGGCCCCCCCAAAGCGTTGCTCGCTCTCGATCCGGGGCGGTGCGGGACTCTCAGTGCGTGGCTGGTTCGGCGGCAGGATGCATGCCATGCTGCGGAACTTCGTGGACGCCCCGCGGGGGGGGCTCCTGGTGAAAGCGGAAGAGCTGATTGAGAGGTCCGGCACCCTTGCCAATCTGGTAGGACTTTTCAATCGCCTTGGTTACGTAAGCCTTCGCCAGGATCACCGCTTCGCGGAGCTGCTGGCCGGAGGCGAGTTGTGCAGCGATGGCGGAGGAAAACGTACAGCCCGAGCCATGGGTGTTCGGGCTCTTGACGTGATCGCTCGCAAACATCTCGACTTCGCCGCCCTCACAGAGCACGTCGATGGGCTTCTCAAGGTGCCCGCCGGTGACGATCACGGCGCGCGCGCCCATTTCCACGAGCCTTTGCCCTGCTGCCTTCATTCCGTGCAGGTCCTTCACCTCCATACCCGTCAAAAATTCCGCTTCGGGCATGTTGGGCGTGATGACGCTCGCCCGCTTTAGAAGTTCATCGCGCACGAACTTGAGGCCCGCGGCATCGAGCAGCTCGGCGTTGCCGAATGTGGGACGCGATACGGGATCGAGGACGACATGCGCGAATTTGTGGCTATCGAGAAATTCCGAGATCGCCGAAGCGTTCGCTCGATTCGCCAGCATGCCAATCTTCACGCCCGCGAGTAGCATGTCTTCGACGAGCGCATCGAGCTGCCCGCGAAGTGTGGCGGCGGGAGTCGCATGGATGGAGCGCACGCCCTGCGTGGATTGCACGGTCAAGGCGGTGACCGCGGCGACACCGTAACAATTGTGCGCCGCAAACGTCTTCAGGTCGGCAGCGACACCGGCACCGCAGGATGGATCAAATCCCGCGATCGTCAGCAGAATAGGTGGCGTGTGATTCGAGTGGTTGTTCAACTTGCTGCGTGCCCCCCGCGCGAGGCACAGATGCTCTCAGCGCCGTTTCAGCGTGGCCAGCCAGCAGAGAGAATGTACGCGCGTGCTACGTCGCGCGCAATAGGAAACTTCCAGTGGCGAGAGGAACCGGCGCCGGGCCGCCGGTCCGAGCTAGGGGAAAAGCCCGCGGACAAGAGTCGCGTCGGCGACGCGACTGACCGCGAGGGCGTAGGCGCCGGTGCGCATGTGCGCGCGATGCCTGCGAGCCGCTTCGTGCACTTCCTCGAAGGCGCGCCGCATCACCGATTCGAGCTTGGCGTTCACTTCCGCTTCCGACCAGAAGAAGCTTTGTAGGTCCTGAACCCATTCGAAGTAGCTGACCGTGACGCCGCCGGCATTCGTCAAGATATCGGGTAACAAGAGAATGCCCTTGCGCGCGAGAACTTCGTCCGCGTGCGGGGTGGTTGGGCCGTTGGCGGCTTCCGCAACGATCTTGGCCTTGATCTGGTCGGCGTTGTTCAGCGTGATGACATTCTCGAGCGCCGCAGGGACGAGAATATCGCACTTCATCGTCAGCAGATCGTCGTTCGAAATCCGCGACGTCCCGGGCATCCCGACAACCGTGCCGGAGCGTTCTTTGTAGCGCGCGGCCTTGAGCGGGTCGATCCCGCGCGAATTGAACACGCCGCCGCGGGAATCGCTGATGGCGATGACTCGCGCTTTTTTTTCTGCAAAAATGCGCGCCGCGAGCGACCCGGCGTTGCCAAATCCCTGAATCGCCACGCTGGCGCCGCGAAGCGGCAACTTCTTGATCTTGCATGCCTGTTCGACGACGACGACGCAGCCGCGCGCGGTCGCTTCCTTGCGGCCCTCGGAGCCGCCGATCGAAACCGGTTTTCCGGTGACGACACCCATTGTCGAATATCCCTTGGTCATCGAATAGGTGTCCATGATCCAGGCCATCGTCTGGGAATCGGTGTAGACATCCGGCGCGGGGATATCCTGCTCGGGTCCGATCAGGGGCAGAATTTCAGAGGCGTAGCGGCGCGTCATGCGCTCGAGTTCGGGTTTGCTCATGCGCTTCGGATCGCACACGACCCCTCCCTTGCCGCCGCCGAACGGAATGTTGACCGTCGCGGTCTTCCACGTCATCCACGTGGCCAGGGCCTTCACCTCATCAAGCGTCACTCCGGGGTGATACCGGATGCCGCCCTTGGCCGGGCCGCGCGCCACGTTGTGCTGCACGCGATAGCCGGTGAAGACTTTGATCTGGCCGTTGTCCATCTTCGTCGGGACGGATACCTCGAGCACGCGCTTCGGCGAGCGCAGGATCTGGCGGACTCCGGGATCGAGCTTCAAATACTCGGCGGCAAGATCAAACTGAATTTGCGCGATGCGGTAGGGGTTCAAATCTTCGCGCGGCGCAATCCGGGGCATGGGTTGCGGAGCCGCCTTGGCGACGGTGGCCATCGTGCTTCCTCCTCCTGATCTGGGGATCTCGTGAGACCGTTCCGAAGGATTCATTTGCTCGTAAGTCTCACAAGAGTCGAAGTTTAGCCAAGCGGCGGAGGATGTCAATCAAAACCGCCGGCGAGGATTCAAATCTCGCAACAGCGGCTCGACCCCGATGATTGGCTCCGGCCCCGATGAACCTACCTAAGTATTTATAAATACAGGTGGTTAGCACATACACCAGAGCTTCACGCGCCCCGCCAGCCCGAGAGTTCGGCTCGAGCCAGAACCGGTCGATAAACGTCGTTGACCCTGACAGGATGCCGGGATAGTCTCGGAACCGTTTTCCATGAGTGCACCGTGAGGCTTCAATCCGGTCGCCGGCCAATCCGCGAAGGTTCGTAGACGCGTATCTCAACCGAAGAGAGCCGCCACAGTTGGTGAGTCAAGAGACGGGAGCGACGTTGAGGGAGCCGGATGGGGCCCTCATCGAACGGATGGTGCAGCGGGATGAAACAGCGCTCGAAGCGCTGTACGACCGCTATGCAGGAATGCTCACGTCCGTCTTAATCCGCATCTTGCGCGACCGGCAGGCGGCCGAAGAGATTTTGCAGGACATTTTCTATCAGCTGTGGCGCACCGCGTCGCAATTCGACGCCTCCCGGGGTTCGCTGTCGGGATGGTTGCTCGTGATCGCGAGGAATCGAGCGATTTCCCGCCTTCGACAGCGGAATCCAGCTGCGGGCGACGAATTGCTCGAAAACACCGTGGTGCTGCCGTTCAATCTCGAGAGTGCTGTTTCACAGCAACAGCTGCTCGGCCGCATCCGGCGAGCGCTCGAGAATCTTCCGGAGGAGCAGCGCGCTGCTGTGGAGTTGGCGTACTTTGAAGGGCTGACCCACAGCGAAATCGCGCAACGGACGGGCGACCCGCTCGGAACCGTGAAGACACGGCTGCGTTCGGCGCTCGAAACATTAAAGCGGGCCTTGCACCCATGAACGGACACCCGACTCGAGAAGAAGATTT
>DATMRE010000161.1:0-2389 GCA_035566475.1 Verrucomicrobiia bacterium | reverse complement strand
CGAATTGATAGCGGGTGCCGGCGGGGGCATTGGCGAGAGATGGTTCCAGCTTCGCGTCAGCGACGATCTCCAATGAGTTCGGATTGAGATTGTCGAGAACATCCTGGCCTTCTTCCACCTCGGCCGGATTCTCCTTGGTGAACAAGTTTTCATAGATGCGCACTTCGCCATCGACTGCACTCCCCGCGGCAACCCAGTGGATGGTCGCCTTCACCTTGCGGCCGTCGGGAGCATTTCCGCCACGGGTCGCTGGATCGTAGGTGCAGTGGACTTCTACGACCTCACCCTTCTCGTTCTTGACGACGCTGTTGCAAGTGACGAAGTAGCCATAGCGCAGCCGCACCTCGCGCCCCGGCGCCAGACGGAAATATTTTGGGGGAGGGACTTCGCGGAAGTCATCCTGCTCGATGTAGAGCACGCGCGAGAACGGGACTTGGCGGCTACCCGCGGCCAGATCTTCGGGGTTGTTGACCGCGTCCATCTCCTCGACCTGGCTCTCGGGATAGTTGTCGATCACCACTTTCAGGGGACGAAGGACGGCCATCACGCGAGGCGTGCGCTTGTTCAAGTCCTCGCGAACGAAGTGCTCGAGCATGGCCAGCTCAATCGAGCCGGTTGTCTTCGAAACTCCGATGGAAGCGGTGAAATTGCGGATCGCCTCGGGAGTATAACCACGGCGTCGAATGCCACCGAGCGTCGGCATGCGCGGATCGTCCCAGCCGCTCACTCGGCCTTCCTCGACCAATTGCAGCAGCTTTCGCTTGCTGAGCAGGGTGTGCGTCAGATTCAAGCGGTCGAACTCAATTTGCTGCGACGGAAAGATGCCCAGCTGTTGAATGAACCAGTTGTACAGCGGGCGGTGATCCTCGAATTCGAGCGTGCACATCGAGTGGGTAACTCGTTCGAGCGAATCCGATTGCCCGTGGGCGTAGTCGTACATGGGGTAGATGCACCACTTGTTGCCGGTGCGGTGATGCTCGGCATGCAGGATGCGGTACATCACCGGATCGCGCAGGTTCAGGTTCGGCGAGGCCATGTCGATTTTCGCGCGCAGCACACGCGAGCCGTCGGGAAATTCTCCCGCCTTCATGCGCCGAAATAGATCCAGATTCTGTTCCACGGTGCGGTTCCGATGCGGGCTATCTTTGCCGGGCTCGGTGAGCGTCCCGCGATACTTGCGAATTTCTTCTGCGGAAAGATCGTCGACGTAGGCCTTGCCGTCTCGAATGAGTTTCACAGCCCACTCATAGAGCTGGTCGAAATAGTCCGACGCGTAAAACAGTCCGTCCCACTTGAAGCCTAGCCATTTCACGTCGGCCATGATGGAGTCGACGTACTCGGTCTCTTCCTTCTCGGGATTGGTGTCGTCGAACCGCAGATTCGTGTGTCCGCCAAACTCGTCGGCGAGTCCGAAGTCGAGGCAGATCGCCTTTGCGTGCCCAATATGCAGATATCCGTTGGGCTCGGGAGGGAAGCGCGTCTGCACCCGGCCATCGTACTTATTGGTCTTCAGGTCTTCGAGAATGATGTCGCGTATGAAATTAGACGGGCGAGGCACAGTTCTGATCTTATCGCATTTGGCTCTCGGCTTTTACCTCTGGGCGTCTGGCTCGTCCGGCTAAGAGCTATCCCACACGCGCCAGCCGGCGGATGGCTAGCGCGGTGAACGTGAAAGCCACTGCGGCGAGCACAATGACCTGCATCGTCGGCCCTACATGGCTCGATGGGCCGGCCGCTCCAACTGCCAACTGGTCGAGGCTGGGCGCGCCTACGAAAAGCAGCCCGAGCTTGTCGAGATAGAACGCGGGCGAGATAAATTCGAGCGGCTGCACCGACCGCGGGAGTGGATAAAAGAGTCCTCCCAGATGCATGAACGGTAAATAGGCGAGGTTGGCAAACGCCGGAGCGCTCTTGGCCGAGGCTCGCGTGCCGATGAACAGTCCTACGGCGCAAAACGGGAGCGATCCTGCCATGTCGAGCAACCCAACTCCAATGTATTGGCCGAGGGTTAATCCCGGACGCCCCACCACTGCGGCGGCCGCAACCAGAGTCACCATCACGATCGCGGCGAACAGCGTGGCCATGATCATTTTCGCAAGCAAGTAGCTCCCCCGGGGCGCGGGCAGAGCGCGCTTGAGCGTAAGCAGGCCCTGCTCGCGCTCCGACGCCACAAACATGCCGAATCCGAACATCCCCGGCCCCATCACGCCGAACACGGACCAGTTGACGAACATGATCTTGGCGACGGTCGGGTCCCCATGGCTCATGCTACCGGCAAGAAACACTCCGAACAGAACGTAAAGCACGATTGGAAGCAGCAAGAAAGGGATGGCGAATGCCGGGGCGCGCAAAGCGCGCAGACACTCGTACTTGGTTTCCGTGAGGTACG
>DATMRE010000160.1:0-20791 GCA_035566475.1 Verrucomicrobiia bacterium | reverse complement strand
CCTTCGCGGCCGGCCGGCTCGGTCCCAGCGGACAGGGTCGTGTCGCCCGTGCGGAAACTCGGGCGGGCTCGCCGTCCTATCATTGAGACCATTCGTCGCCCCCAGGCGGCTCTCGGCCAGCTCGGAGATGCTTCCGCTCGTTTTGAGGCCACCACGGATCTCCATATTTCGCCCGCTTTCGGCCTCGAACCTACCTGCTGAATCCCGTTCGCTCATTTCAGTCTGGCTACATCGTCTGAAACACGTGCCGCAAGATCCAGGTCGAAGGGGAATTCGGCACCGTTGAGCGCGCCCTCAAGCATACCGACAAAGCGCTGAATGATCGGTTCCCTGTTCGCGAGAAAATCGATGGCCGCGACATTTTCACCAGATTTCTCGACCCAGACCCGGCGCTCATCGGGCAACTCATATCCGCATCGGATTTCCGCGACCGCGGACCGTGGCACGGCATATGCGCGGATGGCGAGCAAGTGTGACCCCAAATTGTGGATGGCGGGAATCCCAGGACCGTCAGCCCGGGTTCGCATGTAGCTCCCGCCAAACCGCAGGTCCGTCCTTTGATTGAAGTCACGGCGCCAGGCCTGGACTTCCTTTAGAAAGCAATACTGGTAGTGAATGGCGACCAGCCGGCGCCGGGCCTGCGCAAGCTCGAGAAGGAATTCAGTCTTCTGTCGCGGGCATAGCCAGGGTTTTTCGACGACGACATGGAGATTCGCTTCGAGCGCAGCCTCGACCATCATTGGTATATGCGGGCCCGGCGGCACGCAAAGCCATGCGATTCGCGCACCGCTCGCGGTCAAGCGAGCGGACAGGCGCGACTTGTAGTCAGCGTCGACCTCGCAGGGACGACGCCTGGTCTCGTCGATCAACACAAGTCGGCGGCTCTCGATGGCGAGAACGCTGTGGATCGTGCCAGCCCAGCGTCCCCGGCCGAGGATGGCGTAGGAGGGTGTCTCAGCCATGTTCCGCGATCTTCTCGCAAACGATGCGAGCCGCCTTCACCGCGCTTACAACCTTGCCGGAAAAGATGTGAAGTTCTCCGGGTGCGTGCTCTAGAACGTAGAGTGTTCTGCGATCTTGCCGTGGGTTGTTCTCGACAACGCGGATGGTAAAGCGCGACCCGAGGTAGATGGCGTGCCTGGAAAGGGGCACGGCGAGCGCCGAGTCCTCTCGCATCGCCTCGAAGCGGCTGAAGGAAATAGGCTCGAACACCGGCCTGTTCAAGAGGCTCGAGTAAGGCTCGGGAATCGTCTCCCAAGGATCAGTGGTGGTCCAGTGATTCGTATTTCTGGCCGAGCCGAATAGGGAGCGAGTAGAGCTGCCGTACGGATCGAAGGCGGTAAACGGACCATCCACGACGACCAGGGATATACCTTGCAGCGTGGCCGGGAGTTCAATCAGGATTTTCTCGGCGACCTGGTACTTGGCGATTTTGAATAGACCTCGGCTCGGTCCCAGGCCGTAGGCCGCCCACACGACGAAATCGTAATCGGGCCGCATTTCCTGCCTGAACTCGCCATGCTCGAAGGGAATGGCGAGCGACTTGATTCGGGATTCGAGGAGGCTCCGAAGGATGGCGGGATCATAGAGCTGTTCATCGACTTCGTAACACCTGTCGATGAAGTCGAAATTCATCCAATCCGGGTGGCACGGTCGGCAGATGAGACTGTGCTGTGACATCACCCGCTCGAATAGGTCGGGAGGTGTCTGCGAGCCCTGCTTCGGGATGGCGTAGTAATGGCGGCTGTTCCGAACGACGGCAGGCGCGAAAGCCCCCATGAACTCGGCGCGAGCCTCGAGCGTCTCGGTGATCGTCTCCGGGCTGCGAGGATAATGATAACCGGAGTGAATGCGGTATTGATTGATCGCCGACGCCGCGCGCAGGATGCCGAGCGGATCGAATAGACGCACGTTGTGGCCTTGCTCCGCCAGGCGAATCGCGATGCTTGCTCCGTAGATACCGGCGCCAGCGACAGCGATTTTAGCGCTCATGTCCCGGAAATATTTCAGTGCGATGCATTCTGCGGGGTATTCGGAATGACTGGCTCAAGCATTCCTCCCCGGATGAAATAATCAATGCCGCGCCACCGGATGGTCTTGCGGCCAAAACTGGCGAGCCAGATGAGGAACGCCATGGCGTCCCAAATCGGAATGAGCGGCATTTTCTTCCACAGGCCACGCTGCTTCATTCCCTCGACGCCGATCAACCATGTCATGGCCACCCGAAGAACGAGATAAGTGCCTAGATACGCAATCGCAACACCCGGGGTCGGATGCCTGGCGACCGCGAAAAGCGCCCAGGGCAGTCCCCAGGTGAAAATCAAGCCGAGATGACCCCAGGGGCGCATCAGGCGCATCACCGTCATCCAGCGGACGCGCTTGTAGAGAAGCTCGCGGAGGGATTGGAAGTCGGCCACGGTTTCGACCGGATCGGCGATCAAGGCGACGTGGTATCCCTGCTCGGATACCAGGCGGCCAACCAGGAGATCGTCGGCCGGACGATTTTCGATTGCCTCGTAGCCGCCGAAGCCTGCAACGGCCTTGCGGGTTGCAACAATCGTCTGGCCGAAGGTGAATTTGACGCCATCCAATAGCCAAGCAACCATGATTCCGGCAAAGAAATCGGAGATCATTCCGATGGACTGAAGTTCCTGAACGAGCGTAGTTTCCCTGGTTGAAACGTACAGACAGGTGGCCGCGCCGACCTTGGGATCTCGGAACGGGGCGACCACGGAGCGAAGATAATCCGGGCGCACGCGGATGTCGCCGTCCGTGATGACGAACAAATCATACCGGGCCTCGCTGACCAGGCGCACGAGCCGCGCTACTTTGTCATTGATCGCACGGCGCCCCGAACCGTAGAGTAGGCGGATATGGCGTTCCGGAAATTCCTCGATCAGCCGTTTGAGAAGCGACAGCGCCGGATCGTCCTCATCGACGCAAAAGATCAGCTCGTACTCGGGATAATCCTGGCGGCAAAAGCTGGCATAGTTTTCGTACGCGTCGAGATCGAGACCCTTGATCGGTTTCAGACAACTCACGGGAGGCGCGAAGTCCAAGCTCTGGCCTCTTTGTTTCCTCGCAGCCAAGAAAAACCGGGCGGAGCTATAGAGAGCGAGCAGGTAATAGACAAATGGGATTGCGGCAACACCGAGAACGACATGATCGAAGAACGTCAGAATCTCTGCACCTCTCGATCGGCACTCCAACTCATTCCCCCGGAGCGGAGACAGGACAGGCCAATCTCTTGGGCGCCAATCCGTTCGGAGGGGAGAGACTGGGGCTGAAGCATTCGATCGCGAATCCGGCGCGGATGCCACCTTCCCATTTGAGGTGCAGCCGCCGTCAACCCGCAAAAAACTATAGCACAAAAGCGGGCCACCGGGCCGTGGGGAACTCCCGGGGGCTGCCGGGCAGGCGGCAGCTCCAATCGAGCGGGCTCTCGCTTCCCCGGCGAAATCGATGGCCGACGCACAGACCCACATCGAAGTCGGGGGGCTTTTCGAACTGCCCCGATCCAGGAGTCAAAAGGAATGCGTGTCTCGGTAACGGGGGGGACCGGGTTCGTGGGCCGCGCGCTGGTTCGCCGCCTGCTGGCCCAGGGGGTTTCCGTTAAAGTTCTCGGTCGGCCCTCGGAGCGCGCAGAGCGATTGCGAGCTCTTGGCGCTCAGGTCGTGGAAGGCGATTTGGAAGATCCCGGCTCGGTCGAGCGTGCTGTTCAAGGCGCGGACATCGTCTATCACTTGGCAGCGAAGGTCGATCGTCCCGGCACCAGGGGTGAGTTCGTTGAAACAAATGTAAGAGGAACGGAACGAGTTTTCACCGCATGTCGCCGGCTTGGCGGCGTGAGCCGCGTGATCTATACGAGCTCTGTGGCAGTCTACGGGTTGGTCCAACCCGGCCAGTCTATCGACGAGGATGCCCCTTACGATGCAGCTCCGCAGCTGCGCGATTCTTACGCACAATCAAAGATCCTGGCCGAACAATTTGCGATTTCGTTTTCGCAAAAAACCGGTTTGCCGGCGGTGATCTTCCGGCCCGGACTTATCTACGGTGCCGGCAAGCCGCTTCCGCTTGGACTGTTGGGGTTTCGCCTTTGGAATACCGATTTTGTATTCGGAGACCGCAACCTTCGGCTGCCCCTGAACTACGTCGAGAATCTGATCGATGCGATGCAACTGGCTTCGAGTCTCAAGGACAACCGGCTGCGGCAGTTCAATATCGTGGACGACGAAGAACTCACTCTCGGGCAATACCATGAGACGAAATCGGCCGAGGAGAAAACACGAACCGTATTTCTTCCGGGCGGGTTGGTCCTCTTCGGAGCCCCGCTGGCCGAATCCTTCGTGCGGGCAGCATCCCGGGGTGGTACGACCGGCTTGTCGCAACACCAGGTCAAGCGCGCATTGCAGGATCGCTCCTATGGCACCCGCCGAATTCGA
Organism: Verrucomicrobiia bacterium; assembly: GCA_035566475.1. GTDB lineage: Bacteria > Acidobacteriota > Terriglobia > Acidiferrales > UBA7541 > Palsa-295. Next base: position 16,349 of record DATMRE010000160.1, on the reverse strand, counting down.
GAAGAGCTCGGGTGGATGCCCAGGGTGCAACTCCGGGAGGCGATACAAAGGAGTCTGAGAAACCCTGACTGACTCCGCGTGGGCCGTTTGCTGCCGAGATTCGATGATCCCGGCTAGATCGACCAGCAAGCTTGAATGGGCTTCGGAGATCCCAGTGTGCGGCTGCTAGGTCCTCGACCGCGCGATGGTTGGCTGGGGTTCCGATCTCAGGAGCGGGAAACTTTGCTGATCTTGTACGCCGGCGCGCCCGCCTTTTCGAGCCGTGATTCGGCGATCGCGGCCCGGTTCGCCCCGTTCAGGGGAACTCGCCGATCGCTGCTGGCGTTGCGCCAGTTGACCTGCGGCAGGAACAGCGCCGGGTCAATACGATCCCTGTACTTGACGGCGATATTCATGAGCGAATCGAGCAGCGAGTGGGAGAGGAAATGAGGTTCGAGACCGAGATCAATCAGCTTTGAATGTTTCGCGTTGTAATAATGTTCCTCGGCCTCGACTCGCGGATTTGGCAAGTGATTGATTTCGACTTGCAGTCCCATCTTTTTGCCCGCCGCTTCAACCATGTGGGCGATGTCCAGAATCGAGAAACGCTCGGTAAATTGGTTGAAGACGCGGCACTCGCCGGGCTTCGCAGGATTCAGACATGCGAGTTCGACACAGCGGACGGTATCGCGAATGTCCAGAAAACCGCGTGTTTGTCCTCCACGGCCGTAGACGGTGAGCGGCGATCCGACCGCCGCTTGAACACAGAAGCGATTCAGAACCGTTCCAAATACCTCGTCGTAATCAAAGCGATTGATCAGAGCCTCGTCGAGCGCCACTTCGTCCGTGACGGTTCCGTACACGACGCCCTGATTGAGATCGGTAGCACGCAGTCCCCATGTGCGGCAGGTAAACATAATGTTGTGACTGTCGTGCACCTTCGAAAGGTGATAGAAAGAACCGGCTTGCTTGGGATAAGGAAGGGTGTCTTTCCGCCCGTTGTGTTCGATCCGGATGTAACCTTCTTCGATGTCAATGTTGGGTGTGCCGTATTCTCCCATGGTCCCGAGCTTGATCAAATGACACTGCGGGCGGAACTCTCGCAGGGCGAACAGCAGGTTGAGCGTTCCGACGACATTGTTCACCTGAGTAAAGACGGCGTGTTCGCGGTCGATCATCGAGTACGGGGCCGAGCGTTGCTCTGCAAAATGAATCACGGCGTCCGGTTCCATTTCCTGGATGGCCGAGGAGAGGAACTCGTAGTCACCCACGTCCCCTTCGAAAATGCCGATCGAGTGGCCGGTGAGCTGTTCCCAAGCCTTTACGCGTTCGGAGAGAGAGAGGATCGGGGTGAGGGTTTGCACGCCAAGGTCGCAATCCCACTGCCGACGGACGTAGCTATCCAGGATGGAGATCGAGTGCCCTTTCTTTGATAAGTACAAGGCTGTGGCCCAACCGCAGTACCCGTCTCCTCCCAGCACGGCAATCTTCATGATGTCTCCTCGGTACGGCCCTTAGCAGCATCCTCTATCTAGACACAATTCTTTTCGGGCACAAAGTACTATTAACCCCTTGACGGCGCAAACTTCCGGCGATTTCCCGCATGCTTGCCTCTCGAGCGTCCGGAAGGGCGCGTTCGGGGCTGTGTCGCCCGGACCCAGCCCGCCCCGCCCGAGGTGAGCGGCAAGCGATTGGCGATGAAGCCCATCGGGATAACGAGGCACATTTTCGTCGAAAGGCCTTCCAGATTCAACGCCAAGATTACCAGAGCCCTTACACCGACAAGCGTCAGGATCGACATGAGCGAAGCCCCAAGGCCGCGAACAGGGATCGAGGGCTAGGGCGATACCGACCGATTGTAGCGAGATCTCGCCGCAATGCCTTCTCGAGGGCAGCCATCCTGATACCCATCCCGCGAGGGCTTCTGTCTGGAACCGGTGGCCGGCTAGAAGCGCGCATCTGTCGCTCGTTTTCCCTTCGGGAGACCGCAACAACGAGATTGGTCGGCCTCCTCAGGCCGATCGCCGGAGCCCAGTTCGAACGCGGAGGATGCCAAAGGGTGGTTCGTCAATACCAATTTTCCGCCGCTCATCGCTACCAAGGTCGTTTGGCTAGGTCCGGCTATAGCTTCGAAATGAGGCAACTCGTCCCGGCTCGCAACGACATAGTAGCGCTCTGGCTTCAGCCAAAAATTCTGGAATTGCGACTCGTCGATGAAAACATCCGGAGCGCCAGGAGCGTTCGAACCATATTCCAAATTGGCGCGGCGGCCGTTCAGAAGCAGTGCGCTGCGGTTCGTGTAGAAGAACACGGACGAGAAAGGATAGTAGTGGCCCTCCGTAATCAGTTTGCCGTCCGGCGCTCGAAGCAGGGCCGCGGCCAGCGGTCGAGACGACAGGAACGGATCAAAGACCACCAGAGCCAACCTGGCCGCCTGGAAGAACAACACCATCATCAGGCCCGCGGTGACAAACGCTCGCTCGCCGGTCGCTCGAAGATTTCCGAGAGCTCCAATTAGAAAGGCCGCTGCGGCAACGGCGAGAGGGACCCGAAGATAAGCGAATGACTGAAGCGTGAGATCCTCCAGGTGGCCGAGTGAGAGTGTGTAAACCTCCGGATGCCGCCCGAGCGCCGTCGAGATGTCGCCCGGCGTCGGCACATTTCTCACGAGGAATAGCAGAGTGAATGCCACCACGGCTGCTAATCCAGCAACCACGGCAAGCACGCGAGTTCCTCGACGCACCCAACCGCCTCCCATGGCCATCGCCGAACCTAGCAGTAGCGCGAGGGCAGGGTAGCAAGGCATCGAGTAGTATTCCTGCGTCGTAGAGAACGTGAAGAAAACCAGCACAAAGCCGGCGAGCGAAAGCGCGAGTAAACGCGTTCGTCCGGCACGGTCAACGGGCTTGAAGGAAAGCTTAGCGACCGCGGGAAGATAGACGCTCCAGGGAAACAGCCACGCGAGGTGGAATATCCAGAAATAAAGGCGCGGCACCGTGTTGTAGTCGCGCGGATAGCGAAGGTTCAGAAACCGAAGGAGTTGCTCGTTGACGACGAAGAACCAGAGAAATCCGTGGTATTCGCCGGGCCCGCTGTGGAGGGTGAAGGAGAAGTAGGGTGGGTTGCGAAGCGTAGCAAGAATATGCCAGGGTGCGGCAATCACGATCACAATCAATAGTCCAGCTAGGGGATGAAGCCTCTTCCAGGTTCTGGCGGAAAACAACTGGCGTGTGAGCGCAAGATAGAGGAGCGCCGCGGCGGTCGGGAAAACGACGCCAATCAGGCTCTTCAGTAACAATCCTGTTCCCAGGCTAGCGGCGAGCACAAAGGCCCACAGGCGAGGGCGTGATTCCTCGTCATCGAGAGCTCGCAAGAACGCCCACATGGCCAGGGCTACCGAGAACGTGAGCATCACGTCGGGAATCAGGATCCTCGTAAACAGCCACAGGCCAACACATGTGGCCATGATCAGACCGGCGTAGAAACCCGCGCGTTTTCCAAAAGCCCACCGGCCGAAACCGGCGGTCAGCAAGCAGAGCGCCATCGCGGAGAGGGCGATGGGAATTCGCGCGGCCCAATCGTGGACGCCGAAGACGATGTACGAACCGGCTATCGCCCAATAGACCAGCGGCGCCTTCTCCAGATAGGCGACGCCGTCGAGCCGAGCTGTCACCCAGTCGCCGGAGGCGACCATATTTCGAGCGATCTGCGCCTGCACAGCATCCACGTCGTCCATCAGCGACGGTGGAGAAAAGATGCACCCAAGATACACTGTGCCTGCAAAAAGCAGGACAGCTAAATAGAGGTAAGAACGCTTTCCGTCACCGGCTGGCTCGGTGCGGAAAGCGGCGAGGTTTGAATCCGCCATCTCCTCATCCAAAGGAACAGAATCATCAGGCCCCAAAGGTGGTATCCGAGATTCGCGCGCCTCTCCAGATGCCGCCGCACGGTTTCATCAATCCCGCTGCGACGGAACACTCCGGCATGCTCGGAGCCGCCACTGCCGAGCGTATCAAGCAGCAGCGATCGAAGCGGGCCGCGCAGCCATTCGTGGGCGGGAATATCAAATCCGATTTTCCTGCGGCGCAAAACCGAAGTCGGCAGCTTGCCCCTCATCAATTCCTTCAAAATGAATTTTTGACACGAACCCCGGACCTTGAAGGAGGGAGGAAGGGAAGCGGCGAATTCGACGATCCGGTGATCGAGGAACGGCGGCCGCACCTCGACGGCGTGCGCCATGCTCATACGGTCGACCTTCGCCAGGATGTCGTCCGGAAGGAAATATTTTTGATCGAACCACAGATAGGGCGTCAGATCATCTCCGGCCGAGGAGAACTCGCGCAGCTCGCCAAGAGTGCGATGGAGTGCCCCGGGAGACGCCATCGAAAGCAGCGAGTCCTTCTGGGCGTCCGAGAAGGTTCCGTTCCAGTGAACGTGAGCCCGGTCGGCGGGCATCAAGCAGCCTTCGAGAAAACGCTTCAGTTTGTATTCGAAGCTGATCTTTTCGTCCGACACCGGCCAGCGGCTCAAGCCGATGAGGGCCAGTCGTATCGCGCTGCGGGGCCACCGCCGCGCCGTACGCGCGAGGCGATTCGCTCTGTATGTAAGATACCCGCCAAATAATTCATCGGCTCCCTCACCGCTCAAACTGACGGTCGTCTTGGTCTTGCTCAGCTTGGAAAGAAACCACACCGGTAGCGCCCCTGCGTCCGCATCGGGCTCGTCGGAGTAGTAGGCGAACTCTTCGATGGCATCCTCGAGGTTCTCCTCCGGGTTCAGGTCCAGTTGATCGTGCTCGGTACCATACTGCGCCGCAACCTGCTGGATATACCTCGTCTCGTCAAAGCTGCGTCCTTGAAACGAAATCGAAAAGGTCTTCAGTTTCGACGCGGATAACCTCGCTGCATAGTGCAGGATCGTAGACGAATCAATGCCTCCGCTGAGCCATACGCCCAGCGGCACATCCGAGAGAAGGTGTTCGCGCACCGATTGCTCGAGCAGTGAATCAAGTTCCTCCTGCGCCGATTCGAGAGTCCGACGGCGCGGCAGGACGAACGGCAACCGCCAGTAAGCTCCGGACGAGACGCGGCCGTTTTGCCATTCCATCCAGTGCCCGGGAGAAACCTTCTCGATCCCTTCCACGAGCGTCCAAGGGCACGGCACGTAATTCAGAGACAAATAACAATCAAGGCCGGCCATGCTCAACCGGCGGTCAATTTCCGGGTGGACCAGAATGGCCTTCAGTTCTGAGCCGAAGAACAGGTCCTCTCCGCGTCTCGCCACGTACAGTGGCTTGATGCCCATGCGATCACGGGCGAGGATGAGTCGCTTGGTCGATTCGGTCCACAGCGCGATGGCGAACATTCCGCGCAGCCGCGAGAAACAGCCGATGTCCCATTCGAGAAAGGCGTGCAGAACAGTTTCGGTGTCGGTGTGGGACGAGAATCGGTGTCCGCGGCCCTCCAGTTCCGCGCGCAATTCCTGATGGTTGTAGATCTCTCCATTAAAAGCGATCACCGCGTCCCCGGTTTCATCGACGATGGGCTGGTCGCCCGAATCAAGGTCGATGATCTTCAGCCGCGTCGCGCCGAGCGAGACGACCGTCGAGCGGAACAGGCCCTGCTGGTCCGGCCCGCGGTGGATGAGCGTGTCGACGGCGCTCTGTATCCGGTCGGGATCAGGAGACCACTTTCTATGGGTAAACCCTACAATTCCGCACAATGGTCCACACTCCTTGATGAACCGGCGAACCGAAAGCCCCGGCCGCGAGGCATGGCGCTATGGTCGCGAACGAAGAACTAAGATGCCAAAAACGCGACATGCGCTAACACTATATTCTGTTGAAGTGCAACTGCTTGTGAGACAAGCAAAACCGAAGCCGCCGCCCCACACGGCGTCTGCCGGATGCCTTCGGCCGACCCACGGAGCCCGTCACGAACAAGCCAAGAGATTCCACGGTTGAAGTCTGACGGAGTTCTTGGCTGGCAGATAGCCAAAAAACACCCAACAAGAATACTATAAAGGTAAGGACGACAAAAAGCCACGAAATCGGGCAGATCGGGCAGGCCGCTCCGGCCTGTGGGCGGGGACTTCGTCGGCTGTCAGCTTCGCATATCGAAGGGACGGGCCACAGGAGTTCCGGTCGCCGCCCCTTCGATTGGAACAAGCGATGAGAACGGGAGGGAACAGAACAGTCAGTCGTCCGATATTTGTGCCCCGACCAGGAAGGCATTTGCACGGTTCGCTGCGTTCGAGTTGCCCTTGAAGACGAAGGCTTCGAGCCGACGGTACAAGCGGGGGGCAACATTCGGGAAGCTGTCAACCGAGTTGCGCGGGTCTTCCCAAACTCGCCCGCGAACTCGCTAGCCGGCGGTCGGGAGGGCGGCCGCTCGTAAGCTCTAAGGAGATTGCCGGAGGGCGAGCGAGACGGTTCGGCCGCATCTCCTTCTCACCGGAAGGCCGAAATAAGCTTCGAGAATTCCCTTCGACCCGAGCGAATCCAGTTCCCTGAAGATCGCACTTCCCTGAGGAGTCTGTGCCCGCCTCAGCGAGTGAGCCTGCCCTCCCTCGTGCGACGATCCTCTTGCGTTGCTCTGCTGGGTTACTCTGCTTGTGGTAAAGTACGCCCCGGGAGCGCGTGTGCGGAACGGAGTCGCGGGCGGTCGGCGACGGGGTTTTTTGTGCGCTTAAAGATCGCGCAGGCGGGAGAACCTGTGCTCCGACAGGTGGCCCGTCTGCTCACTCTCGAGGAAATTCAAAGCAACGAAATCCAAAAACTGGTCGTCGATATGCAAGAGACAATGCGGGACGCTCCCGGCGTCGGCCTCGCAGCGCCACAGGTTGGCCTCAGTCTACAACTCGCGGTAATCGAAGACCGTGAGGAATACCTGAAGGATATCTCCTCAGACCAACTGAGAGATCGCGAGAGACGACCGGTTGCGTTTCATGTGATCATCAACCCCAAGATCGTCGAAATCACAGACACGAAGGCCGAGTTCTTTGAAGGATGTCTCAGCCTGGCTGGCTTTTCCGCCATAGTCCCGCGAGCGAGCGGCGTGCGCGTGGAATGCTTGGATGAGCGCGGGCAGCCCGAAACCATTGCGGCAACCGGATGGTACGCTCGCATCCTTCAACACGAGATCGATCACCTCGAGGGGAATCTCTACATCGATCGAATGCACAGCCGCACATTCACATCGCTCGATAATTGGAATCGATTCTCCAAGGGAAAACCGATCCCTGACGCCGCCGGCGGACGTCGCTAGATCCGGCAGTGAGCGAGGTTTCGAACCCTCCTCCCGCGGCGCCCCGGTTCGGCTATCAACGATCTCACCCGAGGTACTTACTAGGCGCGGAAATAGCTGTGGCCACGTCGTCCAGAAAAGAGGCGGCGCGAACGCCATCGATGACTCGGTGGTCGGATGAAAGGGTGAGCGTAATCATTGGCTCGATGCCGGGCTTGCCATCAACCGGCACGACGCGGTCGGAAATGGTTCCCACGGCAAGTACAGCAACCTGCGGTGGCGTGATGATCGCGGTAAAAGCATCGACGTGATGCATGCCGAGGTTGCTGATCGTGAAGGTGGCTCCCGCGATATCGGGGGGACGCAGACGGCCCGCCTTGGCGCGCTCGCTCAGATCCCGGCGCTGAACCGCAATTTCACCAAGGTCCGCGCTGTTGGCGCCGTGAATCACCGCGGCGACGACGCCCTCCTTGACCGCCATGGCCACTCCGATGTTGACCTCTTGATTGAGGCGGATGCCCTGGTTCGTCCAGCTTGCATAGATCCGAGGATGCTTCACCAGGGTACGGGCAACGAGCGCAACCAGCAGGTCGGTGTGCGTGAGGCGCACGCCGCGGGCAGTCTGAATTTCTGGACCCAGCTTCTCGCGGGCCTCGATGAGCGCAGCGGCCGTAACGTCTCGCGCAACGAAAAAGTGTGGAACGGTTGTCCAGCTTTGCGTGGTTCGCTCGGCCATGAGCCGTCCGACCGAACCAAGCGTTTCGAGCTCGGTCGCCCGGTCAGCGGTCTTGAGTTCGGCGAACGCGAGTACGTCTGAGGCAAGGATTTCGCCTTCGGCGCCCGTACCGCGCAGGCGGCTGATGTCCACGCCGCGTTCAGTTGCGAGGCGGCGAGCTTTCGGGGAAATCTTCGCTCCCCTCTGGGCGGGCTGTTCGGCAGCGTCGGTAGGAGCTTGAGCAGCGCGTACCGCTTGAGCTGCTCCCCTGCTGTCGCTGCCCGAGGCAGCTTCCTCCGGCGGGGGCTGCTCGCCCTGGGAAACGATCCAGGCGATCGTTTTACCCACGGCGATGACGTCGCCCGCGTGCGCCTGGACCCCGGCGAGGACCCCATCCGCCGGAGCCTCGATTTCGACCACGGCCTTATCGGTTTCTATTTCAAGCAGTGGCTCGCCCTTGGTCACGCGCTCGCCTTCGTTCCTCCGCCAGGAGACAAGCTTGCCGGTCTCTTGCGTCAGTTCAAGCGCGGGCATGACAACACTGATGGCCATATTCTTTCGATGCGCCGGAGAACAGGGATCCTAGTCTGTCGCTCCGACACGCTCCGTTCTTGCGCTAGCCCCAATCATATCGACCACGCCCTGCCTGGGCGCAGAATCGGTTTCGCGCACCGTCGCCAGCGGCCCCTTGACCGTGACGTAGTGCGCTCCCGCCACGAGCAGTTCTTCGGCGGGAAAGCGCGTGATGATTTCGTGGCCAGCCTCGGTGACGACTATTTCTTCCTCAATTCGCGCGGCGCTCCAGCCGTCGGTCGAAGGCCAGAAGGTCTCGAGCGCGAAAACCATGCCGGGTTTGATCTCGTAGGAATGCTCGAGTGAGACGAGCCGGCTGATCACAGGCTTTTCCCAGATCGCGAGACCGATTCCGTGACCAAATTGAAGCGCGAAGGCGGCTTCTTCATTTGGGAAGCCGAACTCCTGTGCCTTGGGCCAAACGGAGGCAATGTCGGCCGTCGTGCGGCCCGGCCGCACGAGCGCGATCGCCGCGTCCAAGTAGTCGCGGCAGCGTTTGTAGGCATCGATCATTGCGTGAGACGCGTAGCCGATCGTGAAGCACCGGTAGTAACAAGTGCGGTAGCCCATGTAGGAGTGCAAGATGTCGTAATACACGGGATCGCCCGGGCGCAGCACCCGATCCGAGAACACGTGCGGATGCGGGTTGCAACGTTCGCCGGATATGGCATTGACCGCCTCAACGTATTCCGAGCCGAGATCGTAGAGCACCTTGCTCACCAGGCCGACCGCTTCATTCTCGCGCAGGCCGGGCCTCATGGCGCGGTAGAGCTCATCGTAAGCGGCGTCCACCATCATCGCCGATGTGTTGAGCAGGGCGACCTCGTCCTGCGTTTTGATCACGCGGGCGTCGGACATGAGCTGTTGCCCATCGACGACGGTGATCCCTTCGCGCTGCAAGGCAAAAAGGATAGGGGGCTCGATCACGTCAATCCCGAGCGGCTCCCCCTCGAGGCCGCGCTTTTCGAGCTCGATATGAATCTTCCGCGCGACGTCCTCGGCACGGCCCATCTCGGGCGACATCGCTCCTCGCAGCAGAGCGATTCCCGCCCGGGATCGCTCGCCGAGCCATGGGCAATGGAGCTGGTGATGGCGCGCGGCCGAACCGAAGTCCCAAAGAATCGGCTCGTCGTTCTGAGGCAGAAGCGTAAATCGACTGTTCTTGTCCTGTGCCCAGGTACCGATGTGCGTCGCTGTCAGGTACCGCACATTGTTCATATCGAAGCAGAGAAGCGCGCCCATCTCGGATTTCGCGAGCAAATGCTTCGCACGCGCGAGGCGTTCGCTGCGCAAGCGATCGAAATCAATGCGCTGCTCCCAATCAACTGCCATCGTCCCGTGAGTCGGTAAGGCCACGATAAGCCTCCTTTTCTCGAAGTTCAGGACCGCTTACAAAGCGACCGCGCCAGATCAAATAACGCGCGCTCGCTCGGCACGGTCGCGTCTTCAAGCGGCGGTGAGAACGGAATCGGAACGTGCATGGCTCCCAGTCTCTTGACAGGCGCGTCCAGGCTGTAGAAAGCGCCTTCGGCGATCACCGCAGCGATTTCCGCAGTGACGCCGTAACGTCCGTAGCCCTCGTCGACGACGATCGCCCGCGACGTCTTCTTCGCCGACTCGATCAGGGTCTTCTCATCGAGAGGCCAAGTCGTTCGCGGATCGATCACCTCGGCGCTGATGCCGATCTCTTCAAGCAACACTGCCGCACCAAGCGCCAACTGCACCATGCTGCTGGTCGCGACGATCGTGACGTCATGCCCCTCGCGCTTGACGTCTGCGAGACCCAGGGGGATCGTATACTCTTTGGCCGGCACGGGACCCTTCAGCTTGTACATCATTTTATCTTCAAAAAAGACTACCGGGTTTTCGTCGCGGATCGCTGTCTTCAGCAGTCCCTTGGCGTCGTAGGGCGTCGACGGCAAGACGACCTTCAGCCCCGGGACATGGCTGAACCAGGCATGAAGCGACTGCGAGTGTTGCGCGGCCGAGCGCCGGGCAGCGCCGAGCGTCGTGCGCATGACCAGCGGGACCTTCCACTTCCCCCCCGACATGTAATGGACCTTGGCTGCCTGATTCACCATCTGGTCCATCGTCAGGGTGAGGAAATCGCCGAACATGATATCCACAACGGGGCGAAGACCAGTCATGGCGGCTCCGACGGCAAGCCCCGTGAAACCCGCTTCCGAGATCGGCGTATCCACCACACGCTTGGTGCCGAACTCTTCCACGAGTCCCGATAGCACCTTGAATGGCGTCCCGGCCTCGGCCACATCCTCACCCATAATGAAAACCCGAGAATCGCGGCGCATTTCTTCCGCCAGCGCCTCGCGGATTGCTTCGGCGAATGTCATCTCGCGATCGGTCGCCTCAGGCATAAATGTCCTCATCCACCTGTTCCAGACCCGGGTACGGAGCCTCCAGGGCAAACTTGACGGCCGCATCGATCTCCGATTTAACCTCTTGGTCGATCCGGTCAAGAAGGGCCCGGTCGGCCAAGCCCTGAGCGATCAACCAATCGGTCAGGGTCTTGATCGGATCGCGTTCTTCCTTCCACTGCTGCTCTTCCTGCTTCGAGCGGTAGTACTCGCGGCTGATATCGCCGACGTGATGGCCGCGAAAGCGATACGTGTTGCACAGCAGGAAGGCCGGACCGTCCCCGCGGCGAGCCCGATCGACCAGTCTCGCCGCGGCCGCGTAAACAGCGCGCACGTCCTGCCCGTCGACGCTCTCGGCCTCGAGTCCAAACCCGGTTGCACGCGCCAGGACGTTGCCCGCCGTCGTCTCTGAATAATGCGTGTACTCTGAGTAAGAATTATTCTCGCAGGCATAGATCACCGGGAGCTTCCAAAGCTGAGCCAAGTTCATCTCTTCGTAGAGGATTCCTTGTCCGAGCGCTCCTTCGCCGAAGAAACAAACCGCGACCTGCGTCGTGCCGAGATACCGAGCAGAGAAGGCCGCCCCCGTGGCGATCCCAACGCTACCGGCCACGATCGCGTTCGCTCCCAAGTTTCCGGTCGCCGGGTCGGCAATGTGCATCGAACCTCCTTTGCCCCGGCAATACCCCGCTTCCTTGCCAAGCAACTCCGCAAACATTCGGTCCGGCGATGCTCCCTTGGCTAGACAATGACCATGCCCGCGATGAGTGCTGGTGATGAAGTCGTCGGACCGAAGCGCCTCGCAGATACCCACTGCCACCGCCTCTTCCCCCACGTAGAGATGGGCAAGCCCGGGCATCAGGGCGCGCGTGTACAAATCATTCACCTGTTCCTCGAACAAACGAATGCTCATCATCCGCCGATACATGCGAGTCCACTGTTCGACGGCAGTCTTCGATTCGGCCTTTGGCCGCCCAGCGACAATCGTCATTTCGCGACTCCTGACTTCCGAATGCCAGACATGCGGGCCAACACCTCGAAAATGATAGCGAAATCCTGGTCCGCCAACCCCATACCACGGGTGGCGGTCAGGAATTCGTTGGTTACCGCGGTCGTCGGCAGAGGGACATCCACCTGACGGCCCAGTTCGAGCGCCAGCATCATGTCCTTCTGCATCATGTTCACGTTGAACCAAGCTTCCTTGGGCATGTTGAGAACGAAGGGCCCGCGATACTGGACCATGGGCGACCCGATAACACTGTGCGTGAGAACGTCCACGGCGGTCTCACGGGCAATCCCGCTCTTCTCCGCGAGCAGCACTCCCTCGGAGAACGCGAGCATCTGAACCGCGAGGCTCAGGTTCGTCGCAATCTTCATCGAAAGCGCGAGCCCGTTCTCGCCGACGTAGGTAACCTTCGGTCCGATGTCGTCGAGTAGGGGCTTGAGGCGCGCAAAGGTCTCCCGGCGCCCTCCGACCATCACCGACAATTTTCCTTGTTGCAGCGTTATGACGCTGCCGGACACTGGCGCATCCACCATGTCAGCGCCCTTCTCTCGCACCTTTGACGCAAGAGCGCGGCTTATGGCGGGGCTGACGGTGCTCATGTCGATCCAAACCTTGCCAGGTCCGATTCCCGCGATCAGCCCGTCGGGACCCTCGGCGATTTCTCCGAGCACTGCTGCATTCGTGACCATCGAAAATGTGACGTCGGCAGCGGCTGCGACCGCTCGGGGAGTGTCGGCCCACCGCATCCCCCGGTCGATCAACCATTGTGCCTTCGAGCGGGTACGGTTGTAGCCGGTGACAAGATGATCTTTCTTGAGCAGCCGGTCTACCATGTTCCCGCCCATCACGCCGAGGCCGATAAATCCGAGGTTAGCCACCTATCTCTCCCGAGTAGGACTTTGGATCTTGAACGGACCGTGCTGTTTCGAGGCCTGGGGATCCTCACCTGCCGGACCCCGGGCGGACTCCCATCGCCTCACGCACCCGATGCGGGCGCCGAGGCTCGACGGCCTCAAGAAAGCATTTGCGTTGAAACTGACCTCGTTCCGGTTCCGGTCAGCCATCACCTTGCTCGCCCGAAGCTCCTTGTGAGAATCGCTTCCTCGATCCGCCGGAGTACTTGCTCATAAGCGCGGAGGACTGGACTTTCTTCGGCACTAGTCCCCGGCTCGCGAGCTCTACCGCAAGTCGTGATCGAGCCCTCGTTCTAAACTCCGGATCGAGCAAGCGATTGAGCTGCATAGGCTTCGAAGCGTGGTATCGTCGATCGACCACAGTACCACGCGCTTCGCATGCGGCGCAAATCCTTCATCAGCCTTCGCGAATCCAGACGCTTTTGATATTCGTGAACTCCCGAATCCCGTGGACCGAGAGTTCGCGGCCGTGGCCCGACTGCTTGACGCCGCCAAACGGAAGTCGAGGATCAGAAGCAACCATGCTGTTTATGAACACCATGCCAGCTTCAATTTCGTTAATGAGTTGGTCGCGCTCTTTGGGGTCATTCGTCCACGCGCTCGCGCCCAGCCCAAATCGTGTGTCGTTTGCGATGCGAATCGCATCGTCGGTGTTTCGCGCCCGAAAGATACAAGCCACGGGGCCGAATAACTCCTCGCGATAGGCCGGCGAGTCCTTGGGAATGTCTGTCAAAACCGTGGGAGCATAGAAATTTCCGGGGCGCTCGACCCGCTTGCCGCCTGTTAGAAGCCGCGCACCCGCCTTGATCGTCTGTTGCACATCGTCATCAAGACTGACAACTGCATCTGCGGTCGCGAGCGGGCCCAGATTCGTCGATTCGTCCAGCGGATCCCCCAACTTAAGTGCCTCCATCCTCGCTACAAATTTGCCTTCAAACTCCTCGGCGATTTGCTGAGCAACGATGAAGCGCTTGGCCGCGATGCACGACTGCCCGTTGTTTTGTATCCGGGCCTTCACGGCAGTCTCGACAGCCTCCCCCAGATTTGCACTGGGCATGACGATAAAGGGATCGCTGCCGCCCAGTTCAAGCACGACTTTTTTGATTCTCTTTGCGGCTGCAATCCCCACTTCGATCCCAGCTCCTTCGCTCCCGGTGAGCGTTGCGGCGACGACACGCGGATCACCAAGAATTCGATCGACCTTATTGGATCCAATGAGAAGCGTCTGGAATACGCCTTCTGGAAACCCCGCTCGCCGCAAGATTTCCTCGATCTTGAGCGCGCATTGGGGAACATTCGAAGCATGCTTGAGGAGTCCCGTATTCCCCGCCATCAGAGCCGGAGCCACGAAGCGAAAGACCTGCCAGAAGGGGAAGTTCCATGGCATCACGGCGAGGATCGGCCCGAGCGGTTGGTAGCGAATGTAGCTCCGCTTTGCCGGAGTCTCGACCTCCTCATCAGCAAGAAATCGTTCCGCATTCTCCGCATAGTACCGGCATCCCCACGCACACTTGACGGCTTCGTCAACCGCCGCCCGGAGCGGCTTGCCCATTTCGATGGTCATTAGTCGACCGAGCGTGGCTTTCTCGCTCTCGAGAATGTCTGCCGCCTTCAACATCATTCGCGCGCGCTCTGCGAAAGCCACGGTCCGGTACTTGAGAAATGTGTCCGAGGCGAGTTGAATCTTTCTCTCAATCTCGGAATCCGACAACGCCTCGAAGGTTTCAAGGACCTTCCCATTCGCGGGGTTGATACTGGCAATTGCCATTCTAGATTTCCTCCGGAGGTGGGTGCTTCGTCGTCGAGCCAACCACCGCACTACGTTACCAAAAACGCGCACAAAAATCCCCCGCGGCGAGACCTGTTGCAAATACGGCTACCGAGCGGAGCCTCCGCGCAGGAGAAAACTGAGACACCTCATCAGGCGGACCTCACGGTCGGCTTTGGGTTCGGCGGCGTATCCTCATGCCAAACTCGCCCTCCGAGAACCGATGCTCCGGAGTGAGCGGAATCGCTTCGATTTGTTGGACGATGTTTCGTCCCGCGCCCAATTACTGGCGCCTGTCAGAACCCCCGGGACGCCATGCGCGAAACGTTGGGCTGGGTTTCCCGAGCTTTCCTGGCCGTGAGTGCCCGCCGATCAGCACGCATGGGCGCGCGGGGCCTGGCGGCCACGGTGTTGTGCGCCCAACCCATATCGATAGTCAATGCGAAGACAGCTGAAGCGATGGCTTGCGAAGTGGCTTTTGCAAAGTTATGGATGAATGAGGGAACCGCCTTGCTCCCGCAAGCCGGCCCTTGCCGGCTCAGGTGCCGCAGCCTTGAACGCCAGTCTTGCCCCTTGTTAGTCCGTTCGGCTCGATCGGGGATCAGCTGGAAGGGAACTGCTTCGGATCCATCGATTTGCGGTCACATCCTTTGAAGTAAGGGTCGAAGTTCTCGGATGTCCTTCACTTTCTCGAGCTCGAGCACTCTTCCGATGAGGTTCGTCGAGTTTGCTTCACCGATGACGGGCGCCATCAAGTCTCGGGACTTTGCGACGACCTCATCTCGGGTCATCGGGTTCTCCACCGTGCCGCGCACGGCGTCGACACGCTCGGTCAAATGGGTTCGGTCCGCGAGCGTGACCTCGACGATCGCCACTCGCTTGGGCAGTTGTTTCTCGAGTTCCTCGTCAGAAACAAGCTCTATCTTCGCCCGCTCCCGGAGAACGGTCGGGTCCTTCATGCGCGCTTTGTCATGCGCTGCTCGGAATGAGGCTGTCTTGTCGATCAGCATCACCGCCATCATGTGCTGGAGACAGATATCCGGCATATCTCGATTGTTCACGACGCCCGCCTCGCTCGTGGCGACTCGCACGATCATCCGCTCGACTTGATCTGGCTCGAAGGGATTGCGCTTCAACAAGTTTGCCAGAGCGTCGAGCGGAGCCTGGATTGGCGATCCGACCGTCCATTTCTTTATGTTCGTCCGCGTCACCTCGAAGCGTTCGCCTAGTTTTTCGAGCAGCTTCGACGGGTCAGCCCGGAGGGCACAGGCCAAAACAAAATTATCGGGCCCCGATAAGATGTCATCGACGCCTGTCCATCCTGACTGTACCAGCAAGGCAGAGGTTGCCCCGCTGCGCGCCGCCATACCTGCGAAGACGAAGGCCTTCTCGATGTGGTCCGTATCGCGTTTCCACGCGGCAATTCCGGAGGATTGTTGCGCCGTATAGTCGAGCAACCAACGCATCTGCTGCGCGTTTAGACTCGCTGCACATCCAGCTGCTGCGGCTGCACCAAACATCGCGGAGATGCTGTGACTACTCTTGTGACTCTCGGTCTCAATGTCTGGCCCACCCAGCGACAGCACCACGCGCGGTCCGATGTCGTAGCCAAGAGCCACCGCGCGGAGGAAGTGCGTTCCGTTAACGCCGAAGCGTTCTCCGAGCGCCAGTGCGGCAGGCACGACCGCGCAGCCTGGATGCGATAGGGACGGGGCGTGCGAGTCGTCGGTTTCATCAGAATGAGCAAGCATCCCATTCACGAATGCCGCCTCGAT
>DATMRE010000159.1:0-6336 GCA_035566475.1 Verrucomicrobiia bacterium | reverse complement strand
CGCGCTTTGAAGTCGAATGTACGTGTTGGGATCCTTCCGCATTCGATCGCGCAAAATGGCCAACATGTGGTCATCCGAGGCGACCTTCCCTTTGGCAGCCATATCGCGGAGCGCATTGATCGCTTCAATACGCACGCCGGGGTTCTGGTCGTCGACGAGCGCGCCGAGCAGCGTCTCCCGAATGATGTCCTGAGGCTCGGCGCCGTTCAGCGCTTCGAGCGCCTTCAGCCTGACGGCCGCGTTGCGATCCGTGCGAACCGCGTCGCAGAGCACCGAGCGCACCTCGGAATCATTGCTGCGCGCGCGCAGCAGGTCGACCGCGCTCAGGCGAACGTCAGGGTCAAATCGTTCATTGTTGCGCAGTATAAAGAGCAGCACGCTCTTCACGTCGCCATTATCGACCGTGCCCTGGACCGTGACCGGCCGCTGGGTCTTCATCTGCAATTCCACTTGCGGCGGTTGGTCGCCTCCCGAGGGAAACACGTTGATCCCGGCGACGTCTGCGGTGTGAAGGTCCAGAGCGCTCAGAGGGGAATTGAGGGACTCGCTTGCGTCTGCGCTGCTTCGATCTGAGTGTATTAGACTGGAAGGGCCTGCGGAGTGGGGAGCTGGTGGAGGATCGCGAAGTATTCGAGGCCCGAGAATCCCGATCGTAAATCCCAGCATCAAGAGCAGGGCCGCGCTCCAGGCTGGGCGGGGCGAGAACCGCGTGGAAGGAAGCAGCAACCCGAATGAGCGACGCCACCATCCGCGCTCTTCCTCGCGATCGAGCGCGTCCTCTAGGCCCGCGCGGCAGCTCGCGAGAAGTGCCGCATCCGGCTCGATCTGATGCGCGGCCAAAAGCGCAAGCAGTTCCTTCTCGCGATCGAGCGCTTCCGAGCAAGTGGTACACTGCGCCAGGTGGGCGCTCAGCCGGGCCTGCTCGGGTGGATCGATGTCTTCACCGCCCGCAAGCAGCACCAGCAACGGCTGCCACTCACTGCACGGCTGGTCCGTCATATCCTGCGAATGCTCGTTGTCGGTGCCCTGCTGCATTCTCTCAGTCCTCGCCTTAGCGCATGCCATCCAGGCTCACCCGCAATTTACGGGTCGCTCGAAACAATGAATTCTTGATGGTTTCCTCCGAGGTGCCGAGCAAGTCGCCGATCGCCCGCAATCTCATCCCTTGAAAGTGTTTCATCTCAAAGACCATTCGCTCGCGGGGCGAGAGGCGCTTCATGGCTTCCTCGATCTGTTCGCCGAGCTCCTGGCCGAGGAGCCGCTTTTCCGGATTCGCTGCCGCGCTCGATTCGGGCTGGCGGTCGAAGAAATCACGAGTCCCGCCTTCGGCTTCCTCCGCAACCGGCGCCTGGTCTTCCGGGCGAGAGGTGCGGCGGCGCAACTGGTCGAGCGCCACGTTTGTCACGATCCGGTAGAGCCAGGTGTAAAAGCTGCACTCGAACCGGAAGCGATGGAGGTTTCGGTAAACCCGCAAAAAGCTCTCTTGATAAATATCGCGAGCGTCCTCGCTGCGATGGACTAGATTCAACGCCAGCCGCAGCACGTCGCGATCGTAACGGCGGACCAATTCTTCGAATGCTAGCCGATCGCCCGCCTGGGCCTTGCGGACGAGCGCGTGCTCCTCCCGCAGCTTCACCGCCGCTGCCTGGCGCGCATCTGCCTCAAGTGCGACGCTCATGCCCATCGTGTTTGCTATGCCGGCTGGAAGCTGATTGCTTCCGGCACCGGAGCCTTTCTTCAGGTTCTATGAGATAGACGGCCTAAGTGGCCGTCGGTGAGCAGGCGAGCCGGCTCGTTTTCTGCAAGCGGCCAGCTGCCCGCTCGTCGGGCCACGCGAATTGTGATGCGTCGCCGGGCGGAACTGTTGTCGAGCCGGGACCTATCGCGGTTTGCCGGTCGACCCTGAACGGTGCTCTTCGCCAGGTATTCGCCCGGCAAGCGAGCCGGATCAAAGACTCGCGCCTACGCGAATCAATCCATAGACTGCCACGCAGACGGCAAAATCCACGGCCACGCCCAAGTCCACCTGGAACCCCTGGTGACGAAGAATGTCCGGCAGATGAGGCACCAGAGAAAAATAATAGATCGCATTGCCGACCAGAATCGCGATGAGATATTCGAGCCATCGCCTGGGGGTCACTCCGAAGAATGGACGCGCCATAGAGTGAGATGCCCTACGACGCTCGGAATCGTGCTGCCGCCTGGCTAACCCTTCGCCGGCCCGAGAGGAGGGCGAACGATTCAAATATAGGGCACCTCGTCCCGCAAGTAAACGGTCGCCGAATTCTGTCGGGAAACCTGCCCGGCGATGGAATAGCAGACCGGCGCTCTGGATTCGATCTCAAATGCCGTGGTGTTGTGTCCGGTTTCGAGGCCGGCTCCTAGCGTTTCTCTCGGGGCCGTGTGCTCAGGTTCAGGAGCCCTCTCTCTATGACAGAATCACGTGAGGGCCGCGGGTATCGGCCGCGAGAAGGCCCCGAGTAGCTCCCCGCTCGGGTCTCCGTCCTCTCGGCGAGTCGGGAACTTCGCCCGAGAAAGTCGAGCCGGGGCGCTCGTCGGTCGGGCACTCCGTCATGCCCGCTTGAGACGAAGGTTCTTCCGAGGGAGCGGTCCCGGCAGTCTCGCGCAGCCAGACGGCATCGCTCTCCCGGCCAGGAGTTGCCCGAACCGGTGATATAAGAGTGCTCTAGACGCGCATCGTTCCCTTACCATGGCCATCATGCTGAGCGATTCGGTGAAGTACTTACGCGGTGTAGGCCCGCAGCGCGCCGCGAAGCTCGAGGAGCGCGGCATCTCGACTGTCGGCGATCTACTTGGCTACTTTCCATTCCGTTACGAGGACCGCATTCACTTCACGGCAATCGCTCAGATTATTCCGGGTCAGGTGCACACGATCGCAGCCGAAGTTTCAAGCGGCGGCGGAGGCACGGTTCGTTTCGCGCGGGGCCGGAGCCCGGTCTTTCATCTCGCCGTGAGGGACGCTTCAGGCGTCCTGCACGCGCGTTTCTTTCACGGTGCCTATCTCGAGGGGCGCCTCCGACAAGGACAGCGAGTCGTCCTCCACGGAAGGGTCGATTGCGATCCATTTCGCCCCGGGCGGCTCGAGATGGTGAACCCTCAGATCGAGCTGATCGGAAGCACGAGCGAGGCGACCGCTGATTCGACTGAAGTTGGCAGGATCGTGCCGATCTACGAAGCGATTGGCGGGATCAGCTCGCGAATGCTGCGCCGGATCATCTACAATCTGCTGCTGAGGTTTGACGGCAACATAGCGGACCCGCTGCCTGCCGAGCTTCGCGAGCGTTATGGCTTTCCAACGCGGCGCGAAGCGCTGCTTTATTCTCATTTCCCGCCGAAAGACGAAAATCTTGAGCTGCTGAACAGCTTCGGCAGCCGTGCACAGGCGCGGCTCATTTTCGAAGATTTCTTCTACTATCAGCTGGCGCTGGCACTGCGCCGCAGGTACGATCGCCGACTGCCGGGAATCGCCATGCGCGTTCGCGAGCCGAAGGTCCGCGAAGCGCTGAAACGCATTCTGCCCTTCAAACCGACCGCCGCTCAGAAGCGCGTTCTCGGAGAGATTGCCCGGGACCTCGAACGTCCGCTCCCCATGCACCGCCTGCTGGAAGGCGACGTCGGAAGCGGGAAGACGATTGTGGCCTTCGAAACCGCCTCCATCGTGATCGAGAACGGCTGCCAGGTGGCGCTGATGGCGCCGACGGAAATTCTTGCCTCTCAGCATTTCCTTTCCGCGCGGCGAATTTTCAAGAACGTGGGCTATGGCATCGAACTGATCGTGGGCGGCCGCAAGCGCGCCGAAAAAGAAGGGGTGCTCGAGCGCATCGAAAAGGGCGATGCGCAAATGGTCGTGGGCACGCACGCGTTGATCGAGGATCCCGTGAAGTTTCACAAGCTCGGGCTCGTGATCGTGGACGAACAGCACCGCTTCGGTGTCATCCAGCGGAAGCGGCTGATCGAAAAGGGAACCTCGCCGCATGTCCTGGTGATGACCGCGACACCGATTCCCCGCACCCTAGCGCTCACGCTCTACGGCGACCTCGACCTCTCCGTGATCGACGAACTGCCGCCGGGGCGCACCCCGATTGAGACGCGATGGACCTCGGATTCTCAATTGCCGGGCGTGTGGGAGTTCGTTCGCCGGGAGATCGCGCGCGGCCGCCAGGCGTACGTGCTCTATCCGGTGATTGAAGAATCGAAGCAAGAACTCAAGGCGGCAACGGCCGAATATGAGCGGCTGGCTAAGAGTGTCTTTCCGAACGGCCGGGTCGGGCTGCTGCATGGGCGGATGAGAAACGACGAAAAGGACGGGGTGATGGAGCAATTCCGTCGTGACGAGCTCGAAATCCTGGTCGCGACGACGGTCGTCGAAGTGGGCGTGGACGTGCCGAATGCAACCGTCATGGTGATCGAGCACGCCGATCGCTTCGGCCTTGCACAGCTCCACCAGCTCCGCGGCCGGGTCGGGCGCGGCACGGGGAAATCTCATTGCATCCTTGTAGCGCCCAAGTCCGTCACGGCAGACGCCCGGGAACGCCTGGAGGCGATGGTTGCCACTTCGAACGGGTTCGAGATCGCCGAGCGTGACTTGAGACAGCGCGGCCCGGGCGAATTTTTTGGCACCCGGCAGCACGGCGACGCGGCATTTTCGGTCGCACAGCCTCTGCGAGATCACCACTGGCTCGAAATCGCGCGCAAAGAGGCATTCGCGCTCTCCGAAAATTCGACGCTAGCGAACGAAGTGGTGATCAAACTGGAATCGGTCAGCCCGGCTTGGCAGAAGCGCTATCATCTGGCCTCGGTGGGGTGATTCGTGCGTGTCATTGGCGGGGAATTCCGCAGCAGGCGCTTGAACTCACTCGGAAGGCTGCGGCTGCGGCCAACGAGCGACCAGCTGCGTGAAACGCTCTTCAACGTTCTCGGCCCGTCGGTCGCGGATTCACTGTTCGTGGACCTGTATGCCGGCACGGGAGCGGTCGGCATCGAAGCGCTCAGCCGGGGAGCGCGCGAGACGATTTTCGTAGAATCCGATCCCGCGACCGCGCGGCTGGCGAGGTCCAATCTCGGACTGCTTGCGATTGATAGCCGCTCGGAAATCATGGAGTGTGACGCCGTGCGCGGCCTCGAGAAACTTGCAGCTCGGCACTTGATCGCCGATTTTATTTTTCTCGATCCGCCGTACCAGGAAGCGGATGAATCGAGTCGCGTGCTCGAGTTTCTCGATGCGTCACACCTCATCGCTCCCTATGGCCTGGTGATCGTCGAGCACCGGCGCAAGCAAGCATTGCCAGGGCGCTTTGACCGCCTCGAGCGTAGCCGCCTGCTCGAGCAAGGCGATGCAGCCTTGAGTTTCTATCGATTGGCAGCCGCCGCCTAGTCCCCCCTCAACCACGGCGTGGTCGAGAACTCTCCGTAGACTCCCGTAGTTGTTCCGGCCAGCCGTGTGCTACGAAATTCAGTGACCAAAGAATTCGGGCGGCGCCTTACGGAGCGGGGGGCTAGTTCTCGCGTCTGGGTTTCGCGGCCGCGCTTCGGGCCGGCTGACCCCGGTTGCGAACCAGGGCCGCGTGTCCCGCTCGATCGAGTATAATGTCCGGGCCCATGCAGCCCGACGCGAGTCCGGAAACTCCTTTGGCGCAGGGAGCGAAGTCCCGCGCGCTTGAGTTCGGGGTGGACTGGGAATCGCCGTGGCAAGTATTTCGCACGAGCGTGCGCGATGTCTTCTGCGGCCCGCGGCTTCCTAAGGAGCGAGGTGCGCCCGAATCTCCGGTCCTGCGCGTCGAATGGATACGCAGCAGGTTGCCGGGCCGGGCGTTAGGGGCGTCATGCCTCTGGCACGCTGCCGCGGTCTTGATTCTTCGATTGCCCATTTGGAGTTTCCTGCCGAGCGTCGAGCAAAATCTCGCGCCCGTGCAAATTGAATCCACGCTGTATTTCCGGCCGGAGAATCTGCCCCGCATTTCGCCCCCGAAGTCGAGCCCAAAGCGTGGCCAGCTTGACAATTCGAGTAAGCCGCCAGCCGAGCGGGGAGCCGACGCTTACGAGCCGCGGCAGACGATTCTCTCGATCCCCGCGCGCGTGTCGCACCCGCGCCAGACACTGATCGAGCCCGACGCCCCGCCAACCCCGCCCAAGGTCGAGCCGCAACTGCCGAACATCGTCGAGTGGTGGACGGCCGCTCGCCCAGTCCCAACTCTCCGGCTCGCTCCCGCAACCGTGGCACCTCGCATCGAGCCGCGCGCCATCCGTGAGATTCTCGCGCCCGATGTCGCGAACAATGAGAAGAATATCGGTCCTCTCAATGTAGCTTCGACGCCC
>DATMRE010000158.1:0-3803 GCA_035566475.1 Verrucomicrobiia bacterium | reverse complement strand
CGCATCCCCGCCTCGAACGCTTTGCGGCTGAACTCCTTACTCTTCGCAAACTCGATGCCGTTGGTCGCGGCCTGAACGCTGTTGTAGCCAACCTTGCGGGCGTAGCGCACGGCGTCAAGGAAGAAAGGATGCATCGTCGGTTCGCCGCCCGAGAACTGGACCGACATCTGCCGGCGCGGTTTGATCTTCGTCGCGTTGTCGAGGATCTCCTGGATTTCTTCCCAGCCGAGTTCATGAACATAGCCCACCTGGTTCGCGTCCATGAAGCAGGGATCGCACATCATGTTGCAGCGGTTCTTGAGGTCAACTGTCAAGACCGCGCCGCGTCCGTGACGCACGGTGCTCGTCCCATGGCGGTGCAGGTCCTCGTCGTTGTGCGCCGGAATGTCGCGGCCGGGGAAATTCTGCTCGATCCATTCAAGGAATTTAGAATCGACGGCCATTAGGTCTTCGTATTGGCCGTGGATGGGGCACTGCTTCACCATCCAGACCTGGCCGTCGCGCTCGATGATTTGCGCCTTGATCTCTCCGACTCGTTCATGGACCAGATCCGTCCAATCCTTCTTGCCATTCAGGATCAGTTCGCGCGCTTCTTTCACGCAATCTGGACAGAGGGAGTCGGTCGTCCGCGGCCAGCCGAGCGTCGGCTTTGATTTCTCCCAGGACTTCAGCAACGGCTTCTCCGACCACTTGGGAGTGAAGGAAGGGTTCGGCCGATACTTGTTGAAATATTGAATGGTGTCGAAGGCTACACCTGCCGTCTTCGAAAGCGTCCAGTCGAGCGACTTCCAAATCTGGTTGCCGACCCTCTGTGCCATGAGTCTCTCACCTCTCCAGTATGAATTCGGCCGCGCCGCGCGTCCGGGCAAGCCTGACCCTTCTCGGTCAAGCTGTATTCGTAACCGATGACCCTTGCGGAGTTTGCCGCGATTCTCCCGACCCGTCTAGCGGACCGGGTCGAAAGGTAGCAACGGGGGGGTGAACGGCAACGAGGCGCAGCTAATGGAGTCCCGGGGGCCGTACCAAGGACGCGCTCTCGGTCCTGCGGCTCGCGACCCGGGGGTCGAAGCTCAATCGAGATTCAGAGGAGTGCGCAGGACCCCGATGGCGAAATGCGCCAAGTGCTGAGCATCGTCATCGAGCTGTATCCAGCGAACCACGCAGTGATCCTTCAGGTACTGCGAAACCTTCGATTCGCTGATCCCCAGGTGCTCGGCCAATTTCGCTTTCAGGCCGCTATCGGAGTAGCTGCGGACCCCGCGGACGCTCTTGGCACTGCGTCCGCCGCGGACAAGATTCCCCAGGCCGACCCGCAACGTCTGGCAGGCTTCGACGTAATACGAGGTGATCTGATCGGAGTCGGAGAGCAAAAACACGCCTGGCCCGGCCGGAGCCTCATCTGCCTCGTCGAGCCGGTGCAGCGGGCTTAAGACGAGCCGTCGCAGCATGGATTCCAATTGAACCATTCGCGAAGCCAGGGCTGGGTCGCCGGCACGCCCGTGCGCCGCGCGCTCGGAAGGCAACTGCGGTGCGACCGCCTCGGGTCGCGGAGGGCGCGTGGAACGGGACGGCTCAGGTGCCGAGGATTTGAACGCGGGCCGCGGAGCTTGCGGCCGCTCAGGCCGCAGGTCAGTCGGCGGGGACTTCATCGGTTCCGAGAACGCTTCGGCGGGCAGCGACGGCACGGCAGCTGAGCCTTTTAGCCGGCGGCCGCGTCCGCCGCGACGCCCTCGACGCCGCTTTTTTCTTTCACCGCCGCTCGCGGCGGCCGCGCCGACACCAGGCGCAAGCGGCTCAGAGGGAGTTCGTTCCTCGGACCCTTCTGGAATTTCACCCGCGGCCAGGGGAGCCGCCTGGTCCGCTTCAGCTTCCTGAGTCTCCGGCGTGGCCGGGATGTGGAACGATTCGGTGCTCTCTTCGATGTTCGGTGAGATGCGTGCATCCGGCAGAGGCACGCCCAGCCGCGTGAGCGCCTCTTCGGCTTTCTTCCTCCATTCGGCCCGCCGGAAGCGTTCGGCGGAAATCGTGTACCACTTCGCCGCCTCGTCGTTTCGGGCGGCTTTCTCCTCGATCACGCCGAGCTCCCATGCGACCATGGCGTCGCGCGTGCGCTCGTACAGTTCGGAGAGTTTGGTCTGCGCATCGGGCCCGTGTTTTGCCTTGCGAATGCGCGCCTGGATTTGCCGCCAATCTGCCATGGCGAAGCATTGTAGCAGCCAGTTGAGCGAAGGCAAATGGAGTAAAACGTGTTTGCCCACTACTGACCAACGACGTCCAGTTGCCACTGGACATTCCTGTCCAGAGCGCCGCGGGAGAGGCGGAGGAGGATCGCTCGCCTCCGCGTGTGGCATGATGGAGAGGTGAGTTCGGCCGAGCGAACAGCGTGGGTCTGCAAGCGGGCGCGCGCTCTCGGGTTTGATCTCTGCGGCGTGGCTGGTCTTGAGGCGAACGCGGAACCATTCCGTGAACTCGGGCAGCTGCCGGAATGGCTCGCGCGCGGCTACGCGGGCGAAATGAACTACTTGCGCGACCCGCGCCGGTCCGATCCGCGGCTCATCCTCGAAGGGACGCGGAGCGTGATCGTCGTTGCACTCAATTACAACTCGGCGTGGCCCGATTCGACCGGCGCGCCTTCGAGCGCCGACGCGGGGACGCCGCGCGGATGGATTTCGCGCTATGCCTGGGGCCACGACTACCACGAAGTAATCGGCCGCAGATTGGAGACTCTCATCCGGGACATGCGTGAGTACCTCCGAGAGCCGTTTGAAGCGCGCGCCTACGTGGACACGGGTCCCATCATCGAGCGCGTCGTCGCGAAGTATGCCGGCCTCGGCTGGCTTGCCAAGAATACTTGCCTGATCAACCAGCAACTGGGCTCCTGGCTCTTCCTTGGCGTGATCGTTACGACACTGGCACTTGCGCCCACGCTCGCGCCCGGCGAGCGACCTCCGAACGATCTCTGCGGGAGTTGCACTCGATGCATCGATGCGTGCCCCACCCATGCGTTCCCGGAGCCCTACGTGCTCGATTCGCGGCTCTGCATTTCCTACCTCACGATCGAACTGCGCGGAGAGTTGCCCGTCGAGCTGCGCCCGGCAATGGGTCGCGCCGTGATCGGCTGCGACATCTGCCAGGATGTGTGCCCTTGGAATCGCAAAGCGCCGCTGACCACGCTCGCCGCATTTCAGCCGCAAGGCGCGGAAGCGATGCGACCTTTCAAAGGCCAGGAAACGCAGGGCTCAAAGCACGGAATTCGGAATGCGGAGATTCCACCCGGCGGGCTTCGAGATTCAAGCGGCCAGCTCCGCCGTTCGCTTTTCGCGCCGGAGCTCGAATGGCTCGCCTCTCTCTCCCACGAGGAATTCAGCGAGGTATTCCGCCGGAGCGCGGTGAAGCGCGCCAAATGGCGGGGCCTCGTGCGCAACGCCTGCGTGGCGCTGGGGAACTCAGGCATCACCCGGGGCCGGGAGGCATATCCGCGCCTCGTTCGGTTGCTCAAGCGGCTGGCCGGTTCGGAGGATTCGCTCGTTGCCGAGCACGCGCGGTGGGCGCTCAAGCGGATCGACGGACCGACGGGCGGGATGGCCGCCGAATCGGAGCGAGGGCCCGCTTGAATTGACTTGCCGCTGCTCGTTCCGATAGCGTAGCGGCGCAAGCATTGTCCGGATGGACGAGGCTGGAGGCCTTCGCATGTCTCTCACCGTAGTTGCGCTCGTGGTTCGCGCCATCGGACCGCACCTCGAGTTTCCCCGTGGCGGCATCCCGAACGAGCTGATCGCCCTTCGCTGGCTTCACCTCGTCTC
>DATMRE010000157.1:0-4344 GCA_035566475.1 Verrucomicrobiia bacterium | reverse complement strand
GATTGATGTACCCGTAACGCTCTGCCATCTCCGCCGAGAAATCATTGCAGCCCAGAAGCACCTCCAGGGCCCGGCCGCGCCCGACAAGCCGTGGCAATCTTTGCGTGGCGCCGCCGCCTGGAACAAGCCCAATCGCCACCTCTGGATTACTGAAGACGGCTTTGCCGGCGGCGGCAAAACACATGTCCACGGCCAATGCAATCTCATTCCCGCCGCCCCGCGCCCGTCCCTCGATCTTGGCAATGGTTACCTTGGGCATGTTCCTGAACCGCTCGCCGATCATCTGCGTAAGACGAAAGCTGCGCGTCTGGGACACCGTCTTGGACGCCGCTGCAACCCGGCCCAAGCCAGAGTGGGCTATGAAAAAATCAGGAAGTGCGCTCTGCAAGATTACGACACGGACGCTCTCATCGCCTTCGAGCTCCCTGCCGAGTTTGTCGAACTCTAGCGACAGCATCTCATCGAGAAGATTTATCGGCGGGTGATCGATGCTGACGAATGCCACCCCGGAATCAAACTCCAACCGGAAACATTTGTAGTCGGAATATCGCATGGCTTTCGCTCCATTTCCGTGACCGTTCCGGATGGCCGATCTCTCCGCGAGAAAGACGTCTGATGACATGAGGTGATCTGTCAGCCCTCCTCCGGACGGCTCAATTCCTCGAGCAGGAAAACGAACGACTCATACGGTCGCCCCGTCGCGTGCCGAAGGCCCATCTCGCAGGTTCGGTTCGCGGAGATGTAGGCCTCGGCCGGATGAGCATCGAGAATGGCTTTGACCTCGCGAGTCGCCGAGACGACGAGCTCAGGATGCAGGAGACCTCTGTCCCCGGCCGTGCCGCAGCAGGTCGTGCCGATGGGCACTTCGACCTCCTCGGCCAAATGCGTCGCGATCTGCTTGATCGTCCCGGCCAATTGCAGATGCGTGATAGAGCAGGTTGGGTGCACGGCGATCCGACCGAGCTTCCGCCGGATCGTCAACTTTGGAAGCAGGTCGCGACACCACGCGATCGAGTCGATGATTGATAGACGCTCGTATTTGTTTTTGGTCTCGGCGTCGAGCAGTGGTGCAATGTCCTGGCTGAGACCGAGTGTACACGATGCCGCATCAACGACGATCGGAAGCTTACCGCCGTCGCTCCACCGCAGCATGGCTTCGGCGATCGACTTCGCCATGAAGCCGTGGCCTTGGGGATAGCCTTTCGACTTCCAAGGGGTGGAGCAACAGAGACCGGCGACGTCAGGCGGGATCCACAACGGCTTTCCGGCCCGTTCGGAGAGCGTGACGAACGCTTCCGGCAGGTACGGCGAAGCCGGACTGTCCGGATCGCGGCCAAACATCCGGTTGATGCAGGCGGGAAAGTAGACGGCTGCGGCACCATTCTTTTGGGTCGACCGCGGAGCCCGAGCTGCCCGAGGCATCGGACCCGGCACGCTGGGTATCAGATCGGGATTGGCGACTGCTCGCGCGATCCCGGTCAAGGCCGTCAGCGGCTTCACTCCGAAGAGAGCGGAGAAGGCGTGCGTCGCGGACAGACTCGCTCGGGATACCTTCTCGACCGTGCTCCAGCTCCTGGCGAGTCCTAGTGCGACCTTGTCGGCCGTTGCAGTGGTCTCCATCGCGCGGAATTCACGGATCAGAGCACCGGTATTGATTCCGATCGGGCAGGGAATCGCGCATGTGCCATCGCCGGCACAGGTCTCGATTCCGTCGTACTGATACTCCTGCTGCAGACGCGCAAGCATCGGCGATCCCGGCGATTGGCGTGCCATTTCGCGTCTGAGCACGATCCTTTGCCTCGGCGTCATGGTGATGTTGCGGCTGGGACAAACCGGTTCGCAGAATCCGCACTCGATGCACTGTGAAGAGCCCGTGACGCTCTCGATCTGCGGCACCGATTTCAGGTTTTCGAGGTGGAGTTTTGCGTTGCGGGTCAGGATGACGTTCGGTCCCAGGATACCCTGTGGGTCCGCGAGCTCCTTGATTCGCCACATCATCGCGGTGGCTTTCGCACCCCATTCCGACTCGACGAAAGGCGCCATGTTGAGACCGGTGCCGTGCTCTGCCTTGAGCGAGCCGTTGTACTTGCGGACGACGAGATCGACGACTTCTTCCATGAAAGCCGCGTACCGCTTCTTACTTTCCGGATCGCCGAAGTCGGCGACCAGCGTGAAGTGAAGATTTCCGTGGGCTGCGTGGCCGGCGACTCCGGGGATGAAACCGTGCTTGCTGAGCAGTTCCTGGAGGTCCTTGGCGCCTTGCGCCAGGCGTTCCGGCGGAAAGCACACGTCCTCGGTTATGAGCGTCGAGCCCTCGGGACGGTGTTTTCCGACCAGTCCGAGCAGTCCTTCGCGGACGTGCCACGCAAGCTCGATAGCTTCCTCCACGCTCGTGAACTCTACTGGATGGATCAGATTCGCTCTGGAGGTGAACGCGATGACCTTGTCCTGCAAAATCTCGAGCGCTCGCATATCTTCGGCGCCGAACTCCACGAGAAGGGACGCAGCCTTCGGATCGAGCGTTTTCCAGTAGGACGGGGTCTGTGCAAAGGCCTGGCCGGCGGCGGTGAGAGCCGGGGCGACCATCAGCTCGACCGCAGACGCTCCGAGTCCGACGAGGCCCGAGACAAGACCGACCGCCTCGTCGATGGTCGGGACCGGTATCCAGGCGACGCTGGTCACGCTGGGAAGCGGAACGGTGTCGATCACGGCCTCGGCGACGAACGCCAGCGTTCCCTCGGATCCCACGAGAAGGCGACGAAAGATTTCGAGCGGTGTCTCCCCGTCGAGCAGGGCGCAGAGCCGATAGCCATGGGTGTTCCGTATCACATATTTTCGTCGCACGCGGTCGGCGAGCTCCCGATCGGCGAGCAGCTGTCCGCGCAGCTCCAGCAGGCCGATGGCAAGGTCAGGTTCGGCTCGTTCGAACGCCGCCTCCGCTTCGGGAGCCGAGGTATCGATGACGGCACCGGATGGAGTTACAAACGTCATGGCCGAGACGGTCTGGTAAGCGTCGTTTCTGACGGTGCAGCGCATGCCGCCGGAGTTGTTGGCTATCACGCCCCCGATGGTGCATGCGTGCGAGCTTGCCGGATCCGGTCCGACTCGTCGGCCGTATCGCCCGAGCATTGCGTTGACATGGCCCAGCACCATTCCTGGACGCGCGCGCACCCGGCGGCCATCGTCTTCCACTTTGGCGCCGTACCAATGACGGCGCACATCGATCAGAATGTCGTCGGACAGCGATTGACCGTTGAGACTGGTGCCCGCCGCCCGAAACGTCGCGTGCCTTCCGTTCTCACGGCAATAGCGGAAGAGCTTGACGATGTCGTCGCTCGTTCGGGGCAGCACGACAACTTGAGGGATGAGCCGATACGGGCTCGCATCGGAGGCATATCGCACGAGATCGATGGCCCTGTGGAGGACGTTCTGTTTTCCCAGGAGGGCAATGAGATCGGCCTTCAGGTCACCTGGGGTCCCGCCGACCAGAGAGGCCGAGACTGCATCGCACTTTGGCGACGCCTCGAACCGTCCTATGCGCGCAGGGTTTACGGAAAATAGCTTTCTCATCAACGCGGCGCCTCATTCACTCGTCCTGGACGGGGTTGGTCAAGACACCAACCCCCTCGATCTCCACTTCGAAGACATCGCCTGGCTGCATGAAAACGGGCGGCTTGCGCGCCGCCCCGACGCCACCCGGTGTTCCGGTGATGATCACATCACCCGGCTCCAGACTGATCGCGACGCTGATCATTTCGATCAGCACGGGGACGCTGAAGATGAGAAGGTCGGTGCGCGACTCCTGCATCACTCGGCC
Source organism: Verrucomicrobiia bacterium (assembly GCA_035566475.1). Classification (GTDB taxonomy): domain Bacteria; phylum Acidobacteriota; class Terriglobia; order Acidiferrales; family UBA7541; genus Palsa-295. Next base: position 527 of record DATMRE010000157.1, on the reverse strand, counting down.
GTTCAAGCGGCCCTGAATGCGCAAGCCCTGGGCTCCCGGCGGCACGGCATCGGGCGTCACGAGCCAGGGACCGAATGCCCCTGTGGCATCGAAATTCTTGCCCACCGTCCATTGCGGCGTGCGCAGTTGAAAATCACGTATCGTCGCATCGTTGAACAGAGAGTAGCCCGCAACGTGATCGAGGGCTCTGTCGCGGTGGATGCGGCGCCCTCCCCGGCCGATCACGACGGCGAGCTCCGCCTCATAGTCGAGCGCGGACGATTCGCGTGGCCGCCGGATCGGTTCACGGTGAGCGATCAGACTCGTCGCGAAGCGCGCGAAAATTTCCGGATAGGCTGGCTTCTTGAGTCCGCTTTCCTCGAGGTGATCATCGTAGTTGAGACCGACACAGAGGATCTTCGGTGGCCTGGGCACGGGAGGCAGTATCCGAACTGCGCTCAGGTCGATTGCGCGCATGGGCAGAAGGTCTCTGCCCGTGCGCAACAGATCTGCACCTTGCGCAATAAGTTCGGGAAGAGTGCCGGGAA
>DATMRE010000156.1:0-2531 GCA_035566475.1 Verrucomicrobiia bacterium | reverse complement strand
GTTCTACGCGGGGACCGTGGCAATGCTGGGAGACCGTCGTGCTCAACGGTCAGCCGATATTTCGAAAGTTCGGCGAGATGAGGGCTCCTCTCGGTAGGCCGATGCGTTTGGCCATCGCGCGGCCCGGCCAACGGATTCGCTGCTCTCGATTCTCGGTGAGAGGCCGTTCCGAACGGCCCGAGCTTGATTGGATCGCGAGCGTAGCTCACTTCGATCTCCCGAAACACGAGGCCATCGGATCGCAGTTCGTGCCGAATCCCGCGCAGGACCCGGGTGCGGTCTTCGCTCTAAGGTTACGCGCCGAGAAGATGTACGGTATCCGGAGAAATTTGGGGGAATGGCCTGGCGACTCATCCCCCTTGTCCAATCAATTCAATGTGGCCCGAGAACTCGGCGAATCTACTTCGCGGCAACCGTCACCGGAACGGCCTCTGTTTTGGCGAGCGTTTCTCGCTCAGATTTGGTGAGCGGTTCGTAGATCAGGGATTGCCCAAGTCCAGGCAGGTTTAATGAACGGACCCTACGCTCGTTTCCGCGAACCGTGATGACTAGACAGTTGACACCCTTGTTGCTTTCCTCAGTTACCAGGGTAGGCGGAACGAACTGCGTCTTGCCGTTTGCCGACCGGACCAAGGACGCAGCCCGGGACGGACTCTGGGAGGGAGCGATGGAGATTGTGTACTCCCCGGCCGGGAGCACAGCTTTTCCCCAGTGCACTTCGTTTGTAAGCGTGAACCTGCCCCGGAACATTGTTTCCGCATGTGCGCCGGCCGCAAACACACTAGCTGCTAGCACAAACACCACAAACAGCTTCACTTCGGCCGCATGCCAGATCGCTTTCATTTTCATCGCAGTCTTCCTTCTCCTTGAGAATCGATGCGTTTTGTCTGACTCGGCTGAGTCCGCATCGTTGCTTTCACCGGAAGTAGTGAACGAAAGAGGCCAATCGTCTCAGGCAATTTTCAAAATTCTTGGCCAGGGTTCCGAACTGCGAGAATATGGCCGTGCCGAAGATCCGCTCGCGGCGAAAGCCCCCCTGGTCGGACTTGCCTAGAGAAGCGGTATAGCACCGGCTTCGATCGCTCCAATCGTCCGCACCCGCCCAAGCCTACCAACTCGCTCGGGACTGGTTAGCCGGATGGGATGAAACGATGGTTTAGAGGCGGAGGCTCGAAGCAACAAGAAAAAGAAGGAGTTAGCTTTATCTGGCGATCGTGTCCATGTTGAGAGACCGTCGAGATCGAGATGAGGACAGTCTTGGCAGGCGGGGGGCTGCCCACGGCGGCTAGGGATGTGGCGGGATGAGGAATCGAGCCACCACGCGAACAGGAAGCTCGCCTGCAGTTTTTTTTCGAGGCGGGGTTCCGCGATTGGCGCGCGGTCGCGACGATTCTCCCCAAGCTGGCTAACTGAAGAGACCAGGCTGGCGGCGGGGCTCTTCGATCCCGAAATGCTTGTAAGCGAGCGCCGTGGCCACGCGCCCGCGTTGCGTCCGATCGAGCAGTCCGAGTTGCATCAAGTAGGGTTCGTAAATTTCTTCAATCGCGTCCTCCTCTTCGCTGAGCGACGCGGCAAGCGTGCTCAATCCGACCGGCCCGCCCGAATACTTTTGAATGATCGTGAGCATTAAATTGCGGTCCACTTCATCGAGTCCGTGTTCATCCACGCCCAGCATGGCAAGCGCGTCGCGTGCCACTCCGAGCGTGATGTGACCCTTGGCGCGGACCTCCGCATAGTCACGGGCGCGCCGCAATAGCCGATTGGCAACGCGCGGCGTGCCGCGGCTGCGCCCCGCAATTTCGCCGGCACCGGCTTCGTCCATCGTGATGCCGAGGATTCTCGCCGAGCGCTCGACGATCCGCAGCAAATCTGCCGGCGAATAGAATTCCAGGCGATGCACGATGCCGAAGCGCGAGCGCAGGGGCGCCATGATCAGGCCCGCGCGAGTCGTGGCGCCGATCAGCGTGAAGCGATTCAACTGATACGGATGCACGCGCGCGCCAGGCCCTTGCCCGATGATCAGGTCGACGCGGAAGTCTTCCATCGCGGGGTAGAGAATTTCTTCAAGCGAAGGCTGCAAGCGGTGGATTTCATCGAGAAAGAGAAACTCGCTCGGATCAAGCGAAGTGAGCACGGCTGTCAGGTCGCCCTTCCGCTCAAGCAGCGGCCCCGAGCTGATCTTGATGGCCGAGCCCATCTCGTTCGCGAGAATTTGCGCAAGCGTCGTCTTGCCGAGCCCCGGCGGGCCGTAGAGAAGGACGTGGTCGAGAGCCTCTCGGCGGGCACGCGCCGCCTTGACCGCGATCTCCAGGTTTTCCTTGACGCGCTCCTGCCCGATGTAGTCAGCGAAGCTGCCCGGCCGGACGCTGGCCTCGATGCGCGCGTCCTCGTCGAACGCTTTCCCGGATACGACCCGATTCCTCCCGTCAGTCATTCTCTCGGCCACCTGTAAGCCTCAAGGGACGCCTGTCTTCCTCTCCGCCTCGGTCAATCCCTTCGATGCACCATCGAAAGCCTCGAATTCCTCGCGG
>DATMRE010000155.1:0-9526 GCA_035566475.1 Verrucomicrobiia bacterium | reverse complement strand
GCAGGCTCAGATTCGTGACGATAAAGCCGACTCGCGGGAACAGCTCCCCGACGTCGAACTCCACTTTGGCCACTACCCGCCGCGCCGTTTTCCAACTGGCCGCTTGGTAGAGAAAGCTCTTGTACCGGACCACTGGTTCGTGGCTCGGCCTTCCTACGGGCCGCGTCACCAACTCGGCAATGTCCCGCTCCAGGCTCTCGTTGGCTGGAATGCGGATCGCATACATCACACCGCGTTCCTCCAGGGCTTCGTAGATCTCCGGTTTGGCAAAGGCCGCGTCCGCCCGGGAAGCAACTTCCTTGCCCTCCGCCTGTTGACGCCGATCTCCGGTAACAGCATTCATCCCAGTCTTCTGCGCTGTGCACAACGCCCGGGCGCAGCTTCGGCGCCAAGCAGTCCCCGCAATGGTTGAACAGAAATAGCGAGTGGTAGCAGACCGGCTCGAAGTGCCCGTTGTAGGCGCTGCCCTCTTGCTCACCGTGAACCGGACTCTCGCTGGAATCCATGTCGAGCACGACGCGGTCGGAGCTGTCGAGAGACTCGGCCTGCCCCAGCATCTCCCGGTTCAACGCCATCAGCCCGATCAGATTCTCTTCCTTGGTCAGCAGCTCAGTCTCGAACCAATGCAAGGTCGAAGTCAGCGCCGCGCTCCGGTCCCAGATCCTCTGCGAACTGATCAACCGGAACGTCGGATCGGCTGCCAGTCGTTGAGCGTCATTGAGGTCCTCGTAGCCCGCTAAGCGGCTGTACACCGACTGTCGCAGTAGATCGGACAGCGTGAACTGCTTATTCAAGCCTTGTCGCGAGTCGCTCAAATGTTCCTCGATGAGCTTCTCCAGACCCAGTCGTTCATCCAACTCTCGAACCAGAATCAGGCCACCGTCGGAAGTCACTCGCGATCCCTGGAAATCGACCTTCCAGGAGGCATTGAACGAGAGCGGAAATGGCTGATCTTGCTTCTCACCCATGGGGTGTGTGCCTCCAGAGCGGTCTCACCACATCAAAACCCGCATAAACACAGATGACGGCACACGCCAGAAGGTCCGTGGGCGGAGCTTAAATTGGAAATGTGGGTTGAAAGGCGGGATATGTTTACCAGAGGCCAGCCACGGCAGCATTTCCCTCAGCCGTGACGGCGACCGGAAGCCCCGGGCCGCGGCAAGCTGACGAGAGCGGGTTGACCTGCGGCGGCCAAGGCCGTTCCCGGTCCCGCGGCAAGGTACAATAGAGGTGTGACCATCAAGCTGATTGCGCTCGACATCGACGGGACCTTGCTCGATAGCAGTTCTCAGCTACCGGGTGAGAATCTGCGCGCGGTTGTCGAGGCTCGAGCGCGGGGAATCGAGATCCTGCTCGTGACCGGGCGGCGATTCGACTTCGCCCGATCCATTGGCGAACAGCTGCCCTGCGAACTTCACCTGATCGTGAGCAACGGTTCGCTGATCAAATCGAAGATGGGGGAGACACACCAGCGGCTGCTCCTTCCGAGTGATTCTGCGCGGCGGGTGCTCGAGGCCACGCCGGACTTTCGCTCCGGGGCGGCCGTGGTTTTCGACCGGCCACGGGCCGGTCAAGTAGTTCTCGAGCACGCGGATTGGGACGATCCATTTCGAGGCGGATACTTCCGGCGCAACCGGGAATTCATCACCGAAGTTTCGCCACTTACCGCATGCCTCGATGGTGAGGATCCCATTCAAGTGATGTACACGGGCGTCTGCCGAACGATGCGGCGAGCGAAGCAGGTACTTGAAAGCCTTCCGATTGCCGGGGAATACACGCTGGCGTTGACCGAATACCAGTCGCGCGATCTGTCGATTCTCGACGTGTTGCGGCACGGCGTGACCAAGGGCGTGGCTCTCGCCGAGTGGACCCGGCGCCGCGGTATCGCCCGCGCAGAGGTGATGGCCATCGGCGACAACTGGAACGACCGCGAAATGCTGGAATTTGCGGGCTGGCCGGTCGTCATGGGCAACTCGATCCCTGAGTTGAAATCTTTGGGCTGGGCGATTACCCTTTCGAATGACGAAAACGGCGTGGCCGAGGCGATTCGGAGGTATGCGCTCAAATGAGGGTGCAGTCGATTCCATGAGGACAACCATCCTGATTGCGGTGCTGGCCGTGGCTGCCGCCGGAGCTCCTCGGGCGCTGGCCGATTACGCCGTTCTGCGTTCAGGGCTCAGGCTCCACATTACCGGCTACGAGGCTCGAGGAGACCGCGTGCGCCTCTCACTCAGAGGGGGCATGGTCGAGGTTTCCTCAAGCGATCTCGTGGCCGTAGAGCCGGAGGACACGTTTGAGGAGCTGCCTGCTGCTCCCGCTGATCGCGGAGCCGCGCAAGGACCGTACGACCGTCTGATCCACGCCGCCTCGGTGAGGCACGGTGTGGACGAGGGGCTCATCAGGGAGATCATCGCGGCGGAATCGAATTTCAACCCTCGCGCGGTATCGCCGAAACGGGCGCTCGGATTGATGCAGCTGCTACCGATGACTGCCGCGCGCTACTCGGTCGCGAACGTGTTCGACCCGGCACAAAATATCGATGGCGGAACGCGATACCTGAAAGACCTTCTCGAATGCTACAGGGGCGATTCATCGCTCGCCCTCGCCGCTTACAACGCGGGTCCGCGCACCGTCGAGCAGTACGGCGGAATCCCTCCGTTCCGTGAGACCCAGCATTACGTGAGACGCATTCTCTCGCAGATCGCGCGATCGGGCGGCGCACTGAAGTAACCCAATCCGGGCTGGCGGCCGCGATGGATCAAGGTTGCGTCGGAGCTGTGGGGCCGGCACAGGGGCTGACGGAGCTCGGGTCGGGCGCTCTGGCGCAATACCTCCCGTAGCTCGACCCGGAATCCCAGGTAGCAGATGTGCGGCGCGGAACTACTGCGGAGGTTCGGGCGAAGGCTGGGGGCCGAGAGGCGAGGCCTGGGGGCCAAGGGGTGAGGGCTGGGGGCCGAGGGGCGAGGGCTGAGTTCCGGGGGCGTTGCCTCCGGTTGCGCCGCTATTGCCTCCCGGGTTGCCCGCGGGGGCGTTGCCCTGGATTCCGGTGCCGGCGGCACCAGTGCCGATCGGTTGACCTGGCTGCCCGGGCTGGTTTTGTTGTCCCGGTGTGAGGCCCTGCTGAAGCGCCGCCGCCTGGTCCTCGAGGGGATTCCAGATGAATTCCCAATCCTTGTACTTTTTCCCGGTCTTGTAAACCTTGAGCGAGGACTTATCGACCGTGCTCCCTACTCCGTCGATGAACGCCCCGAGAACAGGCCCGCTGACGGGCCCGGTGGGCTTTAGCTGCGCCAAAGGATTCGTCGGCTGGTTGCCAGCGGCCGTCCCGACGGGCTGTTGCACGTCCTGAGCCTTCTGGACCGACGGTGCCGAGGGCTCGCTCGCAAGGCTAGTGACGGGCAGTCCAAACTGTCCGGGCGCTGCTCCCTGCTGCGCCGGTGGAAGCGACCCTCCATTCAAGTCGAGCAAAGCCATCTGCTGCAGTGTGGCATAGCGGACGCTGCCGATGATCTGCCCGGCAGCATTGACGTAGATCAGGCGCCAGGACCCGTCCTCGCGGTTCATGGGGTCTTTGTAAGCCGCATAGCGCAAGAAATGCAGCTGGGGCATTCCCTTCTTGAGGTCGTCGAGCGACTGCGGGTAATGTCCTGTCTTGTGGTAGTAGAGGCGAATCGCGCGAACATACTGATTGCCACGCCAAATCGCCTCTTCTTCGCGCTGGCGACGGCCCGATGTTAGCAGGCTCTCCATCGCAACCGTCGAGCCGACGATGACCGCCAGGACCATGAAGAGCGCCATGATATAGACGTAGCCCGACTCCTTGCGGCCGCTCGGTCGCCGGCCGCGAGAGCAGCCGAGCGGAGATCGTGAACACAGCTCTCGGTGCACTCGACGCCTTCCGCCTGGCCCGGACGACTCCAGGCGACTCATGGCGGGGCGCCTTGCTCGGCGGGGGCCTGGACCATCGGGGCGGTCGCATGGCGGCCGGTTGCGAGCTCTTCGATATCCGCCGATTCGTTGCCGATGTGATCCAGGCGGAAGCGGTTCAAAAATGTATCGCCTTCGGCGACGACGAGGACATCATCGCCGCTCGTGAAAAATGCAACGCGTTTCCCCGTAGTCGGCGTCGTTGCAAACCCGAAAAATTCCGCCGGCACCTGCAGGGGCGGAGGTGGCGGAGGAGGCAGGGGGCCGACGAGCGTGCGTTCAGGGGCCGGCGCCGGCTGCACGGCGTCACGCGGGGGTGGAAGCGCGAGGAAGATATTTCTACGGGAGCCGGTATAGGTAAGCCTCTGAAGTCTTGCCAAAAGGTCCAGGCGGAGCTGGGGCTCACGGACATCGAGCGGTTCGAACTTTGCATCCGCCGCCAGAACACCCGGCATGCCGGAATTCGTAGTTCGGTTACTGAAATAGTAGACCACGGCGAGCACAACCAGAAGCCCGAAGAGGACGGAGATCTCGGTACGCCGTGACATCATTCAGGTCCTAAAATACGCGTGCAGCTCAAGGTCCAGCCGAATCCCTCCGGTCGTCACCGAATCCAGGCGGAGATCGCCCAGAAGATAGAAATTTTTCGAGTGCTCGAGGCCGTTGATGAACTCGAGCACAGCCGGATAGTCCGCATCGACGCCCGTCGTTATCAGTACCTGTGTGACGCCGCGGCCCTTGACCTCTTCCTGCTTGAAAGTAAACCCGGAGGTCTTCACGCCTGCCTTTCGGGCAATCGCGGCAAGGTCCGTCTCGATCGCGGAATACCCGCTGGCCCCGTCAAGAAACCATTGACGGTAGAAGCGATCGCAGTCATCGCCGATCTGCGGCAACGACGCGCGGATCTGTTCGCCGCGGGCGACGTCCGCCGCGAGCAGCTTCGCCTGAGTCGCGAGGAGATCCCGCTGCGCGCTCATGCTCTCCGGTCCCTCGCGGTAGGACTGCCACAGAAAAACGCCTAACCCAATATCCGCCGCCAGGAGCAGCCCGAGGGCAATGCCGGTCAGTTTCTTCCAAGTGGGCAGCTTACGATTCATGACCATGCAATGGTATACCAGACGCTCAAAGTGAACATGACCCGGTCGGACGATCCGGACTGATCGATATGTCGCTCCTGCTTCACCTGCAAGCCGGAAAACACTTTCGATTTCTCGATCGCTTCAAGGAACTGTATTTTGCCCTCATCGCTTGCGGCGCCCACCTCCAATTCCACCTCGGCCCGGCCGCTCACGAGCCTAGGTGAAATCTTGACAATGCGCACACCGGCGGGGAGAGTCTGCTCGAGATCCATGAAAATTTTGGTCCACGGGAAGCTGCGTTCGCCAATCAAGGAATTCAGAAACGCGGCGCGATCGAGCACCCGCCGAGCGGGGGGCGACTGGAAATATATTTTGAGCGCCTGCTGTCTCTGGCGGTTGGCTCGGATCTCTTGCTCCCAGTGGGCCGTATCGGCACGGAGCGACCGGTTGGCCTGCCAGGACCGAACAGCGGCATGGGCCAGGATCGCGAGCGCGAGTAGACTGAGTGTCCCGGCCACGGCGGCAGCTAACAGGAACGGTCGGTTGTTTTCCTGCGGTGCGCTCGAAAGATTCAGGCGAAGCTTCATGATTCCGTCGGGCGCGGGTCGCGCTCAGGCTCCTTCATTCATCATCCATCCGACCAAGGCATCCAGGTCCTGGTGGATCAAGTTCCTTGCAGGAGTATCCAGCTCGCGGGCCCGTTCGGTGTCGGCGGTGTGGGCCACGGCCACGTCCAGTTCCTTCGTCAGGGCGCTCGCGAAAAGCGTTTCTCTTGGTCCGAACCCAGAGAGCCGGACCCGGTCGACCACCGCGCCCCAACTGTCCTGGTAGTAGGCGATGGCCGGGAAGATCTCATCCAGCATCGCCTGCGGCTCCAGCCGTTCGGCCTCGGCAGCCATTTCCGTTGCGCGGTACACGCAAAGGTTCGAGCCGTGGACGATAACGGTCGACATGGTCCTCCCGCACATGCGCACCAAAAGCGTGGCCCCGCGTTCTTCGATCAGCGGCAGAGCGGCGAGTGTCGAACTCAAAACGACCGCCGCATTGGCCCCCAGGCTTTCGACGATCACTTCGTACTCACGGATAATTTGCCGGCGGGCGACCGCGGTCACGACCTCCAAATTCCCTTCACGACCACTTTGCCGCATCCAGGAAACGATGGTGTCTTCCATGTCAAAGGGGACGCTTTTCTTCAGTCGCCAGCGGAGCAGCGGCACGGCCTCGTCCGCCCGGCGGGGAAGCGTGTCGAAGGGCAACATGAAGACACGCACAACCGGATCGGGGATCAGCAGCGCGAGAGGCGTACCGAGGACCGGGACGCTCGCGAAGACGCGTTCGAGGGCGGAGCGGACAGCATCGGGCCCTCTCACGTTGGTTTCAACCGGCGAGGCCATGACCGAGCCTGCCGGGAGCGGCTCGATGGCAACGGAGTCGAGGTGTCCGCGTCTTGTGCCCCAGCGCGCCGCCGCCACGTGCGTACGCGCGATTTCCACGACGAGCGACGGGTGGGGCATGGCATTCAGCCAGCGGTCAAAGCGGCGAAGGGTACGCAGCCGGAAAGCCTCGGCATTGAGGCTCGGCGAGCCGGTCAAACTAGTCAAGGAAGGTCACCTTGTTGATCTCGCGAAGGGTGGTGACGCCGGCGTGTATCTTCCGCAGCCCGGAATCCCGGAGGAAGGTCATGCCTTCCTCCTTGGCGGCGCGCTTGATTTCAGAGGTGGGTCGGCGGCTGATAATCATTTCGCGAATGCGGTCGGAGAGGTCCAGCAACTCGGTGATGGCCGAGCGGCCGCGGTAACCGCTCCCCGAGCATTCCAAGCAGCCCGCGCCTTCATAGAAAGGAACGCTGCCCCACTCCGCCGGATTGAGGCCGGATTCGATGAGCACTTCGGCTGGATAGCTGACCTTCTTCTTACATTTCTCGCAAATCACGCGCACCAGACGCTGGGCCATGATGCAGTTGAGCGCGGAGACGAAATTGTAAGGCTCCACACCCATGTTGATAAAGCGTCCGATGACATCGGTCACGTTGTTGGCGTGAACGGTGGTGAAGACGAGGTGACCGGTCAGGGCAGAGTTGATGGCGATCTGCGCGGTTTCCTGATCGCGAATTTCGCCGACCATGATCTTATCCGGGTCGTGGCGCAGAATCGAGCGCAGGCCGCGGGCGAAGGTGAGGCCCTTTTTCTCGTTTACCGGAATTTGCGTGATTCCCCGAACCTGGTATTCGACGGGGTCTTCAATGGTGATGATCTTGTCCTCGTCGTTTTTGATCTCGTTGATGGCGGCATAGAGCGTCGTGGTCTTGCCCGAACCGGTCGGGCCTGTGACGAGGACCATGCCGTAGGGCTCGCGGATGTAACGACGGAACTTCGTCATTTCCTCATGGTCGAACCCGACGACATCGAGCGTCAGATTGCGGAACTTTTCGCTGAGCGTCTCTTTGTCGAGGACGCGGAGAACCGCGTCCTCCCCGTGGATCGAGGGCATGATCGAGACACGGAAGTCAACGAAGCGCCCCTTGTAGCGCACGCGGAAACGTCCGTCCTGCGGGATGCGGCGTTCGGCGATATCGAGTTCGCTCATCACCTTGATGCGCGAAAGAATCGTGGCATGCCAGTCCTTGGCGAGCGGCTGCATCGCATATTGCAGCACACCGTCAATGCGGTACTTCACGACCACTTCGGAATTGCGCGTCTCGATGTGAATATCGCTGGCCCGCCTCTCGAGAGCCGTGAAGATCACCGTGTCCACCAGGCGCACGACGGGGCTCACGCCGGTGTCGCGCGTGAGCTTCTCCATCGAAATATTCTCGTCGCTATCCTCTTCTTCGCTTACCACCTGGAGCGTGAAGCCCTCGGTCGCCTGATCGAGGACGCGCTGCGACTGTTCGGTGCGCTTCAGCAGGTCACCAATCTGCGAAGAGGTGGCGACCTTGATATGCAGCCGCTTGCCAAGAAGCAGCGCCAGCTCGTCGGTCAGCCGCAATTGGCTGGGATCGGTCATGGCGATGACGAGCGTCGAGTCGTGGGCCTCGAGCGGCACGAAGTTGTACCGGAACATCAGCTCGGCCGGAATGCTGCGGAATAGTTCGGGGTCGATGCGCTGCTCGCGCAGATCGACGAACGCACAGCGGTAGCGTTCCGCCAGGCGGCGAGCCTGCTCGTGCTCGGCGGCGTCGTTCGGAGTCCCCACTGTGACCGGATTGTTGCCACTGGTTACCATCGAGTCCTATCCCCCGCTGGCTCCAATCTGGAGGGAAAACATGGGCAGATACAGGGAGATCAAAATGAAGCCTATCACAACGGCCATGACCGCCAAAATTACGATCGGAATCCAGGCCAGCACGCGCTGCAGCCGTGTGCCAACTTCTTCCTCGTAGAATTCCGCGACGCTCGTGAGCATGGCGGTGAGAGCGCCGGAGGCCTCGCCGACCTCGATCATCTCGAGAGCCAGACCCGGAATCAGGCGCGTTCCGGCCAGGCTCGCGTGCAGGGACTGCCCCTCCTTGACACGCTCGGCCGCGCTCCCGACAGAAACAGCAATGAGCCGGCTGCCGATCGCCGCCGAGGACGTATGCATGGCAGCGACGAGCGGAGTGCCGCCCGCCAAAAGAGTCGAGAGGGTGCGCACGAACTGCGCGACCTGGGCCTTCAACCAGATATCCCCGAAAACCGGAAATCGGGGCTTCAGGCGGTCAATGGCCACGGCCCCGCGGTCCGACCTCGTCCAGAGGAAGATCACAACCGCTAGGAGCGCGAGAGTGGCAATGAACATGATGAAGTAATTGCGCAAAGGCATGGCCACCGAGAGCAGGATGCGCGTAGGTGTCGGAAGCGCAATTCCGAGGTCCCGGTAGAGAACGGCAAATTGGGGCATGGCGTAGGTGACTACGTAGGTCACCACGAGCAGCGCCGTCAACACCAGAACGCCGGGATAAATCAGCGTGGTCCCCAGGCGGCTGCGAAAGCTGGTGCTGACGCGCAGGTAGGTGATGTACTGCTCGAGGACCCCGGTCAGATTGCCGCTGCGCTCCCCGGCCGTGACGACCGTGACATAGACCGGCGGGAACGCCCCTTGCGCCGTGAGGGCCTCGGACAGCAAAGCGCCCTCGCGGACCCTCTGCCGAACGTCCCCAAGAATCGGCCTCAGCCTCGGGGAGGCGGCACGCTCGGCGAGAAGATCGAGGGCCTTCAGGATGGGCAGCCCGGCCTTGATGAGAGTGTTGAACTGCTGGTTGAAGATAAGAAAGTCATCCGTACGAATCGAACGGTCGCTGTGCGATTGGCCGAACTGCGCGAGTAGATCGAAATGATTGCGGACTGCAAAAACATAGAAGCCGCGTTCGGTCAGCTTCTGCCTGGCTTCAACCTCCGATTGCGCCGTCTCCACCTGTTGGAAGATGCGGCCAGAGGTATCACCGACCTTGCACACAAATTCGGCCATATGGATTATAGCTGCGCCGCCAGCAAAAGCGAACTCCCCACGAATCTAGCATACCCCTTCCGGGGCCGGACTGC
>DATMRE010000154.1:0-5840 GCA_035566475.1 Verrucomicrobiia bacterium | reverse complement strand
GCCAGCCTCGCCGGGAACCGCATTGTTGCCTGCGGTCACGTCGTTAAAGATGCAACTTGCGGCCGGGAGGACGGACTGACTTGAGGCGTTGCACTTCGAGAGAGTCTCGGCCGCCGCGAGCCGATAGAGCACATAGTCCGCCTGGCCCTGGCGGGAACCGACTTTCTGATTCACCAGGGCCATGATGGCGGCGAAGGACGGAGCGGCGGCCGAGGTTCCTCCGACGGGCGCGAACTTCGCCGTCTCCCGATTGCCCGTACAGGACCCGTGAGTGCAGATCAGGTAGGGATCGTGGATTGCCGATGTCAAGGAGACATCCGGCAAATCACGCGCGCCATCATGGGGAATACCTTCGACTCCGGACTGCCAGGATGGTTTGGGAAACAATTGGCTCGAGCCACCGCCTCCTGCAGCGAGAGGAACCTGATTCACCGTACAGTTACTCGGAGCGCAGCTCTGGTTCCACACGTTCTCAGGAATGTAGGAAATGGCGGCTTCGAGCGTAGTTTGGTTGTTCGCAGACTTCCAATACCTTCTATCGTTACCGTTCTCATTCAATTCGGTGCCGCCCACCGCGACATTAAACGGCGTGGAAGCGAGTATGTTGACCGAGACGGGCCCCTTCGCTTGGGCCTCGCCCTGTGAATCGCATCCGGCGGAGCCTGTGTCCCCCGAAGCTACGACGTAGGTAATCCCCTGGGCGGCGGCCTGCTCTGCGAGGTTCAGTATGTTCGCCGCCTCAGCGCCGAGGTGTGCTTCGCAGCCACCGAAACTCTCGGTCATGACGTTCGCCAAATCGTTGTCGATGATGTAGACCTCCGAAAGGTCAACCCCGTCGGTCGTGTCGGTCCCGGCCGAGACGACGAACTTCACGGCCGCATCCGGAGCGATGGCTCCGGACCACTCCACGTCCAGGTCGCCCTCCGCCTCCTCGATGTCGGAGGGGAGAACGCCAGGATCGGGACCATTCAGAACAACCTCTGGGACATTCGCCGAAAGGCCGAAGAGGGTGCGGAAATCCTTAACATCCTGAATATTGATGTTCGAGCGACCGACAACGGCGATCGTCGTTCCGCCACCGCCGATTCCAGTCTGATAGAGTGGATTAATGTTGTAGATGACGGCGTAGTCCGCCGGCCCCAATCCATGCTGTCCGCCCGTAAGATTGACGAGCGGTCCTCGACCGGGCGTGTGCGGGGAGCTGACCGGCCCATCTGACATCACGATTCTCGGGCTCTTGTAGAAGTTGTGCAGCGTGGCCACGCCTGCAACCACACTTGCGAGGGCCGTGGGGATCTGCTGATCGGTCGCGTTGGCCCAGTGCTCCTCGCCGTTCACAACGAATCTATGGATCTCGGTGTGGAAGGCGTTGAGCACCAGGCCGGCGTCGCCCGAAAACTCGATGACCGTGCGGCCCTTCGACACCTGGCTGACTTGAAATCCCTGAGATGTCAGCCAATCCGTTGCAGCTTGGATGTCGGCATCCGGCGGACCGAATTGCTGGCCGAATTGCTCAGGAGCGAGCCATCTGTGGTAATTCGGCGAGGACTTGTCCTGCTGCTCGTCGAGCAGTTGGTCGAGTGCAGCCTCCTGCTCCGGACTCCGCTTGAGGACGAGCAGCATGCGCTCGAGCGGCAAGCTCCGCGGGGCCGCGCCGCGGTCGAATTCGGCGCGGGCGAGAGGGTGAATGTTGCCCTGGAGCAGAGTCAGCTTGTTCTCATCGACTGACTCGGTAACGCGAGGCGGGATCTGCTTCGTCTGCGCCGACGCCGGATGGGGCAGCCAGAGATAGAGGGCGATCAGCTGAATCGCTCCACGGAAAAGCATTGGACTGGGCCGCATGCTACCTCCACCTCGTCAGCCAAGGCTCAGGGTCGCGTCAATACGAACTAAAATGCGGACCGAGGAAAAGCCAACCGGCGCGATGCCGGTCCAATGACGGCCGTTTCACCGCCGCTATTTTTTGCCCCAGGAAAACACCACCCCGGCCGATGCTCTCCAGTTACCCTGTCGCTCGGTCGCAAAATGAGTGAGCACGAAATCACCCTCGATCGGCCGGACGGCCACATGCTCGTGCACTCTTATGTCGATGCCGCCCCCCGCCCCGAACGCGAAGGCGATCTTGTCGCTGGTGATGAAACCAGCCTGCTCGTCGATGATGCGGCGAGAGAAACCGATCGCCGCGCGTCCGAATGGCGTGACCCGTCCAAAATTGTGACGCACCTGGGGCCCCACGAGCAGATCGACGAAATGTGTCCGGACCGGTTCCCTTGTGCCGGGAAAGCCGAAGGGAGCCAGGTCTATCGTCGGCCGGCGATAATAGTCACCGAACTCGACCACCCCGCCAATCCAACGATTGACGTATTGCTCCACGTCCACGTTATATCCCCATCCGTTGACCGAACTGAGGCCCGGGATGGCAGGAATGATCTCGGCGTGATGATACGAGCCGCCGGCGTAAACTTGCCACTCTGGAGTATCCTGCGCTGCTGCAATTTGCCCAAGACACAGGGCGAGGCCGATGGCCAGCAAGACCCTTGGCATGCTGTTCCCCTTTTGGCGTTCGAGTGAAGGGCGCAGAGAGCTGCGGGCATTTGAGCTTGCAACGGAATGGCCAAAGTGCGCCGAGCGGCCAAATCACTGATTGGAAGGACTAAGCCTGTTGACTTGATAGCTAGGCGTCTTCGAAAGGTTACACATCGGTGGCTTCCCGCAACAAAAATATCACCCCTCCTGAGTCGGCAACCGATAATGATTTCAGGAACCCGGCCCGCTGCCTCTCCCCATGATGCAGCGAGCGAGTGAGCCGGTTCTCGATCTGATTTCGAAGCATCCGGAGAGGGCGAAGGAGGCTCGGTTCTGACGGTCCGTCCGGCAACCAGGTGTCCGCGCCCAAAAATAGGCGGGGGCTCAGTTCCACCTTTTTAAGTTGCGTCCGAGCGAACCAGAAATCTCCGGGTTCGAAGGCACATTCTTCCTTGCCCAAATGAGATCCTTCAAGCGAAACCTGATCGGCGAGCCTTGACCCCGGAAGCTGGCTCCACTCGCTATTTGACCGCTTGTCTTTACCCTTTCGCACAACGGCATCAGACGTATCGACCCAGCCAGAACTGGATGCTAGCTTTAAACGTGCGCCTCGGAGGACGGCGTGAGTGAGCCCTTACCATCGAACCAACTCGGAGCGGACAAGCGTCGCGGCACGCGGGTCATGCGAGCCGTGCCGATCACGGTCATGGGAATGGACGCGCTCGGTCAACCCTTCAAGGAAACCACGAAAACTGTATCGGTGAGCTGTTACGGCTGCACGTACCAGTCGGCGCATTACATCCAAAAGGATTCGATCATCACGGTCGAGATTCGCGCCCCCGGTGCGCGGTTATCGGCAGCACTTGTACACGGTCGCGTTGTCTGGGTGCAACGGCCGCGCACTCACCGGGAAACCTACCAAGTCGCGATGGACCTTGAAGTTCCCGGAAATGTCTGGGGAGTTGGAAGTCCGCCGGAAGATTGGTTTCCAAGTCCCGAGGACGAGGAGCTCGTGATCCCTGTGCTCCGAGAGGAGGCCGAGCCGGACCCACCCGCCGCCTGCGTGGCGATCGAGAAGCCGGCGGCTGAGAACTCGGTTACTCCGGAGGCCATCTTGCCCGGAGCCGCAGCGCCGAAAACACACCCGGCCGAAGCCCAGACCCCCGGAGCGCCGAGCCTCGCGGAGGAACACGAATCGCAACTGGTGACCGCGCGGCAGATGATGAAAGTGGCCGCCGAAGCCGCGGTCGCTGAAGAGCTGACGCTGATGCGCCAGCAACTCGACGTCCACCTCCACGACGAGATCGAGCGGAGCATCAAGGCCTTGATACAGAGCGTCGCTGATGCGGCGGTGAAGGACGCCGTCCAGCAGGCGGCCGAACGCACGGCCAAGATCGTGGAAGAGGCCCACAAGGCATGCCGGGCGACGTCCGACGAGCTTGACGCGAAGTTTCGCCTGGTGCTCGAGGAAGCGGTGAATTCGAAGCAGATCAGTCCGCGCAAGAGACCTCCTGTCAAGCGGCGCAAAGCACTGAAATCGAGAGCCGAGCCTACCTCCTAGCCCAGCGACACGGAACGGGGGAAACTGCCCTTCCAACCCGAACCGGGGCGTGCCTCTCGCGCTTCCGGGAAACGCCCGCAGATTTCGCATACACGGCGCTCCGTCGGTTGATTCCCGCTCACCTCTCACCGACTCATTCGAGGCCAGACCCGAGCACTCGCGGCAGATCCCGCAGCGTGCGCCGTTTGTCGATCGCGGGCACCTCCCGGAAATTCGCAGCCGGTTGCAACAAGGCGCACCGGGGCGGTTACCTCAGCCCTCGCCGGAGAGCAAGCGGTGCTTGTCCGATGCTCCGCAGACCGATCGCCTGTCTACGGCTACGGAAGCCCAAACAGTGTTACTATGACGCGCTCGAGAGTGGTTCGGGGTCGGCCGAGCCACCTCACAGTACAGGGAGGAAAGCATGCACGTTTCTTGGATTCCCCGGCGCTACTGGCCCATCGCGGCTTCGATTGCGATGATCCTCTCGCTAGGGTCGGCCAGCGCCACAGATCTCGACCCGGCCGCCCTGAGCTACAAACTCCCAAACCAAATGACATGGAGCGACGAGCCCAGCGGCGCGAAAGCGGCGGTCCTGCTCGGTGATCCCTCGAAGCCGGGGCTATACATCATCCTGGTCAAATGGACCCCGCATCATATGAGCCATCCACACTGGCATCCACACGATCGATTTATCACCGTCGTCTCGGGAACTTGGTGGGTTGGCACCGGTACCAAGTTCGCGCCCGACAGCACGGTCCCCATGCCACCGGGCAGTTTCGTCACCCATTTTGGCAAGCAGATCCACTATGACGGCGCGAAGGACGAGGAGGTCATTCTGGAAATCGTAGGTGAGGGTCCCCAGACGTCCACGCCTGCCGAAGCGAAGTGATGATCGGTTCCACGGTGGGATCAGCAGGCTAATCGCAGCCGCCGTGCGCACGAGGTGAGGGTGAATCGGACGGGCAATCGGTTTCGAGAGCAGAGTGAAATACACGGCCCTATCGCGGGATCACCCGCGACTGTTCTCGCGGATGACGCCCGGGCTCCGGATCAGGCTTTGACCCGAACCTCAGGCCGCCATCGACACGGCGGAACTGACCTGTGGGCGAATCGTGCGACCGGGCAGCGAAGCTTACGATCCGGAGGATACGTATTCTGATTTGAGCAGGCCGTACATCTCGAGGTCAACTGACTTTCCCCATTTCCAGACATGATCGCGCCGACATCCCTCGTAACGCATCCCGATCCTGCGGAGGATTGCGCCCGACCGCGAATTGTGAAGAAAATGTGAGGCGTAGATGCGGTGTAGGTTGAGCTCCTCGAAACCGTAACGGACTACGGCTCGCACAGCCTCCTGGCAGTAGCCATGGCCCCAGTAGGGCACACCGATCCAATATCCGAGTTCTGCTCGAAGGTGAGCTCGAATGATGTGCAATCCGGTCGCCCCGCAGAGCCGGGCGTCCGCGCGCAAACAAATCGCGAACACGGCACTCGAACCCTCCTCAAAAGCGGACCGGCACATGACAATGAATTGCTTTGCGTCGGCTTCCGTGTATGGGTGCGGGATTCTAAGGGTTGTCGCAGCTACTTCTCGCGCACCGGCGAGGCGAACCAACTCGGGAGCGTCCCGGTCATCGAAGGCGCGTAGCACGAGGCGTTCGGTTTCGATCGCGGCAAGTGGCATCGTCGTGGGTGTCCGCGGCTCGCTATCGCGAGACGATCGGCGCAGGCGCGCTTCTCGGCGACCGAGAGCCCCCCTCGCTCGATTGAC
>DATMRE010000153.1:0-6890 GCA_035566475.1 Verrucomicrobiia bacterium | reverse complement strand
CCTCGCCGTCCAATGGGCGCCGCACAGTCCGCATCGAACGGTCAGAGTGGACGCACTCGCCCCGGAACGCCGGGGCGACACTCCAGGTGCAACCGGTCCCAGCGCGCCGTATCGGCGGCAGCCTCGTAGGTCGTCGTAAGGAAGTCGAGAACGAGGGCCTCTGGATCCGCAGCCCTGCGAACCGCTTCGTAAGGCAGGATGAACTCGCCAAGCTTCTCATCGAAGTATGCGCCGGCGGTGACTGCGCGATCGCGAAAGCCGATCGGTTCGGGGTATGCGTAAGAATAGAAAGCGGCAGCAGGAAAGGCATCGCTCCCCGGCCAAAACCCGGCGCTGCTTACCTCGTGCGAATAGGCCTCCCTGGTTACGGCATCGGGCAATCCAGGTATGCCACCGGGATGCGGCGGCGCGCCGCGTCCCGAGAAACGCGTGACTGCCAGGTCGAAACTGCCCCAAAAGAAATGCACCGGGCTCACCTTGCCCAGAAATCCACTGCGGAATTGCTTGAAGATCCGATCGGCTTGGATGAGCACCCGCCAGAATGCGTGTGCAGCGGCGGCGTCATAGGAGCGGTGGCTGTCGTCGTCGGGGAATGGAACCGGATCCGCCACTTCATTCGGCATCTCGTGAATCGAGACGTCGATACCGAGCTCACGCAACTGTGACATGAGCTCCCGATAGAACTCCGCTACCGAGCGCGGCGCCAGCAGCAGGCGGCGCTCGCCGCCCAGGCTGGTGCGCACCCCGAGCCGGTGTGCGATGAAATCGAATTCCATCTCGAGGATTTCCCGCCCTGCCGGAACGGCCGAAGTGCCAAGTCCCCGGCTGGTCACGTACAGCGGGACGTGCCAGCTGTGATTGAGCCAGGGGGTCAGAGCGAGCCGGACCTTCCCCACGATTTGGGTCCACAATTGCAGCGTGACGACGGTGTCCCGCCAGCTCCGGTAAGGCAACTCAGGCCATAGCGCTTCGGTGGTGCTCATGCGCGCCTCGGTGTGGCTTTCGAATGGCGGCGATGGGCATCGACATGCCTCAGAGCCATTTTGAGCGCCAATATCAGCGGCGCTGGGCTGTGCGCCGTCTTCGCCAACAGCAGGCCTCCCTGGAGGGCGGCGAGCACGGAGATTGCCAGATCGCGGGGACTCGCTGACGAACTCAGTTCCCCACGGCTCTGCATGACAGAGAATCCGCGACTAAGCCGCTCCGCCCAGGCGTCAAAGCCAGCGACGAGCTCCGCCCGCGTCGCCTCCGATTGGTTGGCCAGCTCATTGGCGAGCGAACCGAGCGGGCAACCGGCCGTAGTCGATCGATTCAACGCCAGAATCGTGTCGGCCCAGGTCCGCAGCGCGGCGGCAGAATCCAGCTTGCCGATAGCCGGCTCCTGGGCGGCAAGAACCCGCTCCGTCTGAGCCGCAATCACCTCGCGGACCAGCGCTTCCTTGTCGGCAAAATAGTGGTAGAGCTGCGACTTGCTGACCTTGGCCTCCGCGCAGACATCGTCCAGGCTCGTGGCTTCGACGCCGCTGGCATGCGTGAGCCGGGCAGCAACCTCGACGATCCGACGCCGCGTGGCGGCACCGCGCGAGGTGAGCGGCCTACTCATCACGGTTCTTGATGCCGTCATAACCAAATTGTCTCAGGATTGGACTTGACAGTCCACTATTGAGGATCCAGACTGGACTGAATCGTCCATTTAGGGAGACGCTCGTGAAAAGACTCGAAGGCAAAGTGGCAGTGGTGACCGGCGGCAACAGCGGCATTGGCCTCGCGAGCGCCAAGCGCTTGCACGAGGAAGGCGCGCGGGTAGTGATCACCGGGCGGGATCCCAAGACTCTGGACTCGGCGGTGAGCGCGATCGGTGCCGGAACCGTGGCCGTGCAGTCCGATGCTTCAAAGCTCGAGGACATCGACCGGCTGTTCTCGCTCGTCGAGTCCAAACTCGGGAAGATCGACGTCCTGTTCGCGAACGCCGGTATCGCCAAATTCGCGCCCTACTCCGGCTCACCGGCAGCGCTCTTCGAGGAGCTGTTCGCCACCAACGTCAAAGGCGTGTATTTCACGCTGCAGAAGGCGATTCCCCATCTCAACAGTGGCGCGTCCGTGATCCTCAATACCAGCGTCGCTGCCGGCAAGGGCACCGAGAACATGGGCATCTATGCGGCCACCAAGGCAGCGGTACGCTCGTTTGCCCGCACGGCTGCCGCCGAATTGAAGGACCGGAACATTCGGGTCAACGCCGTGGCTCCGGGACCGATCGCTACGCCCATTTTCGGGCGCTCTGGCCTCAGCGAAGAGCAGATCGAAGGCTTCAAGGCGGGAATATCCGCGCGCGTCCCGCTCGGGCGGATCGGGCGCCCGGAGGAGATCGCGGGTGCGGTGGCGTTCCTCGCCTCTGACGACGCCTCCTACATCACGGGTGTCGAGCTCAACGTGGATGGGGGTATGGCGAACCTCTAGATAGCGCGTTCACAAGGGCGGGAGCGCGAGTGAAACCGTCTTGTCTTTGATCCTCACGTACCCGGCGAGCGAAGGATCGAGGTCCACCGCAGTCTTGACGTCGTCTATGGCGTTGGGCGAGCCGCCAAGCCTTCCGAAGGCCGCGGCCGCGCCACGCAGGAAGTAGGCGCGCGCTGACTTTGGATCGAGTCGGATCGCTTCGGTCTCATCCCGGGTGGCGCTCTCATAGTCCTGTTGGCGGAGGGATACGTAGCCCCGCTCGCTCCACAACGCGGCGGTCTTAGGCTCCAAGCCAATGGCTTTGGTGTAGTCCGCGCGCGCATCGCTGAAATTGCCGCGTGACAGGTAGATCCTCGCCCGCTGGCGCAGCGCGGGCAGAAGTCCGGGGTTGATCCCTATCGCCGCGTCAAAGTCCCGTAAGGCCGCATCGTTATCGGATTGTGCCGAGTAGAAGACCCCACGGTTGTAATAGACGTAGGCGTTCCGGGGAGCCAACTTGAGGGCTTCATTGTAATCGTCGAGTGCATGCTGCTTGTCGCCCTGGGCGAAGTATCCGGCGGCCCGGCTGGCGAACAGAAAAAAGCGGGCGTTACCCTCGAAAATATCCCGGTCCAGCGATTCCGAGCAGGCCTGGATGACCCTGGGCGGCGGCGTTTCCCCCTTCTCATTAATGCACGCCTCGACCACGATGTGCTTCTCGCGGCTGAGCTGGGCTTCGCACAGCACCGCCTGGGTATAGTCAATTGATTCGTATCCGACCATGCCCATGCATCTGGGAAATTCGTCTGGCGGAAGGTCCGGCAGCGGCTGCTCGCCGCGCGGCGCCGTGACCGTGACTTGCTTCGTCGGCTCGTCGGGTGTCGTCCGTGTCTGGTCGGGACCGCCGGCTCCTGGGCCGTCTCCGGGGTTGGGGGACACCTGACCGCTCCGGGCTGAGGTCGGGACTTGAGCGGCTGCCGCCGCAACGGCGAACAGCAGGAGCGGGAGTTGCCGAGAGAATAGACGCCGCATGGACTCACTCCCAGGCTTCGCCGGCACATCCAGGTGCCCGGCCGAATCTATCACCGCTTGCGCTGGAATTTAAGCGCAGAACGCCTGATCAGTTCCTGCAAATTCGCGTTCGAGCAGGTTGAGCAGACGCTCGCTTGGAGCCAGAATGCGTCATGTCGAAGATTCTCCTGTTTCGCGCTGCCGGCGATTTGCGCGCGCGGCTCCTGCCGGAGCTGTCTCGCGCCGGATATGACGTGGCTGCGCCGGAAAGCGCGGATGTGCAGACGGTTCTGCAGCATCAGGCCGATCTGATCCTTCTGCAGACGGACGTCAAAACCCTCGATTGCTGCGGCCTCCTTACTCAGCTCAAAGCCAATGAGGCCACGGCGCCAGTCAAGATCATCCTGCTCGCCGAGGGTGGGCCCTTGGAGCGCAGCCGCGCACTCGATCTGGGAGCGGACGACGTCCTGACTCTTCCCTTTGAGCCCGTCGAGCTCTTCGCCCGAATCCGGGCGCAGCTGCGGGAGAAGGCACCGGACGATCGCTTGCGTTTGGAGGCGCGTGATGCCAGGAGGAAAGAGCAGGAAGCCGAAGCGGCGCTGGCCGCGATCGTCGCGCAAAAGGAGAGCGGCAAGAGGCGCTGGATTGCACTCGGGGCGGTAACCGTTCTGGCGCTGATCGGCGTTGGTCTCGCTCTTCGCAGCGTCCAGGTGAGCCGCAAGTCAAACGCGACCCTGGTTTTGCAGCTGCAGGGTCTGCGCTCGGAGATACTCACTCAAAGCCAGCTTCTCGAGCGGGCGCAAAAGAGCCGCGAGGCGCTCGATCAGGAATTGAGTGCGGGGAACAAGATCGCCGCCTCGACCGGAGCCTCGCTCTCCGATATCGACAACCGTTTGAAGCAGACCGACTCCCGGATCGGCAAGCTCGAGAATGAATCGCGGATTGCGCAGGAGATCGTCCGGGATTATTCGAACAGCGTTTGTCTGATCTACGCGATCGTAGAGTTTCACGAGCGCAAGAGCGGCGCTCGGCTCAACTTTGCCGGCATTGACGCGACCGGCAATCCGCTCGCCGATGCCAGGGGCAATCCCATCGTCACCACCGAAGGCGGCACCCGACCGGTTCGACTCCACGTCTTTGGCAGCGGTTTTCTGATCGATAACGGCGGTCATGTCCTCACCAATCATCACGTACTCGAACCGTGGTGGCACAACGCGGACGCGATTCCCGTACCGGGCGATACTTTCGAGCCGAGCATCGAGTCGATATCGGCCTATTTCCCGGGAAACGAGACGCCACTGGCTTTGCGCGTGCAGAGCGTGAGCGAGGACTTTGATCTTGGGCTGGCGTCGGTCGATCTGCCTCAGAGCCATCCCCGGCCGGTCGCGCTCGAACAGCAAGCCGCGATTTCCGGAAGCGCAGTTGTTCTGATTGGGTATCCGACGGGGGTCGAAGGGATTCTTGCCCGTATCGACGAGCCGACCCTCAAACGGATCGCACAGGAAGCC
The DNA here is from genome assembly GCA_035566475.1 of Verrucomicrobiia bacterium. Lineage (GTDB taxonomy): Bacteria > Acidobacteriota > Terriglobia > Acidiferrales > UBA7541 > Palsa-295. The sequence goes on along the minus strand of DATMRE010000153.1, from coordinate 1,935 downwards.
GGAAACAACCCGGAGGGTGTGGTGCAGGCGCTGGCGCGGAGAAAGCTCATCCGGCCTCTGGTTACGCAGGGGCATCTTGGCGTCGTCGGCCCCGATCGACTGGTCTACGACGCGCAAAGAACGTCTGGCGGGTCCGGCGGCCCGGTATTCAATGCCGGCGGAAAGGTGATCGGAGTGAACTTCGCCATCCTGGCGGGTTTCTCCGGCTCGAATTTTGCGGTCCCCATCTCACGGGCTGCAAAGCTGGTTGCGCCGCTGAGATCCGCGCAAGCGGTGCGTTGATGGATCTCAATTTTTCCGCCGAGGAAGAGCGCTTCCGAAGTGAGGTCCGCGCATTCGTCTCCGCGGAACTGCCGTCTTCGATTCGTGACAGGGTGCTCGGCCACAAGCGCCTCGAGCGCGAGGATTTCCTGACCTGGGTGCGGATCCTCAACAGGCGCGGCTGGGTCGCGCCCGGTTGGCCCAAGCGCTTTGGCGGTCAGGAGTGGGATCCCGTGCGCGAGCTCATCTTCGAGGAAGAATGCGCCCTCGGCGGCGCGCCCCCAGTGCTGCCGTTCGGTCCACGGATGGTGGCGCCGGTCATCATGACGTTCGGCAGTGCGGCACAACAGGAGTATTTCCTGCCAAGGATCCTGAACGGCGAGCACTGGTGGTGCCAGGGGTATTCCGAGCCCGGCGCCGGCTCCGACCTCGCCTCCCTCAAAACCCGGGCCGAGCGCCGTGGCGACAGTTACATCGTGAACGGCCAGAAGACCTGGACCACGCTCGCCCAGCATGCGAACTGGATCTTCTGCCTGGTGCGAACCTCGAGCGAGGGCCGCCCACAGAGCGGCATCTCATTCCTCCTCGTTGACATGAAGTCGACGGGAATCACCGTGCGTCCGATCGTGATGCTCGACGGCGAGCACGAGATCAACGAGGTATGGTTCAACGACGTCGAGGTCCCCGTTGCCAATCGGATCGGCGAAGAGAACAAAGGCTGGACCTATGCGAAGGTCCTGCTCGGTCATGAGCGCGTGTCGAATGCGGCGTTGGGGCCGAGCAGGCGCGCCTTGCGGGAACTGAAGGCCATCGCCGCGGCGGCGCCCGGCGGCGCCGGACCGCTGATCGAGGTACCCCGCTTCCGTGACCGGATCGCGGAAGCAGAAATCGATCTTCTGGCGCTCGAACTCATGGTGTTGCGGGTGATTGCCATGGACCGCGAGCGCCAGGCCCCCGGTCCCGAGGCCTCGCTGCTCAAGCTCCAGGGCAGCCAAATCCTCCAAACGATCTCGGAACTCGCGATGGAAGCATTGGGGCCCTATGCCCCGCTGCATCAGCCACAGGCGTTGGCCGCGGACTGGACGGGTGCGCTTGCGGGTCCGCCCGCCGGGATCGGCGTCACCGGCCGCTACTTCAATCACAGGAAGGCTTCCATCTACGCCGGGTCGAACGAGATTCAGCGCAACATCATTGCGCGCCATATGCTGGGACTCTGAGAGCCATGAATTTCGCTTTCACGGAAGAACAAGGCCAGCTTCGCGACTCGTTGCGGCGCTTTCTCACTGAGACCTACACGCTCGAGCGGCGACGCGCCATCACGCAGGCCGGCGGCGGGTGCGATGCGAAAATCTGGCGCCAGTTTGCGGAACTGGGAATTCTCGGACTCGCTATCCCCGAGTCGCTCGGAGGCATCGGCGGAGATGCGTTCGACGCCATGGTGGTGATGGAGGAACTGGGACGCGCGCTGGTCCTCGAACCCTATCTCTCGACCGCGCTGGTCGGCGCCGGCATCCTGGCGCGGTCCGGCAACGCGTCACAGCAGCAGCTCCTGCCCGCAGTCGCCGCCGGAGAGATCCGCCTCGCCTTCGCGCACGGCAAGCGCGACTCCCGCTGGCGGCTGGACGCGGTGACGACGCGTGCCGTGCGAGAGGCCGACGGCTGGATCCTCGACGG
>DATMRE010000152.1:0-2709 GCA_035566475.1 Verrucomicrobiia bacterium | reverse complement strand
CTTTTGACGAAGCCGTGCCCCATTCCGGAACAAGACACGGCGGGTCAGTTGATAGAATTGCCGCAGCATCATGGCCTTTGGCCGAATGCCGGACTGATTCAATTGGAGATTGAACGTGCGAATAAATGTTTCCCCCTTCCGTTTTGTGTTTTGCGCGCTCGCGCTAAGTTTGTGGAGCGCTCCAGCCTTTAGCCAGCGCGCCGAGCGCGGGATCGAGGCTGTGCTTGGTGCCGCCACGAACGCGAACTCGGTCGTAAAACTGACTCAGGTGAACCTGACGTTCTAGGCTGGTGGCCCTGCCAAACGGCTGAAGGCCAGCGAAGTTTCCAGGTCGGCCAGGGCATGTCTAACGCTCTGGCCGACAACTATTTCCGGGCGGATTTCGCGCTGGTCCGCAACGGTGTGAAGCGGATGGGTACTATAGGGCAAAGATTTGCCAGGTTCGCGAGCGCGCAAACTGAAGACGGCTTCCGGGCGCCTCCAAGATTGCCGGTATGTCGTTGAAAAATAGGCCTTAGCTCCTATGGGCGGCTCGCGCGACGGAACCAAAATTGCTCCGCCCTCACTGGCCCTATGGGTTCTGCTGTACTATGTGTGTATAAACTCGAGGCGGGACTACCCCAGCGAACCGGGGCGCCGCGCGCCGCAGGGCCGGAATTAGCAGCATTTGCCCATTGAGCGTCTGAGGGGCGCCCAGCGTGAATATTGAAATCCCCAACGAGCACTCCTCGCTGACCGCGTCCCCATCCTCTGTTGGGGAGAGCGAGTCTCACCCCCGAAGCAATCACGCAGCCTCGTCCGCAGCCCATTCGACTGGCACGACCCTGGTCGAGTTGTTTGAGCAGCAGGCGCAGAGGACCCCCAACCAATCTGCACTTGCTTCCGAGGACCAACGGCTGACGTACGCCGAGCTGGACCGCCGCGCGAGTCAGCTGGCGCATTACTTGCGAGGAATGGGCGCCGGTCCCGAAACTCTCGTCGGGCTGTTTGTCGAGCGCTCGGCGGAAATGATCGTGGGCTTGCTCGGGATCCTGAAGTCCGGCGCGGCCTACCTGCCGATCGATTCGGCGTTTCCTCGGGAGCGGATCTCGTTCATGCTGGAGGACGCCGGCGCGAAGATCCTGCTCACGCAGTCCAGTTTGCTGTCCCGATTGCCTCCCGGCTCCGCGCAGGCCGTTTGCCTGGATAATCTCGACTGGTCGACGCTGGAAGCGCCGGCGCACCAAGAATGCCCCGTACGGCCTGAGAACCTCGCCTACGTGATCTATACGAGCGGTTCGACGGGGCGGCCCAAGGGCGTGTGTATCGAGCATCGGAATATCGTCAACTACGCGCTCGGGGTGTCGCAGCGATTCGGGTTCAGCGCGGGGATGAATCACGCGACGGTTTCCACGATCGCCGCCGACCTGGGCAACACCGTCGTTTTCCCTGCGCTCATAACAGGCGGATGCCTGCACGTGATTCCGCAGGCGAGGACTGAGAGCCAGGCTCTGCTCTCCGAGTACTTCCTTCGCGAGAAGATCGATGTTCTGAAGATTGTGCCGTCGCACCTGGCGGCGCTGCAGACCGGGAGCCACCCGGAGCAGGTGATGCCGCGAAAGCGGTTGATCCTGGGCGGCGAAGCCTCTCGGCTCGATTGGATCGAGCGACTGCGTCTCCTTGCCCCGGAGTGCGAGATTTACAATCACTACGGGCCGACGGAGACCACGGTGGGCGTGCTGACGTTCTGCGCAAGCGCGCCGCTGCCCACGACGCCTTCCGGTACGCTCCCGCTCGGCAAGCCGCTCCCCAATAGCCAAGTCCACATTCTGGACGAGAATCGCGTGCCCGCTGCCGTGGGCGAACCGGGCGAACTGTATGTCGGCGGCCGGGGCGTGGCGCGCGGCTATCTCAACCGTCCGGACCTGACCGAGGAACGATTCGTTCCCGATCCGTTCAGCAGAGAGCCCAGCGCGCGGCTGTACCGCACCGGCGATCGCGCGCGGCTGCTGCCCGACGGCGACGTCGAGTTCTGCGGGCGGGTCGATCATCAAGTCAAGATTCACGGCTACCGGGTCGAGCTGGGCGAGATTGAGGCGGCGTTGCGCGAGCAGGGCGGCGTGCGGGACGCGGTGGTGTCCGCCTACCCGGATGAATCCGGCAACACTGAACTGGTGGCGTACGTCGTGCCGAATCGCGCAGACCAGCCGCTTTGGGCTGCTAGGGCGCAATACACGCTGCCCGACGGCTCGACGGTGGCGCACCTCAACAAGAACGAGACCGCCTACATTTACAACGAAATTTTCGTGCTGCAGGCGTATCTCCGCCACGGAATCACAATTCAGGACGGCGACTGCATCGTCGACGCCGGAGCGAATATCGGCCTGTTCACGACGTTCGCGAGCCGGCTGGCGCGGAACCTACGAATTATTTCTTTTGAGCCGAATCCGGCCGCGTACGCCTGCCTCCAAGCCAACGCGGATGCATGGGGAGCGGGCGTCAAATGCTTGCCGATAGGCCTGTCCAAGGAAGACAAAACCGCGGAGATGACGTTTTTTGAAGGGTTCTCCCTGCTCTCGGGATTTTACGCGGACGAGGCCACCGAGCGCGAAGTGGTGAAGACGTACGCACTCAACCAGGAATCCGAATCCGGCGAAAGCGGGCAACTCGCCGAGGAAATCGGAAAGATGCTGGAGGATCGCTTTCACGCCCGGACGCAGACGGCGCGGC
>DATMRE010000151.1:0-3215 GCA_035566475.1 Verrucomicrobiia bacterium | reverse complement strand
TATCATTGTCTTCAAGTTTCCGTTTGACGATCATCCGCATTACGTAAAGCGCGTCATCGGTCTGCCGGGCGACCGCATCCGCATCGTTGATCAGCAGGTATATGTTAACGGGCAGCGGCTCGCGGAGCCCTATGTGGTTCATGACCCTTCGGGGCGCGATTCCTTCGGCGATAATTTCCCGCCAGCCGATCGCAATTACCTTGACGCCGGGCTGCGTCCGGAATGGGCCCTCGAACTCATGACCCACGTCGAGCAGGGCGAGCTCATCGTTCCCGCAAATCGTTATTTCGCGATGGGCGATAACCGAGATCACAGTTGGGATAGCCGCTACTGGGGCTTTGTCGACCGTGACGCGATCATGGGCCGACCGGCGGTGATCTATTGGTCGGTCGAAGCCACGGCCGGAGATTACAGCGATCGAAGCCTCCTGGGCGCCGCCCGCGGGATCGAACAGACGTTGGTTCATCTTTCCAGCCGGACGCGGTGGCATCGAATGCTGCGCGAGGTCCACTGATGTCGCCGATGGAGGACCCGGGCGACGGCCGCATTTTGCCTTGCAAGATCGATACGTCGCGCATACGCTCATCGGGTTGCTCGATCATTCGCTCGGTCGATCGTCCATATCCTCCGTGTTAGACGCGGAAACCGTTGTCCGCTCACGGCCTCTCGCCTGGGCTCCGGCCCTCGGCCATCGCTTTAGCCGCTTGTCGAAGGGGATCGTTCTCCTGCTGGTTTGCCTGTGGCTTGCGGATAGGGGCATGTCCCTTCTGATCGAGCATAGCAGCCTGAAGGACAAATTGACGGCGCGCCTGGAAGCCGCTTTTGGCCGGCGGGTCCAGGTCGGTAAGTACCGCGTCACTGTTTGGACGGGGCCCACGCTCGAGGCGCAGTCTGTGACCGTGGGAGAGGATCCCCGTTTCGGGCGTGAATATTTCTTGCGGGCTGACTCGGTCAGCGTGAGGCCGCGGTGGCAGAGCCTCCTCCGCGGACGCTTTGAACTCGGAGCGCTGTCGCTCTCGCGCCCGAGCTTGACCATCGTCCGCGGTTCAAGGGGTGATTGGAACCTGACCGAATGGCTTCCCAAGCCTTCCCCATCACCCATAAAAAACGGTGCGTTTGGGGGATCGCGACCGGCGTCCTCGGCGCTCCGTTTTCGCAGGATCGAGGTGGACAACGGCCGGATCAATTTCAAACGAGCGGACGAGAAGCTGCCATTCGCCTTTGTGGGGGTGGTCGGAACCGTGGATACGGAAAGTCCCGGACTCTGGCGGATTGACCTCCGGGCGATTCCGTGGCGGGCCGCAATGCTCATACAGCAGGCGGGCTCGATTCACCTGGCGGGTCACGTCGGCGGTACCTCCTCTCGACTTCTTCCTGCCGCGCTCGACCTCTCCTGGGCTGACGCATCCGTTTCAGACGTGCTGCGGCTGGCGCGCAGCTACGACTACGGGGTCCGTGGTACTCTCGGCCTTTCGATCGCGGCACGCACCGAAGGTGACGCCTGGACTCTAGAGGGGCGTGCCGAGCTACGGCAGCTCCATCGCTGGGATCTCGCTCTCCGTTCCGACAATCCCTCGCTGAATCTGATTGCCAAGATGAAACTCTATCCCGAGGCCTCCGGCCTGCAATTCGTGGAGGCGGCGATCGAGGGACCGCACTCGAACGCTCGTGCCTCCGGATCGGTCATCTGGAGCCTTCCGGCGAAACTGGCCGCGGCGGCCTCTCGGCCCGGCCGACTTCAGATTCGGTCGACGGGAACCGACCTTCGCGATCTCCTCGCCTGGGTTCGAGCGTTTCATTCCGATGTGGCGGACGATATATCCCTCCAGGGGATGGCCGGCGTTGATCTATCGTTCTCTGGCTGGCCGCCGCACCTGGTTGAGGCGGTCGTCAGGAGCCCGAGAGTCGATCTGACCGGCGCACGCCTCCGCGTACCGGTTTATCTCGGGCGGGTGGGATTTCAGTATGACCCGAACCGAATGTCTCTGTTGCCCACGACACTCACTTTCGGCCCCAAGAGTGGTCCAGCCGTTGGTGCCTTCCGCATCGATATGCCCTCGGGCACGGGGTCAGATTCGCCTTCTTCGCTGCGGATCGCCGGAGGCATAACGGAAGTGCGCGACCTGATCGCAACCGCGAGCAAATTCGGATGGAATCTCTCGCACGGTTGGGAGCTTCGAGGCCCGTTTCGTTGCGATCTGCGGTGGCACGGAGCGCAGTTCCGGTGGCAGGCGCAACCGGTTGGATCGATCGAGTTGGGCGGAGCGGATGGCGACCGGGACGCCGCTTCGCTCCGGGCCCCGTTCCTGAACCAGCCGGTTGCCCGGATCCATGCTCTTGCGGAGTGGAAGCCCGGCGCGCACCACATCGCCCTGTCCTCCGCCGAAGCCTTCGGAGCGCGCTGGAAGGGCACGTTCGATCGCCGCGACCCGGACCGGGAATGGCAATTCGCGCTCTCCGCCGACCGCCTCGCTGCCGCCGATCTCGATCGATGGCTCAATCCGCGCTGGCGCGAGAGCTTGCTCGACCGCATGCTGCCGTTTCTGAATTCGCGCGCGGTGGCGAGTGCCGTGCCGGAAAATCTTCGTGCCAGCGGATATCTTTCCCTCGACCAATTCACGCTCTCGCCGCTCGTCGTGCGCCGCCTAGAAGGCGAGCTGAAAATCGAGGGCCGTCGCATCGAACTCGCGAATGCCAGGGGCCAGTTCTATGGCGGAAACATTGGCGGCTCGATCGATGCCGCACTAGAGGCGACCCCACGGTACCGCGTGAATGCCGGCTTCTCCGACGTTGATTTGTCCGCGCTCGCCGCGGGCTCACCGGAGCTGGCCGGTCTGTTCGCCGGTTCAGCTTCAGGGGAAGCTTCTTTCAGCGCACGCGGTGCGAGCCGTGCCGATTTGCTGCTGTCGCTTGAATGCCACGGGACGGCTCGCGTGAACGGCGCCGAACTGCGCAGTATCAACTTGGCGGAATCGCTCGGCGAGCGGACGCCGCGCGCGGGAGCCAGCTCGTTCCGCGAGGGATCGGCCGCGTTTTCTTGCAGTGACAGCAAGCTTCAGGTCGAGGATCTTAGGTTCGTTGGCACGGGTGTGGCGATTGGCGGCTCTGGCAGCGTCGATTACTCCGGCCACCTCGATTTTCACCTGGCGGAACTTCCCGGCGGTCCCTCGACGCCACGGCTGACAGAAGCTTCGAGCGCTCCCGCCGATCGGTTC
>DATMRE010000150.1:0-2937 GCA_035566475.1 Verrucomicrobiia bacterium | reverse complement strand
AACTCTTTATGCTCGGAGAGAGACCCGAGCTCGATCGAGGAATTGCCATGAGCCAGATTTTTGAGCTATTGCGTGAAGCACAGCAGGCACATGTGCTGCTGGAACGGTCGATCGCATCGGCCGCGACGAACAGTCGCAATTTCGAAGTTCTAAGGCTGGCGCGTAAGGACGAGCGCCTGTTCGAAGCCCGAACACCTCGGGCGGCCTTCGGAACCGACGCACCGCCGCCATCCGGTGAATTCTCGCACGATGAAACCTTGAACCTTGTTCAACGGCTTTTTCTCTCCGCCGGCGCCGCCGCTCCGAGAGCGGTCGTGTTCTGCGCCGTCGACGAGAGCAGCGGACGCAACTCGATTTGCGCACGTGTCGCCGAGCTGCTGGCCAGCCACACCCAACGCTCCGTCTGCATCGTGGATGCGAACCTCGGGAGACCTGGGGTGCACGAGTATTTCGAGGTTGAAAACAACCGGGGATTGGCCGGGGCGATCAGCGATGCGGGCCCGGTCAAGGACTTCACACGGCCGCTCGGAGCTGGCGGTCTGCGGTTGATGTCCGCCGGGGTGCTGCCACCGGGAGCGGATTCTCGCGCGCTGTTGTCTTCGGGGCGCCTGCGTGCGCGAATGCTCGAGATTCGAGCGAGCTTCGACTATGTGGTGATCGACGCGCCTCCGGCGGCCGGCAATTCGGTCACAGGCTACTGGGCCGGATTAGCCGACGGGGTCGTCCTCATCGTCGAGCCAAGCTTCACCCCGCGGCAAACAGCGCGCGAAGTCAAAGGGAATATCGAGGCCGCGGGCGGCCGCGTTCTCGGTGTCGTGTTCAATCGGCGCGGGCTGGCCTCCCCGGATCGCACCGTCGAGCCCGGGAAAAGTTCGAAACCAGCCCGAAACGGCTGACTCTTATTTTCAGTTCAATTCTCGATCGGAAGGCCTCAGCGTGGGGACAAGACGTCGGAAACTTCTATTGCGTTTTTTCAAGACCTTTGATTTGGCGCTCGTGTTCGGCTCGCTCGTTGCCGCCGCTGTGCCGAGTCTAAGCGAGATCGGCGCCACGTCTCTCACCGATTTCTTGTCCATGCGGATATCGGTGCGCAACTTCGCGCTCTTCGCGGGTCTGCTCTTGCTTTGGCATTCTCTGTTTTCCTATTTTGGCTTGTACAAATCCAAGCGACTTTCGGGCCAGCGTACCGAAGCCCTCGACGTTTGGAAGGCCACTTCGCTCGGAACTCTTGTTTTGCTGCTGGTGGGCACCGAGTTCAAGTTGAGCGTGATCCATCCGCTGTTCCTCACGGTGTTCTGGCTGACGAGTACGGGCGCCGCGGTGCTCAGCCGGCGAATACTGCGGTACCTACTCGAGCGGATCCGGCGGCACGGCCGCAACCTTCGCCACGTCCTGATCGTGGGCACCAACTCGCGCGCGGTGAAGGTGGCAAGGTCCTTGGAAGCTCATCCTGCACTCGGTTATCGCGTCCTTGGTTTCATCGACCAGGACTGGTCGGGCACCGAGGAGTTCCTCAAGACAGGATATCTATGCGTTTCCGACTTCCAGGGCTTCCCGTCCTTCATACGTGACACCGTCGTCGATGAGGTGGTGATCGCACTGCCGATCAGTTCTTTCTATCTCGAGACCTCGCGTATCGCGGCGTTCTGTGCGGGACAGGGCATCGTTACCCATGTCCTCTCCAACCTGTTTGATCTTAAACCTGTGCGGGCCAAGGCCGGGCCCTTCGATTACGGGTCCCTGATTACCCTTCCCTCGGGAACCATGCAGGGATGGGCATTGCTAACCAAGCGCGTTCTGGACATCACGATCTCTTTGTTCTGCCTCATCCTGTTCGCGCCCGTCTTGCTCGCGACAGCCGTACTGATCAAATTGACTTCTCCCGGTCCGATCTTGTTCGTTCAGAAGAGGGTGGGCTTAAACAAGAGACTGATCTCTGTCTTTAAGTTCCGGACCATGGTCCAGGATGCCGAGCGGAAGCAGGCTCAGCTCGAGCACTTGAACGAGGTCGGCGGACCGGTATTCAAGATCAAGAATGACCCTCGGATCACCCCGATCGGGCGGTTTCTGAGGAAGGCCAGCATCGACGAACTCCCTCAGCTCGTGAATGTCCTAACAGGCGACATGAGCCTGGTCGGTCCCCGGCCGCTTCCTGTGCGGGACTATCAAGGTTTTGACCGGGACTGGCAGCGCCGCCGCTTCAGTATCCGTCCCGGGATAACTTGCCTCTGGCAGATCAAGGGTCGGAGCTCGATCCAGTTTGAAAGGTGGATGGAACTGGATCTCGAGTACATCGACCGATGGTCTGTTTGGCTCGACTTGCAAATCCTGGTTCGGACCATTCCCGCGGTTCTGAAAGGCTCGGGCGCAGCCTGAGGTTTCGGTGAGACGAGAGGGACGAGCACTACGCAGTTGGTCATATCGGCGACGACTTCAGGCCCGGCAAACATATGAATCCAGAGTCACACATATCTCAGGCGGCCCTATCCCCGCCGAGCATTCCCGAGGCTCCGGCCCTGGAGCATCATCCGCAACTCGTGGAATTCGCCGAGACTCTTTTCGGCGCGATGGAAGAACTCAACCTGCACTACTGCTTGCTCGAAGAGCCTTCGAGGGACCGGGGCGCTTTGGTTTCAAGCCTGGAGATAGCGGTTCTTCGCGCCGAACGCGGCCGCTTTCCGCTATTGTTTGGAAAACTGCGCGAAAAGGGCTACATGCCGCTGCAGTCGGTTCCCCTGGCCGCCAATGATTGCCGCTATATCTTTGCTACCTCGACCGGTCGAGGCGCGCACTTCTTCAGCCTGACGATTCGGGAGCCGTTCCCCGAAGGCCTCCTGTTCACGACCGATCGTGGGACTCTCGCCCGGCGGCGGAAACGCGGGAAATGCTGGATCGCCTGCGAGGCGGATCGGTTTAGCTACCTGTTATCGAAGGTCG
>DATMRE010000149.1:0-20587 GCA_035566475.1 Verrucomicrobiia bacterium | reverse complement strand
TGACCTTCGATGTTGAGCGCCGCGCTCGCGGGCTCGAACACCGGCGTAACGTCGTGCAGCTCCATTCCGAAGCGCAGGTCAGGCTTGTCCGAGCCGTAACGCCGGAGAGCGTCCTTGTAGTCGAGATGAGGGAACGGGCTCTGCGCTTCCACTCCGACCACGGCGCAGGCGCGCTTCATCACTTGCTCGATGGCTTCGAAGATATCCTCCTGGCGCGGGAACGACATTTCGAGATCGAGCTGCGTGAATTCGGGTTGGCGGTCGGCGCGCAGGTCTTCGTCGCGAAAGCAGCGCACAATCTGGAAATAGCGGTCCATGCCGGAGATCATCAGGATCTGCTTGAAGATCTGCGGCGATTGCGGAAGCGCATAGAACTGCCCTCGGTGGACGCGGCTCGGCACCAGATAATCGCGCGCGCCTTCCGGTGTCGAGCGCGTGAGCATCGGTGTTTCGATCTCAAAGAAACCGAGTTCGTCAAGCGCCTTGCGTACCTCGAAGAAAATGCGGTGGCGCAATTCGATATTTCGATGCGGGCGCCGGCGCCGCAGGTCCAGATAGCGGTAACGCAGCCGCGTCTCTTCGCTCGCGGTTACTTCGTCTTCGATCGTGAACGGAGGCGTTTTCGCGTTGTTCAGGATGTGCAATCGCGTGGCCATCACTTCCACCTCGCCCGTCGGAATCTCCGGATTCGGCTTCTGGCGACGCAAAACGCGGCCTTCGACCGCAACCACGAATTCGGCGCGCAATTCTTCGGCCTTGGCGTGCGCCTCGGGATGGAGCTCGTTGTTGAAAACAATCTGGGCAATTCCAGCGCGGTCGCGGAGATCGATGAAGATCAGCTGCCCGAGATCGCGCCGCCGATGGACCCAGCCCATTAGAATGACGCTCTTGTCCGCGTCGGAGGCGCGCAGTGAGCCCGAATACTGCGTGCGTTTCAGGTTTCCAAGGCTATCAAGCACGGGAGCCCCTTCGTTCCGATTCGAGATATTCTAGCAATTCGCCTGCGGACAACCGTTTCTGTTCGGCATCGGCGAGGCGCTTCAGGGTGTAGTTGCCGGAGGCAACCTCCTCCTCACCGAGAATCAGCGCGTAGCGCGCCCCCAGCTTGTCCGCCAGCCCGAGGGATTTTTTGAATTTCATTCCCTCGGCCGGCAGCTCGACTCTCACTCCGCGCTCGCGCAGCTGCCGGGCCATCGCGACAGCCGGCGGATAGGATGCTGCGCCCAACCAGGCGACAAACACGCTCAGCCCGCCCAAGCGCGGCGGGTCCCCGCCCTCCTTGATCGACAAGAGAGCGCGGTCGCTGCCGATGGCGAAGCCGATACCCTTTGCCGGCGGCCCGCCGAGCAGTTCGACCAAACCATCATACCGCCCGCCGCCCGAGACTGCGTTCTGCGAGCCGAGGTGGGCGGCCGTGACTTCGAACGTGGTCCGCGAGTAATAGTCGAGGCCGCGCACGAGTCGCCAATTTTCCTCGAAGGGGATCGCGCGCAACTCGAGCTCTGACCTCAGTTTCAAGAAGTGCTCGCGACATTCCTCGCAGAGGTGATCGGAGATGTGCGGCAGTTGTTCAATGACCGGCTGCTCTTCGGGCAATTTCGAGTCGAGAACGCGCAGCGGATTCGTCTCGATGCGGAGCTGGCTGTCGGGACCGAGCCGATCTTTCTGTTTTCGCAACTCTTCGCGCAGCAGCTCGACGTAGTTGGGCCGGCATTGCTTGCAGCCGATGGAATTGACGTACAGGTTCGTCTGCTTGAGCCCCACGCGGCCGAAAAACACAAACAGCATCTCGATCACCTCGGCGTCAATCGAGGGCGCGTCGGACGGGCCGAGGACCTCCGCTCCGATCTGGTAGAACTGCCGATAGCGTCCCTTCTGCGGCCTCTCGCGGCGAAACATCGGCCCCATGTAGTAGAGCTTCTGATTGCCTGGCAGCCGATCGAGCCCGTGTTCGATGTAGGCTCGCACAACACTCGCGGTGGCCTCCGGCCGCAAGGTAAGTGATTGAACGCCTCTGGAATCCGGCTTCGTCGGATCGGCCAGGACGGCGTTCGCGATGTCCCGGCCACCCGACCTTCCGAGCTCCTCGGTCACGCGCTTGTACCAGCCGTCCGGGTCGAACGGATCCCAGAAGGTGAACATCTCCTTCGAGACCACGTCGGTTTGGGCACCGATCGAGCGGGCGAAAAGCGAAGTCTCCTCAAAAATCGGCAGACGGATTTCGCCGAAATTGAAAGATTCGAAGACTTCGCGCGCCGTCTCTTCGAACCAGTTCCACAGGGAGGAATCGGGAGGAAGAATATCGCGCGTGCCCTTGATGGCGCGAAACTGTTTGCGCTCGCTCATTTCTCTCGTTCGGTCCTGTGCGCCCTTTGGGATTCGACGTACCCCTGCGCGGATTGGTCAATGCCCTCGAGCTCGGCGGGGGTCGTCGCGCGGCGAACCTTGCCGGGATGGCCCATGACCATGCTTCCGGGCGGGATTTCGGTCCGCTCGGTGATGAGAGTTCCGGCGGCGATGATGCTGCCAGCGCCGATTCTTGCGCCGTTCAGGATGATGCTGCCCATGCCGATCAGGCAGCGCGATTCGATCGTGCAGCCGTGCAGGATCGCCGCATGGCCGACAGTGATGTCATCGCCCAAAACGAGCGGGTAGGTGTCGCGCAAGACGTGCAGAACCGAACCGTCTTGAATGTTTGTCCGCGCGCCGATGCGAATCGAGTGGACATCGCCGCGGATGACAGCGCAGGGCCAGATGCTGGAATCCTCGCCGATCGTGACGTCGCCGATGACGACTGCCTGTGGGTCGATATAAGCGGATCGGGCGACTTCGGGCGCGCGGCCGCGATAGGTGCGAATCAAGGTTGTTCTCCTTGGGAAGCGCGGAGGGCACAAAGGACCGTGCGGCGCGCCGATTGAGCAGCGAAAGTAACACACGCTCGATAGGCTCGCAAGGCGACCGGGCTCGAGCGATCCTGAGAAGTCTGCGGGTTATGGAGGGACTCGAACCCTTCCTATTGAATCAGTTGGGGGCTCTTCGCTCCTTTCCGCGCAGCGAATCGGACCCGCGGTGGGCGGCCGCGCTCGCAAGCTGCGGCAGCCGGGGCCCTACCGGCCGCCGCTTGCACTCTTCCGCTATGATTCTTGCCGCGCAGGCGCCGTGGGTCGGCGAACGCTCGTCCTAGCGAACCTCTCGCCCGAGCGGCGCCGGCCCTAGGGATAAAGATCGCCCAGGGCGGGTTACAGGATCTGGACCACGGGCGAGCCGGCCGAGGCACTGATGGTCGAGACCCGCGCCGAAACGTTGCGGGCCATTGCGTAGATGCTCCGGCCGCCGGGGGCGTCTTCGCCGAGCGAAGCGACGGGTTTGCCCGTATCGCCGCCGATGCGAATCTGCGGGTCGATTTCGATCTCGCCGAGAAATGGGACGCCGAACGCTCGGGCCATCCGCTCGCCCTCGCCGTGGCCAAAGATGTCGATGCGGCCGTTGCAATGAGGACAAGAGAAATGACTCATGTTCTCAACCACGCCGATGATCTCGACGCTCACCTGCCGAAACATTTCGACTGCCTTGCGCACGTCGGCAAGTGCGACGATCGAGGGAGTCGTGACCAGCACCGCGCCCGTCACGCTGACGGTCTGGATCAAACTCAGCTGCACGTCGCCGGTCCCGGGCGGCAAGTCGACGATCAGGTAATCGAGCTGGCCCCAGCGGACGCTTCGCAGGAATTGCTGCATGACGCTATGCAGCATCGGACCGCGCCAGATTAACGGCTTGTCCCCGGGGTTGAGCAGGCCCATCGAGATCATCTTGACGCCGTAGGCTTCGACGGGAATGATCGTGCGGTCGTCGATTGCCCGCGGCTGCTCGCTCGTCCCGACCATGACTGGCACGTTCGGGCCGTAGACGTCGGCATCGAGCAATCCAACCGACGCGCCCATGGTTTTTAGCGCGATGGCCAGGTTCACGGCGACGGTGGTCTTGCCGACACCGCCCTTGCCGCTGGCAACGGCAATGAGATTTCGTACGCCTTCGATGGGCGTCTTCGCGTTAGCTGGTCCCGGCGGCATGGACATCCTTCCTCGCGGCTGTTCGTCCGGCCGCTCGATGGCCGCCGAAAGCAACATATCATGATAGACCGCCCTACTGCCCACAGCAAGCGGCCGACGACATCCTGAATGCGCGTCCGAAATAGCTCCGGCTGGAGTCAGCGTGCGCCGCACCCGGTCGAGACAAAAATCCCCGAGACGTCACTTTGCAGGAATCCCGTTGAGCGGCTACAATGAGCTGACAGCCTGTGCGAGGACTCAACTGCCCTTGCTCGCCGCGCCGGATGAAGCCCGGCGCCACGCGGGCTCGGATGCCCGAGTCCGAGGGCCGGGTGATTTGTCTCCGGGTCTGGGTCCGGGACCTTGAGCGGCGAAGGCCCCGCCCGGGAAAACTCCTTCAGCACGTCCCACAATACGGGGACATGCACGTGACCCTGGAGACGGTGAGAAGTCCCTTTGTCATGCGCAATTCGAGACCTCGAAGCCTTGAAATATGAACGTTCAGAGAGCTCTAGATAGTGTCGTAGCGCGCTTCATCGGCACGAAGCACGAACGCGACGTCAAGCGCATCCAGCCCCTTGTCGTGGCGATCAACCTGCTCGAGCCGGAGATGAAGACGTTTTCCGACGAGCAGCTGGGCGCCCGCACAGTGGAGCTCAGAAGGGAGGTCGAGGCGCGCCTCGAAGGTGTCGAAAGAGACGACGCGAATTACAGAGAAAAGCTTCAGGCCGCTCTGGAACCCGCGCTTGTGCCCGCCTTCGCCGCGGCCCGCGAAGCCGGGCGGCGCACGCTCGGGATGCGTCACTTCGACGTGCAGCTCATCGGCGGAATCGTCCTGCACCAGGGCAAAATCGCCGAGATGAAGACGGGCGAAGGCAAGACGCTCGTGGCCACGCTTCCTGCCTATCTGAACTCGCTCACCGGCAAGGGAGTGCACATTGTCACCGTGAACGACTACCTGGCCCGGCGCGACGCCGAATGGATGAGTCCGATCTACAAGATCCTCGGGCTGACCGTGGGCGTGATCGTGCATGACCTAGATGACGCGCAGCGCCGCGCCGCCTACGGAGCAGACATCACCTACGGCACCAATAACGAATTCGGGTTCGATTATCTGCGCGACAACATGAAATATGACTTGAAGGATTGCGTGCAGAGAGGACACCATTTCGGGATTGTCGACGAAGTGGATTCGATCCTGATCGACGAGGCACGCACGCCGCTGATTATTTCCGGCCCGGCCGAAGAATCGACCGACAAGTACTATCGCGTGGATAAGATCATTCCGAAGCTGATCCGCGAGATTGACTACACGGTCGATGAAAAGCTGCGAACCGCGACGCTGACCGAGGAGGGCGTGTCGAAGGTCGAGCGCCTGCTGAACCTGGGTAACTTGTTTGATCCCGCGAACATGGATTTCACTCACCACGTCCATCAAGCGCTTCGAGCGCACGCGCTCTTCCAGCGGGACGTCGATTATGTCGTAAAAGACGGCGAAGTGATCATCGTCGATGAATTCACCGGCCGCCAGATGCCCGGCCGGCGGTGGTCCGATGGCCTGCATCAGGCGGTCGAAGCCAAGGAAAGTGTGAAGATCGAGCGCGAGAATCAGACGCTCGCGACGATCACGTTTCAGAATTATTTTCGCATGTACAAGAAACTTTCGGGCATGACCGGCACGGCGGAAACCGAGGCGCCCGAGTTCGACAAGATTTACAAGCTGGAGGTTGTGGCCATCCCCACCAACAAGCCCCTGATCCGCACCGAGTACTCCGACGTCGTCTACCGCACGGAAGCCGAAAAATTCGAAGCGGCTGTGAACGGGATTATCCAGGAAGACGGCACGCGCGCGGGAGGCCTGCGGCAATACTACGAGAGCGGGCAGCCGGTTCTGGTCGGCAGCATCTCGATTGAGAAATCGGAGAAGATTTCCGAGATCCTGAAGAAATCGGGCATACCGTATCAAGTCCTGAACGCGAAGCAGCACGAGCGCGAAGCCAAGATTATCGCCCAGGCGGGGCGCAAGGGCGCCGTAACGGTTTCCACAAACATGGCTGGCCGGGGCACGGACATCCTTCTTGGCGGAAACCCCGAAGCCATGACGCGCGATTACTGCCTGAAAAATAAGCTGGCCATGCCCTATGCGCCTGCGGGAGCCGTGATCGGCGCAGCGGCCGGCACCGAGACGCCCGCACAGGCCGACGCCGCAATCGGTCAAGGCTCGAACGGCGCCGCGAGCCCGGCGATGGTTCTGTTCCAGCAGGAAGGCAGAATCTTCCAGGTGCCGGTCGATCAATGGAAGCCGCTCTACGATCAGTTTGCCGAGCAATGCCGGTCCGAGCACGATGAAGTCGTAGCCATGGGAGGACTACACATCCTCGGCACGGAGCGGCAC
This sequence comes from Verrucomicrobiia bacterium, assembly GCA_035566475.1. Classification (GTDB taxonomy): domain Bacteria; phylum Acidobacteriota; class Terriglobia; order Acidiferrales; family UBA7541; genus Palsa-295. The sequence goes on along the minus strand of DATMRE010000149.1, from coordinate 14,143 downwards.
GAGGCGCGGCGGATCGACAATCAGCTTCGCGGCCGAGCCGGCCGGCAGGGCGACCCCGGCTCCTCGCGATTCTTCCTTTCGCTGGAAGACGACTTGCTCCGCATTTTCGGAGGCGAACGCGTGAAGGCGCTGATGTACCGGCTGGGCATGACCGAAGGAGTGCCGATTGAGTCGCGGCTGATCAGCCGACGTATCGAAAACGCCCAGAAAGCCGTCGAAGCGCAAAATTTCGAGGCCCGCAAGCACCTGCTAGAGTATGACGATGTGATGAACAAGCAGCGCGAGACGATTTATTCGCTGCGCCGCTCCTTCCTCGAAGGCCGCGATCAGAAAGAGTTCGTGCTCGAACGCGCGGAGGCGATCGCCAATTCCCTCGCCGAGGCCTATTGCCCTCGCGAGCAGCACCCGGATCAGTGGAACGTCACGCAACTGGCGAACGAGATGCTAAATCAGTTTGGATTCGATCTGAAGGCCGTAGGCGTTGACGCCGTCACCATGAACCACGATCAACTCGCTGATACGCTGCTCGAACGGGTCAAGGCGCGGTACGAGGAGAAAGAAACTCTCTTTGGCGCGCCGATGCTGCGCTGGCTCGAACGGCACATCCTTCTCGACATTGTGGACGGCCAATGGAAAGATCACCTTCTCACACTCGACCATCTGAAAGAAGGCATCGGCCTCCGCGGTTACGGGCAGAAGGATCCCCTGGTTGAATTCAAGAAGGAAGCGTTCACGCTGTTCGAAGACATGATGGACCGCATTGATACCGAGGCAGTCCGCTTCCTGTTCCTGATGCAGCCCGCGAAGCCGGAAGAACAGGCCAAACAGATCGAGCGCCGCCAGCAACGGCAGCAGAAGGATCTGCAATTCCAGGCGGGCGCGGCGCAGGCCGAGGCGCCGAAACCGGTCCGCACCGCGACGAAGATCGGACGGAACGACCCCTGTCCCTGCGGTTCAGGCAAGAAATACAAGAAGTGCCACGGCACCGCCTGATGTAACCGCCTCCCTCGTCCCGGATGCGGCCTCTCGCTTGCTTGCTTCCGACCTTTCCTGTGCGGTCCGCCCGGCCCGGGCTGCTGTTAACTGTTTCGCCGCCGGCGGCTGCGTCGAACAGAAGTGTGTTACTCTCTCACTCACCTTGAGAGTTAACTCGAGGTCCCGAGGTGCATCATGACTCGCACCGTCGCTGGGGCTTGCCGCCGGGGTCGGTGCGCGAAGGTCATTCCCTCCTCTCTGGAAACCGAACAGCTGTGCCTTGATCATTTCCTCGACGAGGCAGCTGTGCGCACAAGTGACGCGCTCGAACGCAGCCGCGAGAGCCAACCGATCGATTCGAAGGGCTTCGAAGGGCTGCTGGCCGACGCGCTCGCGATTGTCAAGAACTTGGAAGAGGGAGCGGGAGAGCCAAATCCGGAGCAGCGGAATCGGATGCTCGAGCTGCTTCTGAGCCTCGCAAACCTGCACGAATACGTCGCCAACGTGTCCATTCGTCTGAGCCACCCCGCTTGAGCTGGTCTCGACCGGCGAGTGTCCGATCCTGCAGGCGAAAGCGTTAATACCATTCGCTCTGCCGCTTCTTGCATTTTTGACCTTGCCACTCCAAGCTGACTATGCGGTTCCCGGAATGCCGGACGACAACAGACACGACCCTTTCAAGCCTCCACAGCCGCGCATACCGGGAGTGCCCGATGCGGTCGCTCGAACGATCGCCGATCGAGCAGAATTGCCCACCTTGCCGGGCCTTCCCCAGCCAGCCCCTCGGCGGATGCCCGTCGGCTGGAATCGACTGCTCATGACGGCTGGGCTCGTCATCGCCGCCGGACTCCTCTGGCGGATTCACAAATCCTCGCCGACCGAACCTGCCCAGCCCCGAGCGTCTCGGGTCCTCTCTCCCTCGGAAACAGCCGAGAAACCCAAGCCAGCCGAAGTTGCGCCGGTTGCACCGGGATGGGTCGCCACGACGGATGAATTGGCCAGGCCCTGGTCCGCAAAGCGCTTCCTGATCCGGGCCTCGCCCACGACCGAACCGATTCATGCGATCGTGGTGCACCTGCCAGGCGGAGCGTATTGGGGATTCTCCTTGCGCGAGCCGTACGGGGATTGTGAGTTGGAATATGTGACGGACCTGAAGAAATTGCAGACCGATTACCACTTCCATGCCGTTCATCCGATGGTGGGCGACCCCTGCACGGGAGCCCTTTTCGACCTGATGCGCTACGGAAGCGGTCCGGGCGGCCTTGTGCGCGGCGAAGTCGAACAAGGAGCGGCCATCCGCCCGCCGCTCGCGATCGAGATCGAGAGGCGAGGAAAGCAGATTGTCGCGGTTCGCACCGAGTAGCTAGCGCTCGCCGCGCGCGGGCCATCATCGCCGGCCGGGCTCGCGACGAGGTGACCAGCATCGATCCCACCACTCGAATCGGGACTGGCCCCCGACCCGTCAAACGAAGAGTCGGGCATCTTTTTATTATTCTTGCCGGATGCGATTGGACACGAGCGCCGAGACAGCACTTAGTCATCCGAGCGCATCGTAGTAAACTGGGGCAAGCTTGCTGTCCAACTAACCCGCAGCACACCATTTTTCCGATGCGCCGGGTTTGGCAGGGAGGAAACAACTCATGCGTCAGAGGGCGGTGTTCCTAATCGCGGTGCTCGCCTTGGCGCTCGCGTGCGGCTGTGCCAAAAAGATAGATGACGCGGCGCTGGTCACGAATATCAAGTCACAGATGTTTTCTGACCCGCAATTGAAGGATGCGAGTCTTCAGGTGACCTCGAAGGACGGCTCGATCACGTTGGCCGGAACGGTCCCCAGTGATGGGGCACACTTCGCGGCGTACAAGATCGCGACCGAGACGCCGGGAGTTCGAAAAGTGGACGATCAGGTGACCGTTCAAGTGGTTCAGGTTGAGCCTCCACAACAGGTCGAACCCGCTCCGAGCGCTACTCCCGCACATTCGCACAAATCGCCGATGAGAAAGCGCATTTCTAAACCCGAACCCATCGAGTCGGCAGGGGAAACAGCGATAGCACCCCCGCCGGACCCGGTCGCGGCGCCGGTTCCGCCACCCGCTCCGCAGCCGGCTCCCGCTCCGCCACCGCCGCCGCCGCAGCCCCGGCAAGTGGCCGTGCCGTCCGGTTCGACTGTGACCATCCGGATGATTGACGGCGTGGACTCGGCCGTGAATCGCGCAGGGGAAATATTTCACGCCTCGCTCGAGGCCCCGATCGTCGTGGCTAACGAAGTTGTCGTCCCAAGAGGCGCTGACGTATACGTCCGACTGGTGACCGCCAGTTCGGCCGGGCACATGACGGGGAGGAGCGAGCTGCATCTGGAACTCATCAAACTGGAGTTTCACGGGCAGTCCTATCCACTCGTGAGCAGCACCTACTCGCTGGCCGGCAGCTCGAGAGGTAAGAACACGGCCGAAAAGGTCGGAGGCGTCGCGGCTCTTGGAGCCATCATCGGCGCGCTCGCCGGCGGCGGAAAGGGCGCAGCCATCGGGGCAGGCGTCGGCGCCGCCGGTGGCGGCGTTTATCAGGGAGCTACCAGGGGCAAGCAGGTGAAGATTCCTTCGGAAACGAAGCTGGACTTCCAGCTCGACCAGCCTTTAACCGTAACCGTCATGCCGCGCTCCGGTAACGCGCAATAAGCCCTTCGGACGGCGAAATTCAGCGGCAGCGGATCGATTCCGCCCCCCGCCCCGAGTCATATCGTGCGCTTCGACATCGCGAGCCTGCCGCGCACCCGGCCGCATTGGCTTGCGCGACCGGCCAGGGTTGTTTACGATGCCAGCCAATCCCCATGATCGATGAAACGATTTCTCACTACCGTATTCTTGAAGCCCTGGCGAGCGGTGGCATGGGCCACGTCTACAGGGCCGAAGACACGCGTCTCGGGCGACAAGTCGCGCTGAAATTCCTCTCCGAATACCTCACGCGTGACCCGGCCGCTCTTGAACGATTCCGCCGCGAGGCGCGGGCTCTCTCGTTGCTCAACCATCCGGGCATTTGCACGATCTACGACCTTGGCGAGCACGACGGCCGCCCGTTTCTTGTGATGGAAGTGCTCGAGGGTCAAACACTCCGCGATCGAGCCGCCGGGGGGCCTGTACCGACCGATGCGCTCGTCGACCTCGGGGCGCAGATAGCGGACGCGCTCGACACAGCGCACTCCCGCGGAATCATCCATCGCGACATCAAGCCGGCCAACATCTTTCTTACGACGCGCGGCTCGGCGAAAATCCTCGACTTCGGCCTCGCCAAACAGACCTTGGTCGACCGCATTGCCGAGCCGGTCGGCGCTCGCAATCCGTCGGCCGAGCCCACCCTGGACAATGTGCTCCTCACGAGCCCGGGCACTACGATGGGTACGATTGCGTATATGTCTCCGGAACAGGCGCGGGGCGAGGATCTCGATGCGCGAACCGACCTTTTCAGTCTGGGCGCCGTTCTCTACGAAATCGCTGCGGCCCGGCCCGCCTTCGGCGGCGCGACCTCGGCGGTGGTTTTCGATGCCATTCTCAATCGCGAACCGGTCGCGCTATCTTCCCTGAACCCCAATCTTCCCCCGGGGTTCGAAGAAATCCTCGGCAAGCTGCTTGAGAAGAATCGCGAACTGCGCTACCAGACGGCGGCGGAACTGTTGGCCGACCTGAAGCGTCTCCGGCGCGATATGGACTCCGCGCGCGTCGCAGCGGGAGCTCGAAACCAGTGGCCCCTCTCAGCTCCGACGGTCGCGGCCGAGCCGCCGATGTCCATGCGGTCCGGGCCGGCGATCGATCGTTCGGAAACCCCGGCGATCGCGACCACCGCTCGGACCCGGTTGCGCCCGGGCATGCAATGGGTCCTGTGGGCCGGCGGAGGGTTGATCGTGGCCGTGATCGCTTGGACCCTCGCACTCTACCTGCACAACCGCTATGGTCATCACCAAGAATCGAACTTCGTCGAGATGACGATCACGCCCATCACATCATCGGGCAACATTCACTCGGTCGCGATTTCGGCCGACGGCAAGTGGCTGGCCTACGTCCATTCAGAGAACGGTCCGTCGAGCATCGAGGTCCGGCAGCTGGCCACAGGAAGCACCCTCGAGGTTCTGCCGCCCTCGCCGAACACCCTGGTAGCCCTCACATTTTCGCCGGACGGGAACTATCTGTACTTCATCGAAAGGGAACCGGCCGTCGATCATTCTGCACTTTACCAGATGCCGGCATTTGGCGGATCACCGCGTCAAGTTCTTTTCGACGTGGATAGCCCCATCAGTTTTTCTCCAGACGCGAAGCGATTCGTGTTCGTCCGGCAATCGCCGGAGAACACGTCGTCGACCCTAATGCTGGCTAAGGCGGACGGCACGGGCCAGCAGGAATTGCGGAGGCTCAAGTTCCCTGAATCTTTCTCCTCCGATGGCGCCGCATGGTCCCCTGACGGCCAGCGCATCGCCGTCGAAAGGACGGCGAGGGACAGATCCGGGAAATACATGCTCGAAACGGTCAGAGCTGACTCGGGCCTGGAGGAACCTCTCGGCTCGGGTTCCTGGATATATCCCGCCACGCTCACCTGGCTGCGCGACGGGTCGGGAGTACTGCTCACCTTGCTCATGAACAGGTCCACCTTCAATGCGCAACTCTGGAAGGTGAACTACCCTGGCGGCCAGCCCGAGCGGATAACAAATGACTTGAACTACTACGCCGGAACCAGCATCACCTCCGATGGGTCTTCTCTGGCCACGCTGCAAGTCTCGTTCGCTTCGAGCCTGTGGGTTGCGAACCTGGGGGGTGCAGGACCGTACTCATCTCCGCAGCAGATCACGACCGGCATCGGCCGCGCCGACGGGGTGGCGGGCCTGGCATGGGTGCCGGGGGACAGGATTTTTTACACCTACTACGCTTCGGGGGTTCTGAGGCTCGCAACCGTATCACCCAACGGGAGCAATCTGCACGACGTGGCAGTCGGCTCGGGATCCCCGATCTGGCCTTCGACATGCGCGACCGGAGGTCACTTCGTGTTCAGCGTCGCAGATAGCTCCGACCATATTTCGCTGTGGCGCGCCGGCCTGGACGGCGGGAACCTGAAGCAAATCACCCAGGGGCCCGCGGATTTGCACCCCGACTGCTCAACCGACGGCAGCTTTGTCGTCTACCAAGATTCATCGGTCGACGCAGCTCGTCTCATGAAGATCGCGATCGACGGGGGTGAGCCCGTCTCGATCAGCAAGGAATGGCTCGAGTATCCGGTCATTTCGCCCGACGGCCGCACCCTTGCTGCGGCCTATGACCCGGCTCCTGACCAGCCGCCCAAACTGGTGACGGCCGGGCTCGAAGGTGGTGAAATTCAGCACGTCTACGACATGCCTCCGGGCACCGATTTCGGAGGCTCCGCGGGAACCAAGCTGGCGTGGACGAGGGATGGCCGCGCGATCCTGTTCATTGTGGACAAAGCCGGAGTGAGCAACCTCTGGGCGCTGCCGACGAGCGAGCCTGGGACCGCCCCGGGCCGAGCCAAGCAGATTACAAATTTCTCCTCCGATCGAATCTGGACGTTTGCGCTCTCGCCGAACGGTCAGCAGGTGATTTACGCTCGCGGACGTCCCATCGAGGACGCTATCGTGATTTCACATTTTCACTAGAGCGAGCGCCAGGGCCGCGCCGGGGCAACACTCGAACTGCCGGAGCGCGAGGACTCGGCGGAAAGACTCAACACTACTCCAAGCGAGAACCGTTCGGCCATCGCCTGGCCATCGAGCAATACCGGCAGCCCGCAAGGATTCTCTTCCCAACGGCCGCTCGGCGAGCGTGCGCGCGGAGGCTCGGCCTCATAGGTCGCGGTGCTCGAAGTGGAAGACGGCGACACTCAGAGCAATGAGCAGGTACACGCCCGCGTAGCCGATCATCGGGAGGCTCGGCACGGAAACATCCGCGAACGGTGTGAACTGCAGCGCTCCCGAGAGCGGTGACTGCATTTCAAAGGCCGCCCTCCGCCACACGGCCTCGCTGGGCATCAGCAGGCTGGAGACGATACCGACCATGGCCAGGCGCGAACCGTTGGTGAACCCGCTCATCTGTTCGAGCCACCCGCCGAGGAAGGCCAGTCCGAGGAGGCCGAGAACGATGACTCCATTCGTGAGCGTCGAAAACCACGTTCCGAACATGAAGGTGACCGACAGGGCGATGGTGCATTCGAAAAAAATCAGCAGCGCGCCGTGCACCGGGTGCTGCGTCACGACTCCACCGATCCAATAACCTTCTGCAATCGTCCCACCGAACATGATGGCCACGTAGGCAGCGACCATCCCGACAAACCCTGCCCACTTGCCAATCAGAATTTGCCAGCGGGAGAGAGGTTTTGTCGCGATCGCATGGATCGTGCCGGAGATAATTTCGCCCGAGATCGTGTCGACCGACGTCAGGGTCGTCATCACGACCGCTAGCAGGTCGACCGTGTAGAGCCCGACCATGACCATGCTGCTCAGGATCTGGTAACGCAGAAACGGGGGCACCGTGCTCGTCCGGAAGTCTTCGACTTGAAAACGCAAGCCGATGCCGAACACGAGGAGAAAACCGATGCCGGCGATGAACGCAGTCCAAAGGATTTTCTTGCGCGCTGCCTCGCGAAACGTAATGCCGGCCATAATCCAGATGCCCATCACAGCCCTCGATCTTCGCCCATGATACTGACGAATAGCTCTTCCAAGGACAGCCTCTGGGGCGTGAACTGGTAGACATCCGCGCCGGTCGAGACCAGATGGCGGAGGATGTCCGGAAGCACGTCCTGCGAGCGCGCCGTGAGCGTGAGCTGCTCAGCCTCGATATGAATGGAGGTGCTCAGGGGCGCAAGTCCCGCAACGCCCGCCTCGGTCAGCTTGCGCGCCCGGGCCACGACGCGAACCTCTTCTCCGTCGGTCGCACGCAGGTCGCGGCTGGTGACCACCTCTCCCTCGCGGATGAAAACGACTTCATCGCAGGTGATCTCGATTTCACTGAGCAGATGGGAATTGAGAAAGACCGTCATACCGCGGTCGCGCTGGGCGCGGATGATGTCGCGTACCATCCGACGGCCCATCGGATCGAGTCCCGAAGTCGGCTCGTCAAGAAAGATCAACTCCGGCTCATGAACCAGTGCCTGCGCAAGTCCAATGCGCTGGAGCATGCCCTTCGAGAAAGCCTCGAGGCGCTTGTCCCGATGAGGCGTCAAGCCAACCAGGTCGATCAGAGCGGGAACGCGGTCCCGAAGCTTGTCCGCGGGAACCCCGGCGAGGCGTCCATGCAGTTCCAACAGTTCGGCCGCCGTCAGCCATTCATAGAAACGGAAATCCTCCGGCAAGAAGCCGATCCTTCGCCTCACATCCACATCGCTTGAAGGAGCGCCCAGGACGAACGCTTCGCCGCTCGTCGGTTTGACGAGTCCAAGGAGCATCTTGATCGAAGTGCTCTTCCCAGCCCCGTTCGGCCCGAGGAAACCGAAGATCTCGCCGCGGCGCACCGTGAGCGACAGGTTGCGCACGGCCACCTTGTCCCCGAACACCTTGCGCAAGTCCCGCGTCTCGATTGAGAGGCTACTCGAATTAGTCAGGGAATGCTCCTCGCTCTAGTTGAGTGAGTCCGCCAGTCGGACGGCCTGGCTTGAGTCCCCAAAGCCGGTCAGGGTGTAGGCGATCCCATTCTTGGCCCAGATCAGCGTGTAGCCCGGTCCGCGCCTCCCGGCCATGCTGAGAAGCGTGCCCCGTGTCTTGGCAACTTTCACCTCTTCGTAAGATCGCAGGAAGCGCGGCACGGACATGCTCAGTGTCGCCTTCCAGTCCACTGTTTCAAGGAAATCACGCGCCTGGGTCGGGGTCATGCCGCCGGTCTCAAGTCCAATTTGCGCCAGGTTTTTGACATCGAGGCCGGAGGGAATGTTTATGATCGGGCTGGGGCCCTCGCGCAGTCTCACGCAGTCGCTGTACTGCGTCGTCGCGGGTGTCGGCCCGGTAATGTTGCTCGCGATAGCCTGGCTGGTGGTGGCCGGCCCGGGACAAGTCCCGTACTGTGCGTTGACGGAGCGAGGGATCTCGACCCCGACCAAGGCCCCATCGAGTGATTGCGGCAAGACCAGGTCGGCATGGCCGGCTTCGCTGGCAATGGCCTGCAGTCGCCCGCGATCGACCGTCAGATTCACTTTGTGTGCGCCTCCGACAATAAGCGTAGGCGAATCGCGTCGGGCGCTCGGCAGTTGCACAGCAAAGCCCGCCAGTTGGCCGGCCGCCTGACGATCAGCAGCGGGCTGGTCGTTTTCGTTTACCGTCACGTCCACCTTGTCCGAGATCATCTGCGCGACCATCTGGTGCAGCGTGGGGTTGGCGTTGGCGTCAACGAACGGAGAGAGATCCAAGTTGACGGCTTGGACCTTCTCGATGCGCAGCGATGCGAGAGATTTCTGCGCCAGGCTTCGCACTGCCGGGATGCTCAAACCCGCCGCCACAAGAGCTGCCGAGAGGACTGCTATCCAAACGGGGCGCCGCGAGAAGAGTCGAGTTGCCATGAAAATATCCTCCTGATTGTGAGCAGCTCGAGCGCTCAGCCCTCGCGTTCGAGCTCGTCTGAACGTTCTTCCGAGCTGCTATGCTACACGCAATTACCTGAAGTTCTCATGAAAAAGAACTCGCCCCGAGATTGGCTCTTGTTTTTGCCAAAAACCCGGGTTCGCTTTGCTCGACGGGATTCCGCGCTCCCTGCCGGGGCGCCGCCCCACATCAAGCGCCGCGGGCCCAGGCGTCGGGCAAGGTGTTTTGGTCGAGGCGCGGAACACCCCGTTTACGTCCTCGGTACTTTTTGGAGAGCCCCGGGGCCGAACTAACAGTATGATACCGGACCAGTATGTGCTCGGCCGCCCTATCGAGCGCGCGAGTGGCCGGTGCGTCAGTCCGTCGAAGCTTTGTCGACCGAATGCCGCTACCCGAGAGAGAACTCAACCGAGACCCGGCAGGGGCACCGAACTACAAACGCACCAGGGAGGCAGCTGATGAATGAAACGAAGCGAGGTTTCACTCGCCGGGATCTGATTCGTGCCGGTTCGGTGGCGGCGGCAGGACTTCTGCTCGGTTCAAAATTGGAGCCCCGGCCGAACAAGCCCTTGCGCATCGATGTACACGCGCACGTTTGGACCGATGACTACCTGAATCTAATGGACAGGTACGGAAAAAAGGACACGGCTACGCAGCGTGCGAAGGGAGCCGGCCTCGGCGAGGAGGAGATGAATCGACGCTTCGCTCTGATGGATTCGACCGGCATCGACATGCAGGTGCTCGACATCTGTCCGCAAGCGCCTCACTTCGAGGATAAGGCGCATGCTGTGGACGCAGCGAGACGAGCCAACGACCTGCTGGCCGAGACCGTCCATCGATGGCCCAAGAGATTTACCGCGTTCGCTGCCCTGCCATTGCCCCACGTTGACGAGGCACTCAAGGAACTCAGTCGGGCGTTTGAGCAGCTACACATGATTGGCGCGGCCATCACCACCTCCATTCTGGGCCGATCGGTCGCCGATCCGGCCTTTGCGCCAATCTATCAGGAGCTCAACCGGCGCAACAGCATCCTCTACATTCACCCCGCCGGTGTCGGGGCCGAGTCTCCGCTCATCTCTCCCTACCACCTGACCTGGGAGATTGGTGCGCCCATCGAGGATACGGTTTCGGTCCTCCACTTGATCAGCCGCGGCATTCCGCAGCGTTTTCCGAAAATGAAGATCATCAATTCACACCTGGGCGGGCTGCTCCCCATGGTGTTCCAGCGGCTCGATAACCAATACAGCTGGGAGAATCCCCTGCCGGAGAAGCCCAGCATCACCGCGAAACGTATGTGGTACGACACTGTCGGTCACGGATGGCCACCGGCCCTGCGAGCGGCGGTCGATTCACTGGGAGCCGACCGAATTGTTCTCGGGACCGACTTTCCCTACGAGCCTGGCGAGCTGTTCAAGCGCGCCGTCGACTACATCGGTCGAGCCGGGCTGAAGCAAGAAGACGTTGAGCGGATCCTGGATAAAAATGCGGCCGCCGTCCTGGGAATGACCTGACGACGGCCGGGCAATCGACGTGCAGTCCGATCGGCCGGGCCGCCTTCGGCCCCCACTGGTCCGCTCTGGTCCCGGGTGGGGCCACGATCCGGCAGCGCCTGTGTCGGCTCCCGGGCCATGGCCGCCGCTCTGCCGTGCGAGCCCAGCCGGCCCCCCTCTTCCCTACCGGGCCGCTTCCTGCATGTGCTCCATCAGGGTGAAGATGACCGGGCCCTTGCCTGAGACGAGAACGTTTTCTTCCAGCCGCGTGGTCTGCTCGAGGCCCGGGTGGCCGGCGAACGTCTCGATCGCGAAGTACATGTTCTCCTTGAGTTCGGCCGGATATTTCAGCGAATAGGCGCGGGAAATCCACATGCCTTCATAGAGCGTCAGGCCAATGCTGTGCGCAAACTGCTGGAGGGTCACCGTCCCGTATTTGTCGTCGTCATACTCGGGAAAAGCGGCCGCTACATCCGCCGTCGTGTTGCCCGGTCGCAGCTTTTCGAGCCCCGCATACATCGAGTCGTAGACTTCCCGATAAAGGTCGATCTCCTTTTGGTTCATCTTCGCTGCGCACTTAAAGCAGCGCACGAAGTCGATGAAGTAACCCGAAGGGCCCACAGCATTGATGTCCACGATGACCAGGTCGCCCTGACGGATGATCTTATCGGTCGCCCAGCGGCGATAAGGGCTGGTGTTTCCTCCGGAAGCCACAATAATGTCGTAGATGATCTCGCAGCCTCGTTCGAGCATGAACTCATGCACCTTCGCTTCGATCTCGCGCTCCCGCACGCCTGGCTTGAGCCACTCGTATTTGATTTTCCACATGGCAGCGTCGCCGATGCTCGATGACATTTTCAGCAGCTCGATCTCGTCGCGCGTCTTGATCACGCGCGCGGCAGAAAGCGCCGGCCAAGCATCCACGATGTTGAGCCCTGTTTCTTGAAAGGCCTTGAGCGCCGGCATGTCGAAGTTGTCGACACCAACCCGTTCCTTGCGGACGCCGTGGGCCTCGAGGACTTCGACGACACTCTTGGCCATTCTGCCGGCCATGAACGGAACGGCGCCCTCCGCCCATTGCCACGTGATCGCTGGGTTGATCCGCCCCTCCATCCACGGCAGGTCAATTTTGGCGCACTGCAGGTCGGAGCCGGCCGTCTCAAACAGCACCGGTTCACCTCCGTTCGGCACAACGGCATAGCGGATATTGATGTTGTACTTCCAATTGCCCTGATAGGAGCCGGTGACGTAGCGAATGTTGGCGCCGGCGAACAGGACTACCGCGCCCAGATCACGAGCGGTCATTTGTTCGCGAAGACGCAGCAGGCGGTCCTTTCGCAGCCGCTCAAAGTCGACACGATACTGCCAGTCGGCGCCCGTCTGGCTGTAAACACGGCGCGGATCCCACTCATGCGGCTTGCCGATAAAACTGGTATCCATTTGTTATCCCTCGATGTGGAATTTGGGCGGACGAGATTTCCCGTAAATACCGAATGGCCCCAGGCTATGCGAGCATTCGCTCAGGTCAACAATCGAACTGCCGCCTCGATCGTGAACTTACATACCTGTTCCCGCGGAGGATTGCAAGGGCAGCGTCAGCTTTCCAGGCTGTCATCTGCCACGGAAATAGCGCGAAAGAACAACCTGCAAGGAGATTTCCGTTAATATACAATCGCGGCCCTTTAGGAGACCGAGTTGACGATACCGGTGAACAGCGTCCTCGAGCCACCGCGACTCAGGACCAGGCTATCTCGCAACCAAGTGCGCGGCTTCTGGGCTGCCTGGGGCGGGTGGACCATGGACGGGATGGACTCTTTTATCTATTCGCTGGTCCTCGTCCCGGCGCTGCGAGAGTTGCTGCCGAGGTCCGGGATTTCGCCGACCACCGCCAATGTTGGCTATTACGGCGGGCTGCTCTTCGCTCTTTTTATGATTGGCTGGGGGATGGCTCTCGTCTGGGGACCGATCGCCGACCGATTCGGCCGCGTGCGGACGATGATGTTCAGCATACTCTGCTTCTCGCTCTTCACACTGCTCGCCGCCTTTGCCACAGGTGTGTGGACCCTCGCGATCGTCAGATTCCTGGCCGGGGTCGGCATCGGCGGAGAGTGGTCGATCGGCGCCTCGCTTGTATCCGAAGACTGGCCCGAGGAACGGCGAATCATGGGAGCGGCCCTGATGCACACGGGCTACTATTTCGGTTTCCTGCTGGCTGCGATCGCCAATTACTTTATTGGCAGCCGCTTCGGCTGGAGGTACATGTTTGTCGTGGGTGGAACTCCGGCGCTTCTGATCGCTCTGATTCGCAATCGCGTCCACGAGCCTGCCCGTTGGGAGAACAGACTAAGGGAACTCGGCGAGAGATGGACGATCTACCGTGCTTTCGCTCGACTGTTTTCTCCGCAATACCTGCGCCGAACCGTCCTGAACTCCGGCTACCTGATCGTGTCGCTGATTGGCTTGTGGGCCGGATCCGTCTACGTGCCGGCGGCGGTGACCTACGTCGCGACTCGGGAAGGTCGAACGGCGGTCGAGGCGGCGCGGCTGGCCTCCTATTCGACCGCGATTCTTGGAATCGCGACCGTCCTCGGCGCTCTGATTGTGCCGCTGCTTGCTGAATGGCTGGGCCGTAGGCTCACGCTCGGCTTTTTTTTCGCCTTGATGTCGGCGTCCATCTTTCTCGCCTTCGGCCATGTGTTTTATCTCGAGGCGCACGCCGTGGCCTGGTTCATGGTGTGCGCCTTCTGGCTCGGGTTGGGAGGAGCGAACTTCATCGTGTACTCGTTCTGGCTGCCCGAACAGTACGGAACAGAATGCCGTGCGAGCGCCTTCGCCTTTACAACAAACATCGGCCGTTTCGCGGCAGCCGGCTTCACCTTTCTCGTGGGCGCCGGAGTTCGTCACTTTCAAACCCTCGGCACTCCGGTGGCACTGACCGGCCTCGCCTTCATCGTCGGGATAGCGCTCTTGCCTTTCGGTGAGGAAACCAAGGGCAAACCCCTGCCGGCCTGATCGATCGGTTGCGCGAGAGCCTCCGGATCGGCACGGTTCGCAGTCGCAGCCGCGCCCCCGGACCAGGTCTTCCGCGAGGGCGCCCGGCAATCACCACAACGAGCCC
>DATMRE010000148.1:0-12897 GCA_035566475.1 Verrucomicrobiia bacterium | reverse complement strand
CACGAGGTTGCCAAAATCGGTCTCGGTGCGGTACTGGCTATGGCGTTTGTAACCGACTTCACCCGCCTTCAAGACTTGCTGCACGGTCCCGAGCAGACGGTCCGAGTCATCGAGCATGAGGCGGTAGAACTGCTGGCGCTGTGATTCGTCTATTTCCCGGCGCTGCAGCGTTTCAAGGTACAGCCGGATGGAGGTGATCGGGGTCTTCAATTCGTGAGTTACGGCGTTGATGAAACTGTCGTGCTGTTCGTTCCTGCGAATCTCGCGCACGAGAAAACTTGTATTGAGGATGAGCCCAAGGATGATCGCAAGAAAGACGATTACACCGAAGATGAAGTAAACACCTTCCCGCCAATTGAGAATGATCCAGCCGACGTTTAGCGCGACTGCGAGCGCAACCAGGCAGGCACCGAGCACGATGAAGAAGGCAATCGTCTTTCGACGGCTTGTGATACGCATGGCGTCTTATCGTGATTGTACCGCGGAGGGCCCGGGGATTCCCCTGAAGATATTTCAGTTCAAAGTCAAATTCCCGACCGAGGCGAGTCGGAGATTCGCCTCGGTCGGGCGATGAAAGGCGGGGCCATCAAGAGCTATACGGAAACCAAATCACTCGGCGGTTCAACGGGACGAACCATTCCTTCGGTCGGGCGCTTCTTCGAAGGCAGCGTGGCGAGCCGGATTTGTTTCGCCAGTCCTAATTTCTCGAGCACCCAGATTCCGTACCAGTTGAGGTCAATCTCATACCATGCCAGGCCGTGTCGGGCTGAGGTCGGATGGGCATGATGGTTGTTGTGCCATCCTTCGCCCCAGGTGAAGACCGCTACCCACCAGCTGTTGGTCGATAGATCGCGAGTGGCAAAGCGGCGCGAGCCCCACGAATGGGTGGCCGAGTTGACGAGCCAGGTGGAATGCAGGCCGAGCACCGTGCGCAGGAAGATTCCCCAGAGTACGAACGGGATCCCTCCGATGGCGAGCAGCACGAGACCCAGCACGATCATCGGCACGTAGTGGAACTTGGTGATCCAGACGTGAAATTTGTCCTTGGCCAGGTCGGGGACATAGCGCGCCAGCGTCGAGGTGTCGTGATGCATGGATTTCCCGACCAGAATCCAGCCCATGTGGGCCCACCACTTCCCGTCGATCGGAGAGTGCGGGTCGCCTTCTCGGTCGGAATGTTGATGATGAATGCGGTGCGTGGCCACCCAGAAAATCGGCCCACCTTCGAGCCCGAGAGTAGCGCAAATCGTGAGGAAGTACTCGACCCACTTTGGGGTCTGGTAGCCGCGATGCGTCAGGAGTCGGTGATACCCCATGCCGATTCCAAGGCTCCCCGACACCCAGTAGAAGAATAACGCGACGAAGAAAGCCTTCCAAGTGAAGAAAAACAGTGCCACTACCGCTCCTACATGGAACAAAGCCATGAAAGTGGCCGTAACCCAGTTGATCTTGTTCTCAGTTGCGGAGTGTTTCGCGATATCATCGAGTTGCATGGTCATATGGCCTGGCCTTTGTACTGGCATTGGGAACCCGATCGTCCTCTCAGGTCCGCAGAATAGCAGGGGCAGGCGCACGGCTTTGTAATACTTCTGTAATACAAACCCGATTGCCTTGTATCGGTTAGCAGTTCCAGAGTGGCGCGCCGGCCATCTTGTATGGAAGCGGCGATAAATAGGAGACCGCTTCGGGACCGGCCGGCTCGATGGTCCTGGTCCAGTCTTCACCGTTACAGATTGACCGACCGCACGGCCGGCTGTCGCGCGATCCGGCAACCTCTCGCAAGGCTCGACACGGCTACGGAGATGCGCCAAGTCGTTCGCGGACGTTTTCAAGAAGCAGGAAGCTTCCGCCCGACGACGGGCGAGCGAAGGCTTGCGCGATTCCCGCGCCCACCAGAAGCTTCAGGCAAGGAGGCGCCAAGGGCTCGTAACCGCCTGGTTCCCTCCGCCCGGCCTTCCGGAGTCAGCAGGCTCCCTACTTTGCTCGCCCATTGAACGGGCATCGATTGATCGTCTCGCGATGAGACGCCGTCGTGCCCGACAGAGCAGACCGAACGCTCCCCGATCGATGGGCCCGCGGGCCGCCCTCTAGCCCGGTAGTGCCGAGTGAGCGTGCACGATTTCGGGAATTGCTCCGCGTTTGGGCGAATTTCAAGAAAGCTTTCTCTGCTATAGTGCGGGTGGCGGCTCGAGGTAGTCATTTGCGATGAGCGCCAGCGCATCCCGGTCTCCCTTCCAGACTGTGCTCGCGGTCGCAGCAGGGCACTTGCGGACAGCATGAACTCGCCTGTGACACAAGACCGACTGCTCGTCTTCGATTGCCACGAAGCGTGGGTCTACCAGCTCCGCGTACTCGAGCAGCAAATGGATGTCGTGGTCGGGCTGAAGGGGCGTCACATGGCCGAATGGGACGATGCGATGCGGCCCGTGCCGCCGAATGCGCGGATCGTACAGCTCGATGCTGCGCTCCGAGCAGCTGAGCCTTACTACTGCATCATCGCGCACAACCTGAGCGATCTCCTCGATGTAAAGACCCTCGCCGGCCCCCGCCTGTTCGTGATCCACGGAACTCTCGACGGAATGGTCTCTGATCAGCAAACCGTGACCCAGCCCGACGAACTCCGCCGCACCGTCGCTCAGTTCATCCGCCTGATCGGCGCGCACGCGATCGCCGTATCGAAATTGAAAGGATGCTCTTGGGGGTTCGATCAAGACATCGTGTCCTTTGCCGCGGACCCGGGCGATTATCTTCCGTACCGGGGCGATCTGCCGCGCGGTCTGCGCATCGCCAACAGCATCCGGAGCAGGACGCGCACACTTCTGTGGGATTTTCACGAGATGGCGTTCAGCGGCGTTCCGATGACCCTCGTAGGTCGCAACGACGACATGCCCGGCGTCGAACCAGCGCACGACTGGGCCGAGCTAAAACAGATCTTAAGCCGCCACCGTTTCTTCGTGCATACGGCCGATCCGAAACTCGAAGACGGTTACAACATGGCCACGCTCGAAGCCATGGCTGCCGGTCTCCCCGTAGTTGGAAACCAGCATCCCAGTTCACCGGTCGAGCACGGCATCAGCGGATTTCTCTCCAATGATCCTGCCGAGCTGCACGGCTACGCGATGCGCCTTCTCGATGACCGGAACCTTGCCGCGCAGATGGGTCGCGCGGCGCAAAAAGCCGTCACCGAGAAGTTTGCGCCTGCTGCATTCAAGGTGGGCCTGATGCAAGCGATCGAGACCGCTCGCCGTAAATGGCGCGAGCACCGGCAAGCTTAGCCATCGAGCGCGCAAGCCTATCGCAGCGACTTGTTCAGGAATGCGACAGTTCGCGCGAAAGCGTCGGCGGCCGCTTCGGGTCGATAACCCTCTTTATTCTCGGGATTCTCGAACCCGTGCCCGGCGCCGTCGTAGATCTTGACGTCTACGCGCCGTCCGAGATTCTTCATCGTCCGTTCGAACGCCCCCACGTCCCCGGGCGTAATGCCGCGGTCGTCGGCTCCAAAGTTCCCGAGTACGGGTGCAAAAATCTGCTGGAGGTCGTTGGGATCGGTCGGAAGCGCGCCGTAATTCACCACGCAAGCGGCGAGGCGCGGCTGATGAATCGCGAGTTGCAGCGAATACCCGCCGCCCATGCACCACCCAACCGACGCGATGCGATCCCGGTCCACGTCTTTGCGCGTCGTCAGATAGTCGTACGCCGCAACCATGTCGCGAAGCGCACGGTCTTCCGCCACGCCGCGCATCAGTTCGTGCGCCTCGCCCATATCGGTCGCGACCTTCCCGCGATAAAGGTCCACGGCCAGAGCTACAAAGCCCTCGGCCGCGAGTTTTTCGGTCTGCTGCTTCACCCAATCATTCAGCCCCCACCACTCGTGGATCACGACGATACCCGGATAACGTCCCGGCTTCTCCGGTAGGGCCAGATAACCTCCGATCGTTTCCTTGCCGGCCGGGATTTGAATCGTGTCCGTTTTCGGTCCGGCGGCTCCGAGCGCGTAAGCTGTGGCGAAAGCGCCGAGCAGGAACATGACCAGGAGGATTCCGAACGTAGCCTTCATCGATGACTCCTTCTGACGCTTCTGGCGAGCTATCCTACTCCCGACCCGCGCATCGAGCTATGATGCCCGTTCTCTCGTCCGCATCGCAGAATCCCGAGCCAACCTCACCTGCAAATCGTGCCTAAAGCGTGGCTGCTTGGGGCCCCCGCCCGCACCGCGGCCGGAGAATACCACAGCTTCGGGCCAGGGTGCGGCATTTGCGCTCGGTGGGGAGCGAAGCTGAACTGCTATACTCAACCCATCGACCTGAGAGGAGGCGATTTTCGATGTCGGATCTTTCATCCGTCGTTGCTGCCACACTCGCCCAGTATTTCGAGAATGAGGTTCAAGCGAAACTGCACCACTGGGTCGCGCCCGTCTCGACCGAGCAGCTTTGGGTCCGGCCGTACCCCTACGGCAACAGCATCGGCCACCTGATCCTGCATCTGACCGGCAACCTGAACTATTACATCGGAGCGCAGATCGCTGGCACGGGCTACGTGCGCCATCGCGACCGCGAGTTCAACGATACCGAAAAGCGCCCCAAGGAGCCGGTCCTTCGAGACTTCGACCGCGCCGTCTCCCTGGTCATCGAGACGATCCGAACCCAGTCCCCGGAGGACTGGGTGGCTCCCTATTCCGCCGAACGCGAGTCGTTTGCGAGGAATCGGTTCGCTGTCTTCATGCGCTGCGCCGCTCACGCCTATCACCACGTTGGTCAAATCATTTACCTCAGCAAAGAATTGACCAAGGCCCGCGAGTAGGGGCTCTATTGCCGGGTCTCCCATCCCTCCCGGATCGCGGGAGAGAGGTTGGCGACCTGCTGGCAATCGGCCTACGCGATCAAGAAGAGGTGACCTAGCGCTCGGAGGGGAAGGCTCGCCGATCAACGTTCCGTAGCTCCGGGACGTCGGGAGGCGGGGCTCGAGTCGACCGGCCCTCCGCAATTCTGCCGCCTGGATGTTTCCTCCCCCGAGCGCCGCATTGCTGCGATTTCGGGATCCTGCTTTGTCCTCGGCGTGCCCAATCCATTGAGCACCGAAAACCTGGTCGCCATATCCGTGAGAACAAGAACGTGATCCAACTCATTGAAAATGATGAAGGGCGGGCCAAACGACTCCTTCACACAGTTGATCTGGCGCAACTCGGCAACGCTGCGTCATGGCGGCTTCGCGGCGTGCATGTTAGAATAGCTGCGCGTTCGTTGCTCCAGCAAAATCCTTCATGGGAAGTGATCGAGCTGCAATCCGGGTCCGCAGCCCTGTTTATCTGGCCGCAAACCGAATAACAAAATGGCCACGCCCATTCGCAATATCGCGATCATCGCCCACGTCGACCATGGCAAGACGACGCTTGTCGACGCCATGCTCCGCCAGAGCGGCATTTTTCGCGCAAACCAGGAAATTGTCGAGCGGGTGATGGATTCGAACGACCTCGAGCGCGAGCGGGGCATCACGATTCTTGCGAAGAATACCGCGCTCACCTACGGCGATACGAAGATCAATATCGTCGATACTCCCGGCCACAGCGATTTCGGCGGCGAGGTCGAGCGGGCGTTGCGCATGGTCGATGGAGTGCTGCTGTTGGTGGACGCGAGCGAAGGCCCGCTGCCACAAACGCGCTATGTCCTGCAAAAGGCGCTCGCCGGGAAGCTCCCTCCCATCGTCGTCCTGAACAAGATCGATCGCCCCGACGCTCGTCCTGCCGCCGTGCTCGATGAAATCTACGATCTGTTCATCGATCTCGACGCCAACGAGGACCAGCTCGATTTCCCCGTCCTTTATACGAATGCCCGAACCGGCGTCGCCCACCGTCAGGTCGGCGATTCCTCGACGAACCTCGAGCCGCTGTTTGATACCATCCTCGCTTCCATTCCTGCCCCTTCGGGCGACCCCGACGCAGCGCTGCAGATTCAGGTCACCAATCTCGATTACAGTGAATATCTGGGCCGCATCGCGATCGCCCGCGTTTTTCAAGGTACGCTGGCGAGGGGAGCAGACGTCGGCATCGCGAAGCTTTCCGGTGTGATTCAGCCGACGAAGATTACGAAGCTCTTCACCTTCCGCGGCCTCGAACGTGATGAAGCGCAGCGGGTCATCGCCGGCGACATCGTCGCCATCGCCGGGGTGGAAGGAATCCAGATCGGGGAAAGCATCACCGACCTCGAGCATCCCGCCCCGCTTGAACCGCTCTTGATCGACGAACCGACCCTGACGATGCTCTTCACCGTCAACACATCCCCGTTCGCGGGTCGCGAAGGGACATACGTAACCTCGCGCGACATCCGCTCGCGGCTCGAGAAAGAGTTGCTAACGAATGTCTCGCTGCGGGTTGAGGACGCGGGTGCGACCGATACCTTTCGGGTTCTTGGCCGCGGCGAGCTCCAACTTGCAATTCTGATCGAAACCGTGCGCCGCGAAGGATACGAGCTGATGGTCGGCAAGCCCGAGATCGTAGTGCGAACCGAGAACGGACGCCGCCTCGAGCCGCTGGAGCTCCTCGTCGTCGATTGCCCGGAGTCATTCACCGGCATTGTAATCGAAACACTCGGCAGCCGCCGCGGCGAAATGACGAAGATCGTGAACCATCACTCGGGACGCGTGCGCATGGAGTTCCGAATCCCGTCGCGCGGATTGATCGGGCTGCGCAGTCAGTTGCTCACCGATACTCGGGGCACGTCTTTGCTGCACTCGCGGCTCGAGGGATGGACCGAATATGCGGGCGACACGGCCTCGCGCCTTACCGGAGCGCTCGTCTCCGATCGCCCCGGCGTTTCGACCGCCTACGCAATCTGGGGCATCCAGGAGCGCGGGGAAATGTTCGTCGGGCCGGGCGTCGAAGTGTACGAAGGAATGATCGTCGGCGAGAATTCGCGTGAAGACGATATGAACGTGAACATCACAAAGGAAAAGAAACAGACGAACATGCGCTCATCCTCTGCAGACGAGGCCATCCGACTGGTACCGCCGCGCGACATGACGCTTGAAAAGGCCATCGAATTCATTGCCGATGACGAGTTCGTTGAGGTCACACCGAAGTCCATCCGGCTGCGCAAGAAAGTCCTCGACTCTAAAAAGCGCCCCAAGCGCTGGCAGGAAATCCGCGCCAGCACCGAAGCTTCCTAGCATTGTCCCGGAAGTCCCGGCCGGAGGCGATCCGGGCTTGCTGGTTGTGTCCGCCGAGCACACCGAGCGGGGAAGGGGGGCATGCGAGGCCCGCGCGTGTGGTGGACGAGCCTCGCACGTCGTGCAGCTGAGATCGTTTTCTCTTGCAGGTTCTATTCGCACGCTGCGTTCCAAAAACGACCGTCTGCATCTCTGTGAAAAGCGAGATATTACCGGGATGCGCCAGTAGACAACTAGGTAAATTTTGCTGTCCAGTGATGATTCTTTCTGGCACTGAACGTTTCGGTCTCGGGCCAAGCCGTGAGCGGTCAACAGAACGCAATTTCGGCTTTTGCGACAGCGGGTCAGCACAAACCACATGATCACGAATCGCTCTTGAAGCGGACTACCTCGGAAGCCTAGGCGAGATCGCCCTGGATACCGCCCCCGAAGCCGAAAGACTGCTGCCCGCTGTCCTGACCGCAATCGCAGTTTCAAGATGGAAGCCTGCGGCTCCGAGTATCGATCGCGCGACAGCTTGGACGGCCATGGTGAAGCAAAGGCCGATGGTTCGCGGGGTTGGTGGCTTGGAGAGGATCGTGTCTCGGAGACTACCTGGTTGGTTCCCGCGGCGGAGTGCTATCTTGTCTAGCCGGGTTGTACACCGAGTCAATTAGATTACGGGTGACTGTCTCGGCTGTCGCTTGTAGCCTCCAGCAGGGCGACGCGGTGTTCGAGCTCTCGCGTGATCTCTTCCGCTCGATCGGACTCACGGAAATGTACGGGCGCGCCGATCGAAACGGCGATCTGGTGTGGGCGCGCCCATTTTTTGCCTGCTTGCTTCAGTTCAAAAATTCCGTCAAGACGAACGGGCACGACCGCCACCCGCAGACGCGCCGAGAGCAAGCCGATGCCGGCGCGGAACGGTCCGGTCCGGCCGTTGGGCGTCCGCGTGCCTTCGGGGAACACCAGAACGTTCCAGCCGCGATCGATTAAATCGCCTGCGAAGGCGAAGCTCTCACGAAATCCAGCGCGTCGTGGCAGGGGGAAAACGTTGTACAGCGAAACGACGAGCCAATAGGCCGCACGATCGGCGAGCCCCACCCCCCAGGGGGTTCCTCGCGGAGGGGTTCGCATGGATTCGAGCAGCTCTCCGTCCATGGCCACCGAGAGTCTCCGCCGGAACCGCGCCGGCAAAGCCTCCAGCACGTAGGCGGGATCAAAAAACGCAATGTGATTGGCAATCACGAGCACCGGGCCCTCTACGCCGCGCAAGTTTTCCCGGCCTCGAATACGTGGCCAACCGAGCAGAAGCATCGCGGGACGAGCCAGCAGGTTGAGAACCGCCGCGCGGATGATCCGCACCGGCCAGCTCTGCGCCCACCGCGGATAGTGATAGATCGGCTCACGCACCGCGGACTGCTCAAGCAAACGCTCGAGTGCACCAACCGTATCGGCGTGAGCGAATTCGGTCTCGCTCAGGTCTACCTGATAGCGGTCTTCGAGAGCGCTGAGCAATTCCACCCGCTCGATCGAGCTGAGCTCGACTGGTTGAACGCTGTCGGCTGACGCCGTGCGGCCGCGCGAGAGGCGGGCAAGGATTTCGGCGAACGGACCCGAACCCGCCGCCCCCGCCCGGGGAAGCGCTCCCCGGTCATCCCGATGCGCTGCGGCGGCCTCTCGGATCAGGGCCAGCACCGGCTTCTGCGTCGGGGTGCGCGGGAAATCTCTATCGGCCCAGACCATCCAGTGCCGCATCTGCTGGAAGGGCGCGAGGCGTCGGTTTGCACGGCGGACGATTTCGGCAGCTTCAGCTTCACGATCGGGCGACGCATCGCGCAGCAGGAGCACGGCGCAGGCTTCCGCGTTGCCACTGCGCTCGAGCCCGACGACGACGCAATCGCGCACGGCCGGCTCTTTGCGCAGTTCCGTCTCGAGATCTTCGGGGTGGACGTTCAGTCCCTCAGGCGTGACGATTACATTTTTGCGGCGGCCCTTGAAGTAGAGGTTTCCGCCCGCGTCGCGTTCGCCGATGTCACCCGTGTGAAACCACCCATCTTCATCGAGCACCGTAGCGATGCCCGCGGCCTTCCAGTATCCCGAGGCAACATTTTCACCGCGCACCAGTATTTCGCCATCGTCGCCTAGTTTCAATTCCAGGCCTGGCAGCGCCTTGCCGATCGATCCGCGGCGGGCTCGGAGTGGATGATTCAAGCTGATGAGGGCCGTCGTCTCCGTGAGACCGTAGCCTTGAATCACGGCATAGCCGAGACGGCTCCAGAAACGTTCGGCGTCCGCGGGCAAGGTGGCGCCGCCCGAAACAATCGCCCAGAATTTCCAGCCGAACCGGCGATGGATCGCGCGGAAGCGCCAGCAGCGCTTCAGAAAGTGTTCGGCCCCGGATTCCTCAAAGTCGCGCCGCAATTTCTCGAAATTCCCGCTCGCCGAAAGGTCGCGCTCGATCTGGTCCTGAAGCGATTCGATCAGCCGCGGCACGGTAGCGAGCAACGAAACGCGTTCGTCGTGAATCGCACGGATGACCTCGGCAGGGTTCAGGGTGTTCAGGAAAACCGACGTGGCCCCGGTGATCTGAGGCAGGAGAATGCCGAGCAGCTGACCGAAGACATGGCTGAGCGGCAACAGATCGAGGAAGCGCAGCGGATGAATCATTCGTTCGTAATGTCGATAGCGCTCGATTTCTCTCTCCATCGGCTCGAGGTTCGCAAGCAGGTTTCCGTGGGTTAGAACGACACCGCGCGGCTCGGCCGTCGTGCCCGATGTAAACACAATTTCGATCGGATCGCTGCGTCCGAGTCGCGGAGAGGCGGAAATCTCCAGGGGCTGGGTTGTTGCGGTCTCGGCTAGCTCTTCGAGCCAAATTGTTGTGGGCACGGACTCGAGAGCGGGCAGGGCGCGGTCCATTACGGCGAGCTGCACACCGGCCTGCTCTGCGACACGCCGGGCGAAACCGATGTCTGCAATCGCATCCATCGGTACGGCGACCGCTCCGCGAAGCAGGCACCCGACGAACGCGGCAATCCACGCGCCGGAATTTTCACCCCAGATCAGCACTCGACCGCCCTTCGCCACGCCGCGGTCTTGCAGTGTGCGGGCGAACCGGTGTCCGGCCCGGAGCAAGTCGGCATACGACCAGCGAACCGTGCGATAGCCGCGCCGCCAGACAACGGCGGGCTCCTCTCGTGGCCGAGAGCTCGGTTCGAAGTATTCAAGGAGAGATTGACGTGGCATGACACCCCGAGTTTCTCTCATCCCCGTTCAAATTGGGAATAGTTACCTTCTAGCGGGCAGCCGGCAAGCGAGCGGGCGGGCCCCCTGGATGCGCCGGAGCCGGCCACGAGGGGTTTCGCGCAGCAAAATGAAAGCCGAAGCGAGCATCCGCCGTTGATCTCAGGTCTTCTCGGCCTCCCGTCAGTGGACCCTGGACACGACCAAGAAGGCGGCCGGGAACCTGGCTCGCCCGCCGCCGGGATACCGCTGGAAAACCTACTGCTGGTGCTGCTTTTGCTGTTGTTCTGTTCTGGCCAGGTCTGCCTTTGCGGGGTCGGCGGAGAGGCCGGAACCGGGCTTTTGGTAGCGAGTCAGGAAAGGCATAAACGGCGTAACCTCGAAGGGCATCTTCTCGCGAGCCGAAAGCAGCGGGACTGGTTTGGCCTTGAGCAACTCCACGCGGTCGCTCCAAGGATCGAGCTTCACGCGCGCGCCGATCGGCAGGGCGGCGATTTGATCAAGTTTGCCCGGCTGGAGTTGCGGCGCCGAATTGATCAGCTGCGCGTAAGAGGACACACGGTTTCCCAGATGCGGGTTGATGAGCGCTTCGAGCGACTTCGATTCGGCGGTGAGCTGTCTGAGGAATAGCCCGGCAGCGCCCAGCTTGTCCTTGTAGGGCGAATTCTTCAGCAGTTCGAGCGCCTTGTTGCTCGCTATCTGTATCTGGTCTGGGCTGTCCTTGAACGAAAAGCGGCTCAAGGCCTCCACGGTTGAAACGTTCGTCGAGTCATTGAAGCCCCACCGGTCGGTCGATGGCTTCGTGACGATGATATTGGCAAGTTCCTGCGCCAGCATGGTAGCCAGGCTGGCTTCGTCCGGAAGGACATCGAGCAGGCCGCGGCTCAACACGATCGTATGCCCGATCGAGAAGGACTCAAGCGTACCGGTGAGCAAGACGCGGCAGTGGACATCCGGTTCAATGTCGATACTGTTCGTTACCTCGATATTGTTAACGACGGTCTCGAGAACCTTGTCAACTTCTCCCGGCGTGGCCAGCAAGCCAATCCGTTGCAGCCGGTCGAGCACGTTGATTTCAGCCTGATGCTGCCATTCGCGCTCCGCGTCGATAGGCGAGCGATCCTGCTGTTGGGCGCCAGCCTGGTCCTGGATTGCGGTGGGCGACTCGACTGTCAGCTCGCTCAATTCCTCTTCGTGGCTGGCGTTCTTCAGATCATAGCCCCACAGACGCGTCTGCGACTTGAAGCGGATATCGTTGCCGAGGAAATCCCTGAGATCCGACTCCTGGCTGAAGATGAAGGCAGGCAGCCAAAGTCCCGGCTGGAGATTCAGCCGCCAGCTGTCGAAGTGTAGGTTGAATCCGTTGGGTCCTGCGACCGGCGTGTAAACCCCGTTGAATCGGACGATCGTATAGTTCTGGTCCTCGGCCCAGAAGCGGCCCTTGAAGCGCCCTTTACCCGATTTCGGCAGCGGCGTCAGGTCGAAGACCAGACACTTGACATCACCGAGGAACTCGCTGCGCACGTACTCGAACTGATAGTGCTGCCGGTCGAAACCGGTCGTATCGATGTAAATCATCTGCAGGAAGCCCTCAGGGACATACGATGACGTGAAATAGCTCAGATGGGCGAGGGGATTGAACTGGTCGAGCTTTCCCTTCTTTTTCGTGATCAGCGAGTTGTCGACCACGCCCGCCGTGAGCATCGCCTGGCCGAGGAAGTAATGGTCACGTACGGGCACCTCTCCCATTTCCTTATCGGGCTTCATGTCCTGAATGTAGGTCTCGACGATCGGGTTGTAACGGCGGATCGCGGCGACTTCGTCGTGCTCGCGCACGACGATGCGATCAATCGCCTGGTTCACTGTCGTCGCCGGGCTGGCTGCCGTTGAGTCTCCGGCATGCGCCTGCGTCGGGTCGGCATCCTGCATCTGTGCCGAGCCCGTGCTCGAGAGGACGCCCGTTAATACCATTGCGACGAAAAGATTCTTCCGCGTGGCCATGTCAATTTCCCCTCAGTACGCCAATTGAAACGTGATGTGGACGATGGCCGAGGAGTCCACTGGTTGGCCATCTTGCTGGGCGGGGTTGAAACGAATCTGATGCGCGGCTGATTCGGCGGAGGCATCGAGGCCATAGCCCAGGCCCTGGACCACCCGCTCGACGCTCATTTCACCCGAGGCTCGGAACACAACTTGCAAAAGTACTTCCCCCTCGATCTTTCTGGAACGAGCTTCGTCCGTATACTGCGGTTTCGGCTTGAACAGTATTTCAACCGGCGTTGTCCTGGCCGTCGCGGTGGTCTGTCTTACCCGCGGCCCCGTCACCGCCTGTCCGTCGGCGAACTCTCCCTGCTTTACGCTACCGTGATTCGAGCCTGCGGTCCCGACCGCGACACCGCTGCCAAAGCCCGTGCTGGCCACCAGGCCTTTCTCACCCTTCGTGCCGCCTGTGCCCGTGCCGGCACCTTGGCCTGCGGGCATGTCGTAGCTGCCGAGCTGCGTAGTGTTGGG
>DATMRE010000147.1:0-2004 GCA_035566475.1 Verrucomicrobiia bacterium | reverse complement strand
GCGATGGCGTCCGCGCCGTCTCTCTCTCGCACGGCATGAAGGCGCTCTTCGATCAGAGCGAATGCGTCGTCCCACTTGATGGGCGCAAAGCTGCCGTCGCCCTCGCGTCTCAACGGCGTGCGTAGGCGATCGGGATCATGGTGCACGTCGCCGATTGCGACGCCCTTGGGGCAGATGTAGCCTTGCGAGAATGGATCGTTTTCGTCGCCACGCACCGAAACAATACGATCGCCGTCGAGCTCGAGCTCCAGCCCGCACATCGCCTCGCAGAGCGTGCAAGTCCGGAAAACCGTGCGCAGCATGGTCATGGTGTTACCCTTGATCTGGCAGCAGCATCGAACCCCGACGAGATTTTAAAGAAAGAATTCGAAAATATCTATCGCGACTTCCGGTGTTGGCACGAAACGGACCTCCGACGATGTCCGATCTGAGTCTGCTTTTGGGGGAAAAGCGGAAGTTGGATTTCAGAGCCATCAGGGCAGCTTTTGACCCAACTGAGACATCAAGCCCTGATCGCATCGGGCCGGCCATCAACGTGAAGACCGCCAAGGCACTCGGCATCGATATCCCCGCGACGCCGCTCGGGCGCGCTACTGCCTATTCTTTGAATGGCCTTACGACGCAACCTCACGACGCAGTGTCTGCGCTTACCGGCAGGGTGAACTGAAACGTAGCACCGTGGGGTATGTTTGCCGTGGCCCACAGCCGGCCACCGTGGGCTTCCATGATCGAACGGCAGATCGAGAGTCCCATACCCATGCCGTTGGATTTGGTGGTGAAAAAGGCGTTGAAGAGGCGGTCCGCATTCTCGGCCGATATCCCGACTCCGCAATCCGTCACACTCGCGAGCACATGTTGCTTCTCGTCTTGGTGGGATCGGATCACCAGTTCGCGTGGCCGATCCGTGACCGATTGCATGGCTTCAATGCCATTCATCACCAGGTTGATGATGACCTGTTGCAGTTGGACCCGATCTCCAGGGATCATGGGGAGAGCCGGTGCCAACTCCATTCGTAGCGACACCTGGTGACTGATTAACTCGCGCTGCACCAACGCGATGACCTCCCTGACGAGGTCATTGATGTCGAGCGGCACCCTCTCAATCTCGGCTTTCTTCGCGAGTGCACGGACACGCTGGATTACCGCAGCTGCCCGATTGTTGTCGTCTATGACCCATTCCACCGAGCGGCGCACTGCGTCCAGGTCGGGAGTTGCGCGATCGAGCCAGCGCAGACAGGCTTCGGCGTTGGCGGCGACCGCGGAGAGCGGCTGGTTTACCTCGTGGGCGATCGATGCTGTCAGTTCGCCCAGCATGGTCACGCGCGTGACGTGAGCGAGCTCCGCCTGAGCCTTGCGCAGGGCCTTTTCCGCCTGCTCCGCGCGTATCGACGCGGTGGTGTCGGTGGCAGTGCCGCGATAGCCAAGGAAACGACCCTCGACGTCAAATACCGGCTTGCCGCTGGTTCGGATATAAATTTGGGACCCGCTTTCGTTGATGACGCCATAGACGAAATCCCGAAACGGCCAGTGGGCATCAAGCGCCTCCCGATGCCGGCGCCATTTTTCCTGCTCGGTCTCTAGATCGGATGCGACTTCCCATCGCGTTACCCCCTGCAGGCGGAAGAGGGGTAGACCAGCGACATTGATATTTTCGGATATCGTGATGATCCGGTGATCCGGCCCGGTCTCCCAGAGCCAATCCGAGGCTGTCTCGGCATAATCGCGAAAGCGCTGTTCGCTGGCGCGCAACTTCTCCTCCGCTTGCTCGCGGTCGGTGAGGTCGATGACAAAGGAAACCCCTTCGTCTGGCTTCCACTCGAAAAGCGCGCGGGCGACCAGAACCGGCACGCGGCTGCCGTCTTTGCGAAAGTACTCTTTCTCGCGCGGTTTGAAGGTTCCAACCGCCTTTAGCTCTGCGATGATCTGTTCGTCGGCGTCACGCCACTCGGCCGGCGTCAGTTCCGTCCATCGCAGCCGACCCGAGACGAGATCTTCCCGGCCATA
>DATMRE010000146.1:0-2154 GCA_035566475.1 Verrucomicrobiia bacterium | reverse complement strand
CATCGGCGGATGTTCCCGAGACGTCGAGCGTCGCCTCACCAATCGTGCTCTCAATGCTTCATTGGTCCTCCGGCCGAGCCGCAGCTCCTTTTCTGTTTCATAAATCAAGGCTTACTGATGTTGACCCTGTGGAGTTGCCTTTGGCGACGCCCGCCTCGACACACAGCTCATCGATCGTCGTGGCCGCATAGGGTTGGACCTGTGGGCTCTCCCTCGGCGCTGAGATGTGCCGGTCGGCGACAACCGGAAGCCTGTCAACATCGAGGGACCATTTTCTCGGATTTCCGTGTAGAATGAGCGACGGGCCCGAAGATCAACGCGCCCAGCTCTGCTTCAGCAGCTCCTTGAAGCTTAGCCGGGCGCGTGCCCGATCGGGTTGGCCGGTGATCGGGCGTATCTGGGCCAACGATGATGAGCAAGTCGCGAAATAACGCCAGCAAAACGCCAGGACGTGGCAGTGGGCGGCCGTTCGCAAAAGGCAATCCTGGTCGGCCCAAGGGCGCGCGTCACAAGCCGACGGTAGTGGCCGAGATGCTGCTCGACGGCGAGGCGGAAGCGCTCACGCGGAAAGCCGTGGAGATGGCGCTCGCGGGAGACAGCACAGCGATGCGCTTGTGTCTCGACCGGATATTGCCGCCGCGTCGCGAGCGGCCTGTCAATTTCGAGCTGCCCCGCTTGCATGCTCCTGGTGACGCTACCGAAGCCATGGCCGCGCTCATTGACGCGGTTGCCGCGGCCGAGATCACCCCGGGTGAAACGGCGGAGCTGGCGAAGCTCGTCGAGGCTTTCGTCCGGACGCTTGAAGCGAGCGAGTTCGACCAGCGGCTGCGTAGTATCGAGGAATGGAAGAATCGCGGTGGCGACAGCCGTATTAGCGCGCGACGATGACGATGCGGTCGCGGGAGTTCCTGCGGCGATTGGACAGACTCAGGTTTCCGGCTGAGGAAGAGCCAGAAAAGGTTTACGACTTCGGGGTGTTGTCGCCTGTCGAGAATGCCCGGTTCTGGGAGTTATACCGCACCTTCCACGATGATCATGAGGAGCTGACGGAAGCGGAGCGCAGGGAATTCTGGATGCTGCTGAGCAAGTGTCCATTGGTCGACACGAGCGAAATCGTGGGCCGATCTCGGGAGACGAATGACGAAAGACGCGAGCGACGGCAACTTGAATGGGGCCTTCGCGCAGGCCTTTCACAGTTACGCGATGAAATATTCATTCATTGCGATACCAAACTACGGTAACTCGCTGAACCAGTATCGTCTCGAAGTCGGGTATCGGCTATTTGAGAAATACGGCTGGATCGTCGGCGAGCGCGATTGCTCTACGATCTTGCCGCTCGATCAGTGGGAACCGGATGACTGCGAGGCGCTGATCGACCTGTACCAGCGCGCCAGCCCGGAGTGCTCAGGAATGAACCCGCCAGGTTGGAAGTCGAAATACCGTCCCGGTCAGCGATAATGATCGCTGCATGTCTCGCGCCCGAGAGCCTTTGAGGCGGCCCCGCGGCGGCGCGGTTCACTCGCCGAATGTGCACGCCGGTACGGTCCCGTAGACCGCCGAGCTGAAACCAGCGAGGCGCCCAGGCGACGGAAGTTGCCCGGACGATGCCAGCGTGAGAGAGTTTCAGCGGCCGTTGCGGAGTGACTACCGCGCGGCCCGCGCACTGGGCGCTTGAACACAGGGCTTCCCGCTCGTCGGGCGGCCCGCGGAATAAAACACCCTCGGGAAACACGCGGGTGCGCGGTTCCCTGTGTTCACGCGTAGTCTACCGCCCGGCACCAGCCGGGTAGAAAGAACAGGGGAGAGCGCATTCAATAACCGCCCCGGCGGTGGCGGTCTATCCTTTTCGTACGGTTGGGTTATTTCAACCGCGGTGGCGGATGCCTCGGAGTCGCCACCGCATGAAAGGCGAAGCTTTTTCAACGCTTCGGGCGCCGTCGCCCCCGTCAAATCCCGCCGGCGTCCTGCTAGGGGCGCGCTCGCTCGGCAACCCTCTCCGTCCCGGTCGTTCGCACTCCGCGTCCCGGTGTGAGTTCGCGTCCGGGGATACCCTGGTGATACCCATAGCAGCTTTGGTCGGAAGCAAGACTTCTAAGCTACTGAAAAGCTTGGCTGGGGGACTAGGATTCGAACCTAGACTGGCGGAGTCAGAGT
>DATMRE010000145.1:0-6345 GCA_035566475.1 Verrucomicrobiia bacterium | reverse complement strand
GTCGCGTGCGGCGAGATGAGTTCATAGCGGATGCCGCGCCAGCGCATGCGCTTGGTCACGAGCGACAGGATAAAGTTCAAGGTAAACAGAAACGGAACCACGGGGGCCAGTGCGGTCCAAACCCAGCTCCACTGGTTGAGCTGGTTCTTCCACTCCGGAAGAAGTTCGGAGGCCACCACGGTTCGCAGAGCCCCCTTCATCGCGGCGAGTAGCGGAATGACCAGGGTCATGAGCGCGAGGTGGATCCACGGGTCGCCGCCCGCCATCGCAATCAGGATGACCACGAGGGCATAAACCGAGGTGAGCGAATAGCTCGTGTGGGCGGCCGCGCCAAGCAGCCAGCGGCGCCGGGCGTACACGCGGGTGATCAGAATTTGCCGGTTCGTGAATTCGAGCAGGGCCCGACCCGTCCAGGGGTGAACCGTGACCCCCAGGCATTCCGGACAGAAAACGATGGACTTTCCCGCCTTCTCGATCGCCCCGGTCATGGCTAAGTCATCGCTGAGAGCGCCCTCCCAGGCTTCGGGCACACCTACGTCATGGAACGTCTCCCGGCGGATCGCCGTGCCGCCTCCCCAGCAGAAATTGTCTCCGGCGCGGCCGAGAAGCGTCAGGACCGCAGCGTTCCAGGCGGAGGCCAGTGCACTCGAGAAGCCGCCCGCGCCAATGCCCCCGCTCGGGATCAACCAGCGATACGTTGTCGTTGCGCCGATTTGCCTGTCTTCAAGCGGGGCGACGAGCTTCGCGAGCCAGCCGTGCGAAAAGCGCACGTCCGAATCGGTGAATACGAAAACGTCGAATCTCGCGGGCAACCCTTCCAGGGCTCGGCGGAGGTTGTGGACCTTCTCGCCGCAATCCTTGGGTGGCCCGGCAAACACAATATGTACGGGCCGCTGGCTCGATGTCTTAACCCGCTCGATGATCCTGAGCGCGGGGTCGAGGTTCGTCGCGAGCGAGAAAAAGATCTCGTAATTGGGATAGTCGAATCGCGTGAGCGCTGTCAGGTTTTCTTCAAGCCCCGCTTCATCGCCCTTGCAGGGACAGATCACGGCGGCGACCGGCGCATAGAATCCCGCATGCGACGCGAGCAACCGCCGGATCGCTTGCAGCCACTCGAAACCGGCCCAAAGAGCGTAGAGGCCCAGGGCGATCTGGAGGATCACCAGGATGTAGAAGATCGTGAGCACCGTCGCGAGAATAGCAAAAATCACCCCCCGGGTGGGCAGAACAACACGGCGGGCGTGCGGGAAACGAATCAGGAGCGGGGAATCAGTTCGTGCGGCGCCGGGAAAAGACCTTTCGCAAGACGCGATCGGCCGCGGAATTGAGCTCCAGCTGGAGTCGTCCCGCGGCCCGCCGGGCCTGTTCCATGAGCGAGGGATCGAGCAACAATCCGACCCGATCCACGAAGGGCCCCGAGGTGGCGGCCCGTGCCTCGCGGCGCCGCGGCTCGCGGACGGTCAGCTTGCCGTAGAGTTCCAGATCACCCCAGAATGCCTCGGCGTCCTGGTTCGTCCAGTCGAGGGCCTCGCCGAGTGCGACGAAAAATTCCTCGCGGAACAGGTCGAGCAAGGGAATGGCCAGCTCGAGCGTCTGCCGCTTGGTCCTCCCCGGCCGGGCGCGCCTGGCCCCGGTCCGTTTCTTCGAAGGCTTCACGCCGCGTACGGCGACGCTCACCTTGAGACGTATGGGCAGAGCCGCCTCGATGCGCATCACCATGGCCAGGACCGCCTCCCGGCGGATGGTCTCGAGCTGCTCACGATAGCGCCCCGGCTGATCGGCTCGACCGGGCCGGCGGTGCTCGGCCGCATAGAGATCAAGGAAGCGGGCGACGATCTCGTCGCGGTCGAGTGTTGCGAGCAGCAGCGCCGCTGCTTCACGCGCGCGCACGACAAGCTCTCGAGGGCGGTAGGGCATCGGAGAGGTTCTACCTGTACGCGAAAGCCCGACCCTCCGCAACAAGAAAGGTTTCGCGTCGACCCAAAAAAGGAAAAGGCCCAGCAATTTCGCCGGGCCTTCTCTTCTTGGCTAACGTCCTCGCCGCGCTTCCCGTCAGTGCACCGGCCCGACCAGCCGTGGACGGTCTTCACCGTGCCGACCGCCGGTCACCGGACGCACCGGCAGATCGAACTTCCCGAGCGCGATTTCCAGAGCCTGCTCAGCCGTTCGCACGAAGTGGATCTGTACGCCTTCGAGCATCTCCGGCTGCAAGTCTTCCTTCGCGTTCGGCTCGTTATCGAGAGGGAGGATGACTTCCCGGATGCCCGCACGCTTTGCGCCGAGCACCTTCTCCTTGACCCCGCCGATCGGCAGAACGATCCCGGAGAGGGAAATCTCCCCGGTCATCGCCACGCGAGGCCTTACCGGACGCCCCGTCAACAAGCTCACGAGCGCCGTGACCATGGCGACGCCAGCCGACGGCCCGTCCTTCGGAATCGCGCCCGATGGCACGTGGACGTGCAGGTCGAGCTTGCGGAAGAAGTCCGGATCGATGCCGTAGCGCTCGGAATTCGAACGCACCCAGCTGAGCGCCGCGCGCATGGACTCCTGCATCACCTCACCGAGATGCCCGGTCATCGTAAACTGCTTTCCTCCGCGCATCTTGCTGGCTTCGATGAACACGATATCGCCGCCTGCCGGTGTCCAGACGAGTCCGACTGAAACGCCGGGCTTCTGCACTCGCTCCTCGACTTCCTTTTCGAGGCGGAACTTCGGAATCCCGAGCGCCTCGCGGATCACCTCAGGCGTGACGACGAGTTTGTCCATCTTGGATTCGGCGATGCGCCGCGCCTGCTTGCGCACGAGCGTGGCGATCTCGCGCTCGAGGTTCCTGACGCCCGCTTCCCGGGTGTAGTGGTGAATCAGGTCGTGCAAGGACTCGGAGGTGAACTCGATCTGCTCGCCGAGTGTAATGCCGTGCTCCTTGGCCTGGCGCGGGATGAGGAATCGATTCGCGATGTGGACCTTTTCGTCCTCGGTGTAACCGGCGAGTTCGAGGACCTCCATGCGGTCGCGCAGCGGCTCCGGGATCGGATCGATCCAGTTGGCCGTGGCGAGAAATAGAACCTTCGAGAGATCGAACGGCACGTCGAGATAGTGGTCGCGGAACGTCGAATTCTGCTCCGGGTCGAGCACTTCCATCAGCGCCGCCGAGGGATCGCCGCGGAAGTCGCGGCCGAGCTTATCGACCTCATCGAGCATGAGGACGGGGTCGAGCGTCTCGGCGCGACGAATGCCCTGGATGATCTGGCCCGGCAAGGCACCGATGTAGGTGCGCCTGTGGCCGCGTATCTCCGCCTCGTCGTGCATTCCGCCAAGCGAGATGCGCACGAACTTGCGCCCCAAGGCGCGCGCGATGGACTTCCCGAGCGAGGTCTTGCCCACCCCCGGCGGCCCGACGAAGCAAAGAATCGGACCCTTCATCCCGGGCTGCAGCTTCTTCACGGCCAGGTAGTCGAGGATGCGCTCTTTCACCTTCACGAGGTCGTAGTGGTCCTCATCGAGGATCTCCTGGGCCTTGAGGATGTTGATGGCCTCCTCCTCGGTGCCGGAGGTCTTGTTCCAGGGCAGCGAGGTCATCCACTCGAGATAGGTCCGCGATACCATGTACTCGGCCGAAGCTGGAGTCATTCTTGCGAGCCTCTTCAATTCGCGATCGCACTCCTTCTTGGCCTCGAGGGACATTCCCGACTCGTCGACTTTTTTGCGGAGTTCGTCAACCTCCGCCTGGCCGTCTTCGGATTCGCCGAGCTCCTTCTGGATGGCCTTCATTTGTTCGCGCAACAGAAACTCGCGCTGGCTCTGGTTGACTTGCTCCTGAACCTGGTCGTGGATCTTGCTGCGAAGCTCGAGAACTTCCTTCTCCTTCGACAGCTCGCCGATCAGGGTTTCCAGGCGCTTCCGTACGTTGAACGTCTCGAGCAGTTCCTGACGAATCATCGTCGTGAGCGAAGGAAGCGTCGCAGCCACGAAATCGGCGAGACGCGCCGGCGACTCGATACTCATCACTTCGGTCTGGAGGTCGTCGGAAAGCTGCGGCGAGCGCGCTACCACTTCGCGGAACAATTCCTGAACGTTGCGCTCAAGCGCCGTCAACTCGGCATCGCGGTGGTCCTCGAGGTCCGGCTGGACCTCGGCGCGAGCCTTCAAGAACGGTTTGAGGCCCAGGACTTCGACCATCCGGATGCGGTCGAGCCCTTCGAGAAAGGCCACAATATTGCCATTGGGCATGCGCACCATCTTGTGAACCTTCGCAAGCGTACCCACTCCGTGAAGGTCCGAGCCGGTCGGCGCTTCGATCCGCGGGTCGAGCTGGGCGATGACGCCCAGAAGTTTTTCAGGGCCCTCCAAGGAATCAAGCAGGGCGAGCGAGGTATCTCGGCCGACGGGCAGAGGCATAACGGCGCCCGGAAACAGGACCGTATCTCTCACCGGCAGAATTCCAAGCTCTTGCGGTATCGCTCTCGTTGTCTTACTCATGTCGTACCCCCTGGGCACTAAGTCCAGCTGATTCCATGCGAGCCGCTCAGTAGCCTAATCGGCTGGATAAAAGCTTAGATGCATGTCGCAGAGAAAAGATCTACATTTCGTTGCAGACTATAAACAGATCTTAGCGCCAAACACTAAACATTCAGCTGGAGCCAGTCTCCTGCCCGGGAGCGGCTCCAGGCCCGGCCGGCGCGACGGGATCGTTCGAGCCAACTGTGCAATTCCAGCAAATTCTTATATTGCAGCATGTTATCCATTCCCAGAGGGAGGCTTGAAGGTCTCCCGGACCAGCCGCAGAGCTTCCTCCCGGGTTCGAACCACCCCGTTTAGCTGAGCCTCCTCTAGGGCGGTCAGCATCTCCTTGAACGGTGGCCCGGGGACGAATCCAAGCGCTTTCAGATCTTCCCCGCTCAGCAGACGGGGAGGCCTGACTTCCTCGGGTGGGGTCTCGGTGAGAAACTTCCGAACGAACTCGTAGGCCTCCAGATGGCCGTGACTTGAGAGGCAGTCAAGACGATGAAGCTCGAGGTGCTCCTCGAAGCGGTCGAGGCGCACAAAGCGCTTGAGGGTCGAGGGCTTCATCTGATGCACATCCTTAAATCGAAGGTGGTTGGCAACGAGTGACCGAATCTGCTCGGTTTCAGGGTTCGAGAAGCGCAGGCGACGGCAGATCTCCTCGGCCATGCGCGCGCCGACCTCGACGTGCTCATCGAAACGGATGCGGCCCCCGGGCCGGGCGGCGGGAGTGAAGGTCGGAGGCTTCCCAACGTCATGCAGCAGGACCCCCCAGGCGAGTGTTGGCGAGCACGCCCGCGGCAACTGTTCGAGCATCATAAGCGTATGCGTCCAGACGTCTCCTTCGGGGTGGAACTCGGGCGGCTGTTCGACCCCCTTCATCCGGGCGACTTCTCCGAGGAGCTCGGGCAGAAGCCCTGTTTCGTCAAGGAGCTCGAAGCCCCGCCGCGCGGCTCCTTCGGTGAGCAGCTTCCGTAGCTCATCGCGAATGCGCTCCGCCGACACTTCGCGGATCAAAGGCGCGAGCTTCCTGATCGCCTCGAACGTGGAGACCTCGATCACATACCGGAAACGCGCGGCGAACCGTACGGCGCGAATCATACGCAGCTTATCTTCCCGGAAGCGCTCCTCGGGGCGGCCGATCGCGCGGATGATTCCCTGGCGGAGGTCGTCGCGTCCGCCGACGAAGTCCGAGACTTGATCGGTTTCCGGATCGAGCAACAGGGCGTTGATCGTGAAATCACGCCGTTTGACGTCCTCCACGGCCGACCTCGCATACACGACGCAATCCGGATGGCGGCCGTCGGAATAACCGAGGTCGGAGCGAAACGTCGCCACTTCGACCTGGGCGGATTCCGAATGGTCCGTGACGATCATGACTCCGAACTGAGCACCGACGGAGAGGCTCTCGGGAAAGAGCTCCCCGACCCGCTCGGGGGTCGCGTCGGTTGAAACGTCGAAATCCTCCGGTTCTCGCCCCAGCAGAATGTCGCGCACACACCCGCCGACCAGATAAGCCTGATAGCCTGCTGCCCTCAATCGTCGGCAGACCACGCGAGCGAGCTCGGAGGCGTTCACAGCGGAATTATGAGGGAAATCGGCGATTGTTAAAAGCCGCGCCAGGCCTTCGGTTGCTCAGACGGGTCGGACCGGCCGGCCGATGTGTTCCCTGGCGGGCGCGCCACGGGCGGGGAAGGCGGATCAGGCCTCGAGCGATTCGCGAGTGAACTCCCGAGCTGGACCTTCGAGAAACCGAATCGATCGCGGAGGCGATCGGTCGCGCGTGCCAGCCGTTCGAGCCCTTCGTCGCGGCCCGGATCTAGGAGCTCGAGCTGTCCCGAG
>DATMRE010000144.1:0-20327 GCA_035566475.1 Verrucomicrobiia bacterium | reverse complement strand
AATCTGCATCGAAGCTGAGTTAGCTGACTCCCCAGACATTATAGCGTCCTGCCGTTCAAGAACCCAATCCCGACGGCGTGGACGGGCAGTGCTGCCGACAGACTGAGCTCATGCGGTGGCATGAGCATCCTCCCGGGCGGCGGTCGTTGTGCGCGCAGTTTAGGGCAACTGCCTTTATGATCGCGCAAGCCGCCGTGTGTATCACCTAGCCGTGCACGTCGTGTTCTCGACGCAGTTTCGTCGCCTAACCTCAGTTTCTGAGAGGCGAGATGTGGCTCGATCGATTCTGCCGGAGATCGCCGCCGATTCCCATGCCCAAACCGTCGAAATCAACGGCCGAAGCGATCCTATCTCTTCACGCTTCCCGCGCGGGCGGTGTCGAGCGAAACGACGGGCTCCCGGAAAAGCAGATGCGCTCGGACCCTGCTCGATCGATTCGGGCCGGTCGATTCCGGGCAGCATAAGCGCGCTTTCTGGTCGAACGGGTCCGCTCTGCGCCGGGTCGCGCCACGCCCGAAACGCTCGGCCAACCCATCGAAAACCGAGGCCGCTGACCCGCCGTTCACGGCGGGACGGCGCGGCTGGAATTTGAATCAGGGACGGATAACCAAGATGACAACGATACTATCAGTAAAATATAACTCCAGGCAAAGTATGCTACCATTTGCGTCCTGAGGCCTAAAATTCTCAGCAACAGCCCATAACGGATGGCCGTCCTCTCAGAGCTCCGCTATCCTACAACCCATGTCGCCAAGGCGTTCTCCGGCGTCCTGGCGTTGCTTGTGTTCGGCATCGCCTCGGTCTCGGCGGTCTCCGGCTTTCTGCTGTACCAGATTCTGCGTTCGACGCGGACTACCTCGACGTTCGACCTGAACGTAATGATGGGCCACCCGACGACGTTTTCGTTTCCCGTAGCAGGCGCGGGGATGCGGGACGGCTGGTTCTTCCCGGGCCTGCGCGGAGCTCCGACCGTCATCGTGTGCCACGGATATCAAGCCCAGCGCGGCGACGTGTTAACGCTGGTGACAGCTCTGCAGGATCACGAGTTCAACGTATTCTTGTTCGATTTCACGGGGCACGGCACAAGCCCGGGCATCACGACGCTTGGTTATCACGAAACGGGCGAACTGGCTTCTGCGGTCAAGGCCCTTTCGACCCGGGACGACGTGGATCTCGGGCATTTTGGACTCTGGGGTGTCGATATGGGCGGATACGTAGCACTCGAGGTCTCGACCACGGACCCGCGGATCCGAGCTTTGGCCGTCGATGACGCCTACGATGATCCGCGGGACATGATTCAGGTCGAGGCCAGCGGTTCCGGCCTGACGGTTCTACCCTTGGTCAGTCTGTTTTCGGATCGCGGGTTCCGGATGTTGACCTATCGCTACCGGCGCGACCCACCGGTATCGGCGCATCTCGGCCAGACCGCCGGCGTCCCTAAGCTTTTTATCCAGTCCGACGATCGTCCCCGCCTGGCAAACAGTACGCTCGAACTATTTAACAAGGCGCCGGAGCCGAAGCAGATCGTTCGCGACCGGCTGAGCTATCTAGACATGTCCGATGATGATCGAAAGAGCTACGAAAATCGGATCGTGAATTTCTTCCTGCAAAATATCCCACCGACTTCGCGCAGCGATCACTGACGCCGGGCCGGAAGCGCTGGCACGTAGAGGATCCCCTGGTCCGGTTCATCGAGCGCGCCGCGGAACCTGCCAAGCCTGATCATCTCCTCCAAGCCCTGAGGCGTGGTCAAGACGAGCGCGGGTTCGGGATCCGCCGCCGACCACTCAGGCAGCTCCCGGCCAAGGTAAAAGGCGAGGCCATAGGTCCAGGAGCGCTTGAGGTGGTAGGTGAGGATCCGGTCCGGGCGCAGATCATTCCGCATGAACTGGGCATGCCATCTTGCCGAAACGTAAGGATCGAGCGACGGCAGGATCCTGAGGCCGGTGATTTCCAAACATAGAATTGTCAGCAAGACCGAAAGCAGCACGAAAGAATGTCTGCCCGCGAGGCCGAGAACGGCCACCAGGACGCCGCCGACAATGGCAACCGATGCCGAGAGAATGATCATTCTTTCAATCGCACCACGCGGTACGAGCCGAAGATGGCTCATCGAGTGTAGGGCCGAAAGGCCTAGCGTGATCCACGTCAGTCCAAGCGCACCGCCAAGCGCGGCGGCGGTGCGCCGAACCGAGGGGGCCGGGAGGCTCAAGGTGCGAACGAGCGCGGCACTCAGGAGCAATGCGAGAGGGGGAACGGAGGGAAGAATATAGCCAGGCAGCTTCGATTGAGAAAAGCTGAAGAATAAAACGGGGAAAATCGCCCAAGAGGCAAAAAACAATCCGGGCGAACCGTTCGGCGACCTATCGCTCGCGAGCCGGAGACCTTCACGGGCCACAGGCCACAGCAGGGCCGTCCAGGGTAGCAGGGCGAGAAGGATGATTGGCCCGAAAAACCAGAACGGTTGTTGGTGTTGAAATACAGGAGTCAGATAGCGAGCCACATTATGCTCGCCAATAAACACACGGAGGAAGTCGGGATTTCGCACCGAGCATAGGACATACCAGGGTAGCGAAACAATCGCGAAGGCGGCTATCGCGAGCGGATGTGCGAGCCGAATGGCCCCTTGCCACCGCTTGGTGGCAAGGGCCCACAGTCCGATTGCCCCGCCGGCGAGGAGAATGGCCGATGGACCCTTCGCCAGCACTGCAAGGCCAAGGAACGCCCCGAACAGAGGAAGCGACAGCGTGTCCCCGCGCGGGGAGACGCGGCCGGCGTCGGAGTCCGAATGGAATGCACGAGCGGACCGAAGTACGTGCGCCGCGGCGGCCATCGCGAGCGTGACCATCGCCGTGAACAGCATGTCGGGCGTCGCAGCGCGAGCGAAGCCGATCGCCGCGACGCTGGTCGAGAACAGCAGAGGTGCGAGCAGAGCGGGAGCTCGGGGGAAATCCAGGCCCTCGCCATAGTAGCTCCACCCCAGCCATCCGATGGCCATCGCCGCCAGAAGGGCCGCCAATGCGGAAGGGAAGCGCGCCGCCCATTCGTCCGGAAGGTGCAGCAGAAACCCCGGAGCCGCTGCCCAGTAGTAGAGAATCGGTTTCTCAAACCACGGCTGACCATAAAGTCGAGGTGTCACCCAGTCCCCTGTCCTCGCCATCGCGCGTGCGATCCAGGCATAGCGGGGCTCATCGGGGCCAACCAGACCGAAAGCGCCGAGATGACCGAACAAACAGATGAACACGGCGGCCGCCGACAGCACGACGGGTTTCGTGGTCCTGCGATCGTGCCTGAGGGTCAATGCGCTCAACGTCTTTCGAGTCTATCACCGGCGCCGGAATCTCGAGCTGCTCCCGAAGCCCCGAGCGCCCAGACTCCGGCTCGCTCGGGCCTCTCGCCCCGCGGCGTCGCTAGAAGTACGGCCACCTCATTCCCTGGTATCCGTTCTCCTCCCTCGGCATAATGGCTCGAGATGCGGGAATGGCTCGAGTATGCCGCGGCATGGGCGGGTCTCAAATCACTCGGACTCTTGCCGCGGCCGGCGGCGCGATTCGTCGGCGCGTGCTTTGCGGGTGCCGCGTACGCGGTTCGCGTGCCGCTGCGCCGCGCCGCGATGTTCAATCTGCGGCTGGCGTTTCCGGACTGGACGGACGGGAAGCGCAGGCGGATAATCCGGCGGATGATCCAGCAGATTGGCTGGATGGCCGGTGAGTTTTCGCACTTTCCGAAATACAGTCGAGAGAAAATCGAGAGCATCGTGGTCCTTGACGGATCGGAATACTTCGAACAGGCGCGGCGTCGGGGGAAGGGTGTGTTGTTTCTGACCGGGCATATGAGCGCCTGGGAGCTGGCGCCGTTTGCCCATGCGTTGTATGGTTATCCGCTGCACTTTCTGGTTCGGCCCATCGCCAACCCCCTCGTCAATGGGCTCATCAACGAGTATCGGTGCCTATCGGGGAATCGGCCCATCGAGAAAAACAGGTCCGCGCGAGCGGTTCTGAAAGTTCTTGGCGAAGGCGGTACGGTTGGAGTTCTCTCCGATCAAAACACCTCCCTTGAAGAGGGCGTGTTCGTAAATTTTTTCGGAATTCCCGCGTCGACTACTTCGGGCCTGGCGCGGGTGGCCCTGCGCACGGGAGCCGCGGTCGTACCGGGGTTTCTCTGCTGGGATGAGGAGCGCAGGATTTATTGTCTTCGCTTTGGGCCGGCCGTCGAACTTCGACGAACCGGCGACGAAGAGGCGGACGTCCGCGAGAACACTGCGCGCTTCACTCGCGTCATTGAAGACTACGTCACCGAACATCCTGATCAGTGGATTTGGGTCCACAAGCGGTGGAAGACGCGCCCGCCTGGTGAGAAGCCGATCTATCCGTTTTAGGTTCCTTCGCTCGCTGGCCGAGCAGGAGTGCCGCGCGTTTCCACCGGAGCTTTCGAACCCCGGGTGGGACAGCGGGCGTCGCTCAGAAATTTTGTCCCGGCCTGGAAAATCCTTTCGCCGAGAGGTTGCCATGACCCACACTGCCGGTGAGATCGCCCAATACCTGGGGGCGAGACTTGAAGGAGATGCGCTCGCGCCGGTCTCGGGCGTGGCCAGTCCTGACCGCGCGCACGCCGAGGATCTCATTTATGTGGATTCGCCGCGGCACCAAGAGCGTGCGGCCGTTTCCCGAGCCCGATGTGTGCTCGCTCTGCCCGGCGTGCGCCTGGCGGGAAAGACCATCATCGAAACGGGTAAACCGAAGTTCGCCTTTGCCAAGGCGGCAGGGTGGCTTTTGCAGAAGCCAGGCCCGCAGGCGGCCTTGCATCGGACGGCGATCGTGGCTTCGAGCGCGCAACTCGGCGAGAATGTCTCGGTCGGCCCCTACGCCGTGATCGAAGAGGAGACACAAGTCGACCGGGCGACGGTGATCGAAGCCTTCTGTTTTCTCGGCCGTGGAACCCGCGTTGGGGAGGGTTGCTGGTTGCATCCGCGGGTCACCCTTTACGCGGGTACGCGACTAGGCGATCGGGTGGAGCTGCACTCAGGGGTTGTGATTGGCGGCGACGGTTTCGGTTACGTTTTCGGCGACGGGCATCACCGGAAATTCCCTCAGATCGGCGGTGTCGAAATCGGCGACGACGTCGAAATTGGCTGCAATGCGACAATCGACCGTGGTTCGCTTGAGACAACGCGTATCGGG
The DNA here is from genome assembly GCA_035566475.1 of Verrucomicrobiia bacterium. Classification (GTDB taxonomy): domain Bacteria; phylum Acidobacteriota; class Terriglobia; order Acidiferrales; family UBA7541; genus Palsa-295. The sequence goes on along the minus strand of DATMRE010000144.1, from coordinate 15,147 downwards.
AACGGAGTGAAAATCGACAACTTGGTTCAAATCGCCCACAACGTACAGGTCGGAGCCGACACGATCATCGCCGCGCAGACGGGCGTCTCCGGAAGCAGCACGATCGGGAAGCGCGTCACCGTCGCGGGACAGGTGGGAATCGGGGACCACACGACGATCGAGGACGAAGCCGTGGTGGGCGGGCAGGCGGGAGTCCTCGATGGCAAGATCATTCGCCGCGGACAAATTGTTTGGGGCACGCCGGCGCGACCTCTGCGGCAATTCAAAGAGCAGTTCGCGTGGTTCGCCCGGCTGTCGGAACTGGCCGGGCGGATTCGAGTTCTCGAACGCAGAAGCGGCGGTGATTGAGCCCGCAGAAGACCACCGTTGACTGGAGATATCCGGTGGAGGGTCCGACGGATCGGAATCGACGAAGGCGAGCGAATCTCCGGGCGCGACCGCTCGAGCCAGGATTGCAGGTGGGCGCAGAAACGGATGCCGTCTTGAACTCCGGCCTGTATCTGCCCGTGGTCCGGATGGAAGTCGATCGGCTGACGCGGATCTGCGATATGCCTCAGGCATTCGTTTTCCGTTCGCCATTCGTCGCCTTCCTCGCCGGGGCTTGTTTTTTGGTTGACCCCGGACGGGATACAAAAGATAATAAAGACGGGGCCGTAAGTATCTGGAATTCTGACAGATTGGGTGATTTCCTGTCCGGGAAGGCTCTGACCGATCCGCTGCGAAGGTCTGTCGTCGATCCGGTGCGTGCCCGAGGACGGCCCGCATTGCCCAGCCCACGGCGGCACCGCGTCGCGACTGACGCGGAGTGCATTCGGACCGGCCAAACGTTGTCCACACATGGTGCGCCCCCCCGGTGAGTGCCTGACCGCAGGGGATCAGGCGAGAATGGGGATATGACTGAGGGCTTGATGACACCTGAGGCAAGACTGCGCGTCGAAGCCAATGGCGCGCGCGTTGCGCATGGTGCGGTGGCTGTGCCCGCGCGGAATGCCAATTCCGCGGTCGAACAGGCAGTCGGCAGGAGCGTCAACTGGTTACTGAGCGCGCAGGCCCAGGAGGGCTATTGGTGGGCCGAGCTAGAGGCTGACACGACGCTTGAGTCCGATTACATTCTCTACCTGCACATCCTTGGCCAGCTGAACTCCGAACGAGTTCCCAAGCTTGCAAACTACATCCGCGAACGGCAGCTGCCGGATGGCGGCTGGAACATCTTCTATGGGGGGCCGTCCGAGCTGAACGCGACGGTGAAGGCGTATGTTGCGCTGCGGCTGGCCGGCGACCGATCGACCGACGCGCACATGGAGAGCGCCAAGCAGAGAATTCACCATCTGGGCGGCCTCGAAGCAACGAATTCCTACGTGCGTTTTTATCTAGCCATGGTGGGCGCCCTCGATTGGAGCCTGGTTCCGGCAATACCTCCGGAGCTGATGCTCCTGCCCAATTGGTTCCCGCTGAATCTTTACGAGATGTCGTCGTGGACTCGCGGAATCGTGATTCCGCTCGCAATCGTCTATGCGCATAAGCCAGGCTGGCGCTTGCCCGAGGGTGTGAAGGTCGATGAGCTGTTCAAGGTCCCGGGCGCGAGGCCGAAATCATTCGTCCCGGACAAGCGCATTGTCTCGTGGCGAAATTTTTTCCTCGCACTAGACCGTTGCCTGAAGTTTTACGAGTCCTGGCCTTGGAAGCCGTTCCGTCGCCGAGCGCTTGAGCAGGCGAGAAAGTGGATGCTCGAGCGTTTGGAGCGCAGCGAAGGTCTGGGGACGATTTACCCGGCCATGATGAATTCCATCTATGCCTTGCTCGCCGACGGCGGTGATGCGTCAGACCCGCTGGTCGCGCGCGAAATACAGTTTCTCTCGCGCTACGAAGTCGAACAGCGCAACACGCTCCGGGTGCAACCCTGCGTGTCCCCGGTCTGGGACACGGCGATCGCGATGGTCTCTCTCGAAGAGGCCGGGCTCGATCCGGCGCATCCGTCGCTCGTAGCGGCCGAGCGCTGGCTGCTCGATCGCCAGATTCTCGGTCCCGGCGACTGGCAGGTGAAGAACCAGAAGGCGCGCCCGGGCGGATGGGCCTTCGAATTCCGAAACGACTTTTATCCCGACGTGGACGATACCGCGTTCGTGTTGATGGCCCTCGGACACGTGTCAGATCGAGAGCCGGCCCGGCTCCGCAGCGCGATTCGCTGCGGGCTGGCCTGGCTCGCGAGCATGCAGAATAGCGACGGCGGCTGGGGGGCCTTCGATCACGAAAACAACCTGCAGTTTCTAAACCATATTCCCTTCGCAGATCATAACGCGATGCTAGACGGTTCGACAGCCGACGTCACGGCCCGCGTTGTCGAGTGCTTGGGGCAGATGGGTTGGCCCTCGACGCATCCGGCGATCGAGCGTGCCTTGGCGTTCCTCCGGCACGAGCAGACGGCGGACGGTGCCTGGTTTGGGCGCTGGGGTGTGAACTACGTTTACGGGACGAGCGGAGTTCTGCGCGCGCTCGAAAAGGTTGGTCTGACCTCCGAGCCTGCCTGCCAGCGCGCCGCTGGCTGGCTGCGCTCGGTGCAGAATCCCGATGGCGGTTTTGGTGAGTCGATCCTCTCTTACTATGACCCTCAGTTAAAGGGAAAGGGGGGGAGCACTGCTTCGCAAACCGCGTGGGGCTTGATTGGTCTTCTGGCTGTCGTCGAGCTGGGGGACCCGGCGATCGAACGCGCTGTTTCGTGGCTTATCTCGCATCAGAACGCGGACGGCACCTGGGACGAAAATGAATTTACGGGTACGGGTTTCCCCTGCGTTTTCTACCTGAAATATCACCTGTATCGGAACGCGTTCCCTCTCTACGCGCTCGCACGCTATGACAATCTGTCGAGGGGGAAAAGAAAATTCGCTGGCGCGCAGATTTCCGCCGATGAGACAGAGCATCCCAATCGATCTGTGGGGGTAAATGGATGAGAGTTCCACTTGGTTTGACGGCCAGCATGGCTGGGTACCTGGTCCGGAAGGGGCTCAGCGGCGAAAAGAAGTATCCGCTGGTGATGATGCTTGAGCCGCTGCACGCCTGCAACCTCACGTGTACCGGCTGTGGGCGCATTCGCGAGTATAAGTCTACGATCAACGAGTCTCTCACGGTCGACGAGTGCCTGAAGGGCGTCGATGAGTGTGGCGCGCCGATCGTTTCGATCTGCGGAGGCGAGCCGTTGATTTACCCCGAAATCGGCCGGCTGGCGAGCGAGATTCTGGCGCGGAACAAGCACATCTACCTTTGCACGAACGGGATGTTCATCCGCAAGCGCCTTCGCGATTTCAAGCCCACCTCGCGGTTCTTCTTCAACGTGCACCTCGATGGTCTCGAGAAAACGCACGACATTTGCGTCGAGCGCGACGGGGTGTTCCGGGAAGCGATCGAAGGCATCAAGGTAGCCAAGGCGGCGGGCTTCCTGGTCAGTTCGAACACGACCGTCTACAAGGAAACCGACATCGAAGAGATCGCCGAGCTTTTTGCCTATTTGCAGACACTCGGAGTGGATGGCCACATGATCTCGCCAGCCTATTCGTACGCGGCGGTGATGACGAAGGAAATCTTCATGTCGCGCGCCGAGATTCGCGAAAAATTCAAGCAGGCCAGCCAGTTGCTTGAGCGCTACAACATCGTCACCTCTCCGATCTACATGGAGTATCTCCGCGGCGAGCGCGAGCTGATGTGCACGGCCTGGGGCAATCCTACCTACAACCCCCGTGGCTGGAAGGGGCCGTGCTACCTTATGACCGACGCTCATCACGAAACGTTCAAAGAGCTCATCGACAACACTCCGTGGGAGAAATACGGCCGCGGACGCGACCCGCGTTGCGAAGATTGCATGGTCCACGCCGGTTACGAGGCTTCTGCCGTAATCGGCGGCAACAAGAAATTCGGCGACACCTGGAAGATGCTGAGCTGGACGATTTCCGGGCGCATGGGAGGACTGAAGGGCAAGCCCGCGAAGGCGGAAGATGGCGACCGCCACAATGGTCATTCGAGCGGTAACGGGAAGGGCGCCCCGCAAGTTCCACCCGCTCGGGGGCAGGAGAACGAGGTTTTCCGCATCTTATGACCATTCTCGTCACAGGTGCTACCGGGTTCGTGGGCAACCACGTTGCCCGGCAACTTGTGAATGCAGGAATTTCTGTTCGCGTGCTGGTTCGTCCCAGCAGCAATCTGCAATTGCTGGAAGAACTTCCCGTCGAGCGCGTCGAGGGAGATCTGCGTGATGCGATTTCTCTTGATCGGGCCATCGCGGGCGTCTGCCGAGTCTTCCATGTAGCGGCGGATTACCGGTTGTGGACTCGAAATCCGGATGAGATTTACGAGAGCAATGTCGGGGGCACGCGCCGTCTTTTCGAGGCTGCACGACGGGCGGGAGTCGAGCGTGTCGTTTACACGAGCACGGTGGCGACGATCGCGGTCCCGAGCGATGGAGAGAGTCTCCCCAACGAAAAAGCAGGCGCACAACTTGGAGACATGATCGGGCACTACAAGCGCTCGAAGTTTCTGGCTGAGCTCGAAGCAACCAAGGCCGCAGCCTCGGGAGTGCCGGTCGTGATCGTCAATCCGACTGCGCCGGTCGGACCCGGCGATTGGAAGCCGACGCCAACCGGTCGCATCATCGTAAATTTCTTGAACGGCAAGATGCCTGCGTACGTCGACACGGGACTGAACGTCGTTTCGGTCGAGGACGTCGCGGCGGGCCATCTTCTCGCCATGGACCGCGGCCGCATCGGAGAGCGGTATATCCTGGGCGGTCGGAATATGACGCTCAAACAGATCCTGAAGGCACTCGCTCGAATTACCGGCCGCCCAGCACCCCTTGTCCGGTTACCGCACGCCGTGGCGCTGGCCGCCGGATATGCGGACGAGTGGTTCTCGCGTCTCACGGGCCGCGAGCCGCAGATACCGCTCGAAGGCGTCAAGATGTCGCGGCATCGAATGTTCGTCGAGTGCGACAAGGCTCGAACGGAACTGGGCTACCAGCCTGGCCCGGTCGAGGCCGCTCTTGAGCGCGCTGTTCGCTGGTATGTAGATCACGGCTACACCGGCGCGCGTGCACGTCGCAAACCAGTCGCGCATGCAAGGGCCGCATAGGAATTCAAATTGAAGGTACTCGTAACGTTCGCGCTCGATCATGAATTCGGCCCGTGGCGTAGGATGCGCGGCTTTCGTCGGATGGTCCAAGGTTCGCATCCGTGCTACGAAGCCCGTGTGGGTGCCTCCCAAGTGCGCGTGTTGCTGACCGGAGTCGGGTGCAAGACAGCAGGCGACGCGATTCGAGCAGGTTTCCGGTGGTCACCGGACGTCGTCATATCTTCCGGATTCGCCGGCGCTCTGCGCCCAGTCTACGGGCGGGGAGCGATTCTGGCGGCCCGCAGGGTATTTGACGAACGGCTCGACCCGCGTTTTGCGCCGGAGAGCGATCGGTCGCTCCTGCGCTCAGCTTCCGAGCAGGGGGCAGCTCCTGTCGAGGCGTTCTACACCCGAGACACAATCTGCCTCACGGCGCATGATAAGCGGCTCTTGAGCCCTCGAGCGGACGCGGTTGAGATGGAGAGCTCGATCGTTATGAGCTGCGCACAGAGGGAGCTTGTTCCGGCCATCGCCCTGCGCGCGATCAGCGATACATCGGATGAGGATTTACCCTTCGATTTCAACAAGGTTCTCACGGGCGGCGGGCAAGTCAGCATTTCGCGTGTTCTCGGCCAGGTGGCGCTCGGGCCGCGATCCCTCCGGGCTCTTGTGCGCCTGTCCACGCAGAGTCGAGTCGTCGCGGAGTCGCTCGGGCGGTTTCTTGACACCTACGTCGGAAGACTCGCGCTCGAACAACCGGAGGGGCGGAGGCCAGGTCTCGGGCTTCCAGTCGACCGCGGTGGGCGGTTCGGAAATCGCCTAAATCATCGAGAACAAAGGGCGATTGGCGGCTCGAAAGGGCACGAAGTTCGAGGGGGTTGAGCGGGCCGATGAACCAAGTAACGGCAGAAGTCAGAGCGCACGGCGCCGAAGGAAAGCGAAACGGACATATGCGCGCGGGAGTGTATCGCGGCGTAGGGCGCGTCGTGGTCGAGTCGGTGCCGATCCCGGAGATCGGCGAAGGCGAAGTGCTCGTGCGCGTGGGAGCCTGCGGTGTTTGCGGAACGGATATCAAGAAAATCCAGCGGGGATTTCTTGCTCCGCCGCAGATCCTGGGCCACGAACTTGCGGGTACGGTCGCCAGAACGGGCCGGGGCGTCACGAAATTCAAGCCCGGCGACCGGGTGGTAAGTTTTCATCACGTTCCCTGTGGCGAGTGCTTCTATTGCGACCATAAGCTTTTCTCGCAGTGTGCGGGATACAAGAAAGTGGGGCTTACCGCTGGATTTGATCCGAATGGTGGCGGGTTTGCCGAATATGTCCGCGCCATGCCGTGGATCGTCGAGCGGGGAATGCTCGCGCTGCCGCCCGGCATTAGCTTTGAGGAAGCGACATTTGTCGAGCCGGTGAATACGTGCTTGAAAGCCGTCCACAAGGGGCGCGTGGCTAGAGGGGAAACGGTCGTTGTCATCGGGCAAGGCCCGATTGGAATCCTGCTGATGATGCTCGCGAAACAGGAGGGCGCAATTCTGTACACGAGCGACCCCATGGCCGGGCGCCGTACAGCGAGTTTGAGATTTGGCGCATCAGAATCTTTTGATCCGGCCGAGGGGCATCTTCTTGACGAAATACGCAGCAGGACCGCTGGAAGAGGCGCTGATGCGGTGCTCGTGGCCGCGCCGAGCCCTTCGTTGGTCGCGGAGGCTCTCACCCTCGTGCGACCGGGTGGCCGCGTGCTGCTGTTTGCGCATAACGACCCCGTGTTGCGACTTGAGTTCCCGGCTGCGGCCGTGGGAATCGAGGAAAAGGAGGTTCTCGGCAGTTACAGTGCCTCGATCGAAGAGCAGGAGGTCTCGGCGGCGCTTGTCTTCGAGCGTCGCCTGCCGGTCGGCAAGATGATTTCGCACCACTTCCCGCTCGAGCGGATCGCGGCGGCGCTTGAATTGGCAGCCCACCCGGGGAGTGATACCCTGAAAGTAGTGATATCGCACCAATGACGAAATCAGAGCGACACATGACAGCGGCTGTGTTGTACGGCCGCGAGGACATGAAGATCGAGCGGGTGGACATTCCGTCTCTCGCCGAAGACGACGTGCTCGTGCGCGTGGAAGTCGCACTCACCTGCGGCACGGACCTCAAAGTGTGGAAGCAGGGATCGCACCCGCGCATGATCGAGCCGCCGGCTCTGTTCGGGCACGAACTGGCTGGAGTGATCGCGGTGAAAGGCACTGCCGTCAACGGCGGAGTGCGGCAGGGAATGCGCGTCGTGCCTTCGAATTCGGCTCCGTGCAACGTGTGTCTCTATTGCCGCAAGGGCCGGCCGAATCTGTGCCAGGATTTGCTCTTCAACAACGGTGCCTATGCGGAATATATCCGCATTCCCGGAAGAATCGTTCGGCAAAACCTGCTCGAGATTCCGGACCACGTTTCATTTCTGGACGCCGCCATGGTTGAACCGCTCGCTTGCGTTCTGCGGGGCGTCGACGAGATGGAAATCGCTCCGGGCGCGACGGTTGTGGTCGTTGGCAGCGGGCCGATTGGGCTGAAATTCATCCGCATCCTGTCGGGAAGGCAAGTCCGGGTGATCGCGCTCGGCAAGCGCAAGAGTCAAGTCCGGGCCGCCGAACGCTTGGGAGCCGTGGCGGCGTTCAATGTCTCGGAGATTGAGAATCCGGTGAGTCTGGTCCGACGATTAACCGACGGCGGTCTCGGCGCCGATGCCGTAATTGAAGCGGTGGGCTCCCCCACGACTTGGCAGTGGGCTCTTGAGATGGTGCGCAAGGGCGGCACGGTGAATCTGTTCGGGGGATGTCCTCGCGGAACGCAGGTGAATTTTGATCCCGCCGTGCTTCACTATTCGGAGATCACGATTAAATCAACGTTTCACCACACCCCGCGGTTCATACGCGAGGCGCTTGATACGATCGTGCGCGGTGAAATTCGCGCGAGCGACTTCATTACCGGTGAAGTCCCGCTGGTCGAATTGCCGCATGTGTTTGAGCATATGAAACATCGGAATGGCGAGCTGAAGACAGCCGTCATACCATAGCCACCGCCCGCGTCAGGGCTCGATGCTGCCCACACCAGAACTAGAAATCGCTCGTCACCTTCCTCCGGAAGGTTGTGCGCTCCTGGAAGCCGAGCGCTATACGCGCTGGCTCGCGAGGCACCACTATGAAAATTTCAACGTCGTCTCCTGGTTTCTTCCGCGCCGGCTGGATCAGCACTTCTATAACCTCTACGCGTACTGCCGCTGGTCGGATGATCTCTCGGACGAAGTCAGCGATCCCGCACGGGCCATCGGGCTGCTGACCGCCTGGGAGAATGAGCTCCGCCTCATCTACGAGAGCGGCCGCGGGCCTCGACATCCGGTGTTCGTGGCTCTCGCCGAGACAATTCGGGCAAAGTGCATTCCGATCGAGCCGTTCAGCGACCTGCTGCGCGCTTTCCGGCAGGATCAAAGGGTCGGTCGCTACGCTTCGTGGGACGATGTTCTCGGCTATTGCGTGTATTCGGCAAACCCCGTCGGGCGGCTGGTCCTTTATCTGTGCGATTATCGCGATCGGGACCGGCAGCGCCTCTCCGACCACACCTGCACGGCCTTGCAGCTCGCGAACTTCTGGCAGGATGTGTCATGCGATCTCGAGAAGGGCCGCATTTACATCCCCTTCGATGCGCTGGCCTCCCACGGGTTGACCGAGGCGGATATTCTCGGGAGGCGATTTGATGAGCGCTACGTGCGGCTGATGAAGGACTTGATCACGCGAACCCGGGAGCTTTTTGATGCAGGATGGCTGCTGATCGACCGGGTGGATGGCCCGCTGCGGGTGGATCTCGAACTCTTCAGTCGAGGCGGGCTCGCAATTCTCGATGCCATTGAAGCCTCCGGTTACAATACGCTCGAGCATCGCCCGTCGCTCTCGAAGTGGACGCAATTGAGGCTGCTCGTACGCGCGGTTGCCGCACGAGCGCTCACCCCTTCCGGCACCCAGCAAGCAGGCCATCCGGCCGCACGTCCCTTAGAGGCGGGCGGGGTTCGAAACTCGATTCCGGGCGCTCGAGCTCTCCCGGCGGCACCCGCCGAACCTGACGACGTTCGTCGGTCCTATGCGGAATGCCAGAGGATCGCCCGTGCTGCGCACAGCAGCTTCTATATGGCATTTTTCGGCCTGCCCAGGCGAAAGCGCAATGCACTTTACGCCTTGTATGCGTTCATGCGGCTCGTGGACAATGTTTCGGACGAACCCGGAGAACTGGAATCGAAGCGACGCGGACTCGCGCGCTGGCGCGGGATGCTCGATCAGGTGGTCGCCGGCTCTACGAGCGATCATGCGATTCTTCCCGCGCTTGCCGACACGATTGCTCGATTTGAGATTCCGGTGCGCTACTTTCACGATTTGACCCTGGGCGCGGAAATGGATTTGACAATCGCGTCGTATCCGACGTTTGACAAGCTCTCGGAATATTGTTATCGCGTGGCGGGCACGGTAGGCCTCACCTGCTTGCGGGTGTTCGGCTTCAGCGATCCCCATTCGCCGGATTTGGCCGAGCGACTGGGGCTGGCGTTCCAGCTGACGAATATCCTTCGCGATGTAAGGACCGATTCCGAGATGGGCCGCGTGTACTTGCCCGAGGAAGATCTCGGCCGTTTCGACGTGCGTCGGGAGGAACTGCGCGGACCTCTGACGCCGCGGCTCCAGAATCTGCTTGAATTCGAGGCTCAGCGCGCCTGGCGGTTCTACGAGGAAGGTGCGCCGCTCGTCCGGCAAGTCGATCCCGACAGCCGCGCGACTCTGTGGACGCTCGTCCGGACCTACAGCAGTCTTCTCGCGCGAATCGAGAAGCGTGGCTTCGATGTGTTCGCGAATCGCGTTGCGGTATCGAACGCCGAAAAAGTTCAATATCTCCTGACGGCGGCAATGAGTGGTTGGCGGAGAAAGGATGCCCTCGCGAAGCGTTCTGGTGATCGGCGGCGGCCTGGCGGGGCTGTCCTCCGCCGTCGCACTGGCTGAGGCGGGCTGCCTCGTCCGCCTGCTCGAGAAGCGTCCCCGCCTGGGCGGGCGGGCCACTTCCTACACATTGCCCGACGGCAGTGAGGTTGACAACTGCCAGCACGTAACGCTCGGCTGTTGCACGAACTTCGCCGATTTTTGCCGGCGAGTGGGTGCTGACAAGAAGATCCGATTCTACGACCGGCTGTACTTTGTCGATGCCGCGGGCCGTCGGTCGACTCTTGAGGCTTCGCTGCTGCCTCCGCCGCTGCACTTGGCGCCATCGTTCTTGTTCTTCGGCGGGCTGACTCTCGCGGACAAGCGGGGAATTGCGAGAGCGCTTTTCACGATTGCGCGGGCCGGCGGCGAGCCGCCGGGTGCGGACGGAACGTCGATGCTCGATTGGCTCGGTCGGATGAAGCAGACCCGAGGGGCAATCGAGCGCTTCTGGCGCGTGGTTCTCGTGAGCGCCCTGGATGAAGAACTGGCGCGCACCGATGCCCGCTACGGCATCGAAGTTTTCTGGAAGGCATTTCTCGGGAGCCGCGGCGGATATCGCTTGGGCATACCATCTGTCCCGCTCGGCGACCTGTATGAAGGCTGTCGCGCTGCCATCGTGGGACGCGGAGGGCGTGTGCATCTGCGTTGCGGTGTTCGCGAGGTTCGCGTGCGGGAGGGGGGATTTCGATGCGCGGTCCTCGACGACGGCTCCGAGCTCACGGCTGACGCTTGTATCGCCGCCGTGCCGCACGATACGCTGCTGAAACTGGTTCCCCAAGAAATGGGAGCAAATGGCGGGCCGCTTGCGGGATTGCGGAATATCAAGACTTCGCCAATCACGGGAGTGCATCTCTGGTTTAACCGGACAGTCATGACCGAGCCATTCCTGACGCTTCTCGACCACACGACACAATGGGTCTTTAATAAGTCGAGGCTCCATGGACAGGATGAAACGAGCGACGCGAACGGGCGTCCGACTAAAGAAACCGGGAGCAGGGCCAAGTCGAACAGGCAGTATTTGCAGCTTGTGATCAGCGCATCGTATGATCTCGTGCCGCGCTCGCGCCAGGAAATCATCGATCTCTGCCTGCGTGAACTCGGGGACGTTCTCCCCGCCACCCGTCGAGCCGAATTGCAAAGGGCCACGGTCATCAAAGACGTCAACGCCACGTTCTCTCCCGAGCCTGGCGTGGATCGCTGGCGTTCTGGACAGCAGATCGGCGTGAAAAATCTCTTTCTAGCGGGCGATTGGACGCGGACCGGCTGGCCCGCAACCATGGAAGGGGCCGCCCGCAGCGGCTACCTGGCGGCCGAAGCCCTGCTGGCCGGGTTTGGCCGGCCGCAGAAATGCCTGCAGCCGGATCTGCCCCTCGAGGGCCTCAGCAGACTCTGGGCCAAAGAAAGCAGGCTCGCCGCCCATGACTGAACTGAGGAAACGAACGACCCTGTGCCGCCGAAACTTCCGGACTTTGGCGAATCGGTCGACAAGCTCGTCCGAACCCCCGATGCCAAGCACTTTTGGCAGTATCCGTCCGTGCGTAGCACAGCGATTCCGCCGCCGAGCGGCGGGCGGTCCCGGCAGAGAATGGGGCCTGTCGGGCCGGAAAGCACATCCACGCGTTCTGCGCGATGCAATCGGCCGATGGGACCGATCGTATCGGGGCGTCTTCCGGCCAACTGTTCCGCACCCGGGACGAAGGCGGCGAATGGGGTTTGCTCACCGATTTTCCTTCGCCTATTTATCCGGTGAAGGGATTCGGGTCGTAGGCCTGACGGGGAACGATTCGAGCCGGCGCTCGACTCATGACTTTTCGACACTCCGCCGGAAGATGCCGACCGAATCAGATCTTTTCGGAGTATGATGGGGGTAATCCCCCCAGGAGGTTTTCATGGATCGGAAGTATAAGCAAAGGGGCTATCGCGACCGCGACCCAGAGGACAAGAAGCGCGAGCGCACGGAGCGGCCGCCAAGCGAGCCGCGACCGAAGCAGGATATGCTTGGGCCGCGCACGCCTCGGATGGTCGGAACCGTGATGAGGGCCCGCTGCTCGAGTTGCGGTGCGGTGTTGATGCCTGGCTTCGATCCGAACGGCGGGTGTCCCCGATGTCATTTCGAATTGCACTGCTGCAAACAGTGCGTTCATTTCGATACGGGCAAGCAGTTTGAATGCAACCAGCCAATTCCGGAACGCATTGCGAAGAAGGACGCGAAGAACACCTGCACGTTTTTTGAGTTTCGCATGACGGTAGAGAAGGACACGTCGCCTGTGACTTACGCCACGAGCGCCCCCGCTCCGACCACCGCCGCACGGCCGAACGACGCGCGCAAAGCCTTCGAAGACCTCTTCAAGAAGTAGTTTCCTTCGGATCAACGGAAGTCTCACGTTGCCGACAACGCGATTCTTTGCTGAAATTCGTCGAGAAGGAGCTACCTCCCGAGCCTTGTTGCGCTCTCGACCCGGGCGAAGAATACGATGCGAGCTTCCGATTCTTGGCGAACGGCTTACCGTGGCGGAAGAGGAAAAAGCGTAGGTTCCCTCGAGGGCTCGCTCGCGATGGATTCAAGTTGCGGATATCGGTGCCGCAGCGTTTCCGGTACCTTCACCTTGCTTCCCGTTAGCATGTGAACGAGCTCGAGTGCGTTCACGATGGATTTGGCCTCGAAATGATTATTGGCCACGACGAAGGTTCGCTCCGCATGCTCGGCGATGCGGCTAATTCGTCTCGCCCAGGGCTCGAGTTCCTGCTCGGAGTAGAGGTAATTGTAACGTTCGGAGGCCGGCGTTTCCGGATCGTCGCTGAACCACGTATCGTAGCGGCGGCCGTGCAGCCGGACGTAACCGATCGCAGCAGTGGCCCGTTGGGTCGGCTCGAGCGAACGTCCGATCACCGGCTGGTCGATGTTGCATACGCCGACGCGGCGCTCGTGCAAGAATCGGTAGAATTCTTCACGAGACCAGGAGGCGTGGCGCACTTCGACCACGAGCGGATAGTCGCCGAACATGGCCAGAAGCTTTTTCAAACGTGCAAGATTCTCGGGTGTGTTGTGGAATGAAAAAGGGAACTGGAGGAGCACCGCTCCAAGCCGCTCTGCGGCTCGCAAAACGTCGAATCCTGACCGGACAGCATCCTCGTCCTCCCTTGTCGACCCATCTTCATGGGTGAACCTCTGCCAAAGCTTTGCGGTGAAAAGAAAGCGCGGATTTCTAGCCACGAGATCGATCCATTGTGCCGCAAGATCAGGCCGCAGCGGAGAATAGAACGAGGTGTTGATCTCGATCGTTTCGAAGAATTCGGCAAGATAGCTCGCCTCATGGAAATCACGAGGGCGGGGCGATGGATAGAGGATGCCGTTCCAATCGCTGTAGGACCACCCCGCGGGCCCGACGAGAATCCGTCCGGAGGAGACTGGCCTGGATTTGATCCGAGAGATCACAATGCGTCAGGCTCGGTAACTTTCGAGCGTATGATGGACTCTGCGTGCTGTCAACATCCCGGTGAAGGTGTGTCAGGGCGCCACTGACCCGTCAAAGCGATGGCCCGAAAGAGGCGACAGGAATCGCCTGAATCGCTGCGGCGAGTTGCAACTCGTCTCCCGGAGCGCTATTCTGACCCCGCTGCTATGCGAGTCCCCCTTCAGGTCGTCAGCCCCGCACGAATAAGGTGCACACATGAAAATCACCTACAGCAACATCGCGCCCGAAATTCGCAAGTCACTCGAGGGTGAATTCGTACACCACATCGAAAAACTGAATCGCCTGCTAAAACGGTACAATCCAGATCTCGTGGAGCTTCACAGCTCGACCGAAAAGACGCCTCGAAAACACGAGTTCAGCTTTTCATTGAATCTCACTCTGCCCACGGGAACGCTGCACGCGACCGGTGTTGGTGCCGTTGTGCGGACGAGCGCGAAAGCGGCGTTTGCTGAAATCGAAACCCAGGTAAAGAAGCACCAGCAGAAGTTGCGCAAGGATTACGTCTGGAAGCGCAAGCGCGGCCGCGGTTTCCCCAGGCTGGGAAAGGTCGGGTCTTCCGATTGACAGTCTAAAAAATGGGGCGTCTCACAAATAGATTCGAGTGCTCGAGCTGGTTGGTCGCATTGGGATCATACGTTCAAGCGGGTGCACAAAATTTTGACCAGCCCATACGATCCGGAAAAGCGCGTCCGGGTCGACGACGGGAAGCGATTGCTGCAGACCGTCGGCACTCCCCATGATTTCGGATCCGCGAATACGAAAATGTGACGTTGATCCGAATGGTCGGTGATACGCGCTCCTCTCGGCCAAGCTCCTGCCTGATCCTCTCTCGAATTACCTAGTCGTTTTTTCCTGGAAAGCAGGTATAATCCGCCGCCTAACCTAAGCCGCGTAAGACTGAGGTGCTGGAGCAACCGCAAGGAGGACTTTGGTGTCATCCCCTGGCACAGGTCTGAATTCCATCGGTGAGGCAGATCTCGCAACGCAAATAACTTCGCGACTCACCGCTAGCTCCGCAGATGGTTCGCAAGTCGCTCTCGCGTCAACAGTTGTTTGGGTCGATCATGGCGATGAAGTCGCCGTTCACCTCGATAGCGTCCAAGTCCGGCTTCTTCAAAGCTCACTGCTTGTTTCTGTCGATTTAGAAACAGATCAGACAGGCCGGGCAACACTCGTGATGGCATTCGCCCTGGGCACTCCAGGGGATCCGGCAGGGATGGTGGCGGTGACGGATGACCTGCCGCGCGGCAATGGAGTGCTGGCGGCTCGCTGGGGCAAAACCCTGCAAATGGCGGTTTGGGCGAGTTTACTTGGTTTTGCTCAGGACACGGCCGCGCAGCAGGGCGGAGCACCACTTGCGCTCGCGGTGACTCCAGGGCAGTTGACAGTTGTTGCCGGGCCTGCGCTCACGGTTTCTTCTTCCCCTCGAGGGAACTGATATGATTTCGGTAGAAGGCCTGGCGGACGAACTGTTGGACCTCGGCCGGGCGATCGGACTCATCTCGAACGGCAGTCTTGATGATGGTTGGTTTCGGGGTCCGCAGGCCAAACTGAACCAGATCCTCTCGAATCCCTCGCAGAGACAG
>DATMRE010000143.1:0-14889 GCA_035566475.1 Verrucomicrobiia bacterium | reverse complement strand
CCGGACAAGGCGAGCAGCCGTACTCCTCTGGTTCTTGCCGGGGACCGAGGGGATACAGGGCCGGGGAGCGATCGGTTGCCAGCAGAGGCTCGATCGGCTGGTGGGTCAGGTGGCAGATCGGGCAGTTCGTGTCAGAAGAATTGAGATGGCGGTGCCCAACCCCGCCCAGGGTCATTGCGGCGACCAGCACCGCAGCTAGCGCAATTGCGATACCTAAATTTCGAACTCGCTTTCGGTTCGACATCCTCGAGCCGGGCGCAATCTAACCTTAAACACTCCCCCGACCAATCATACAGTAGACGCGGTGGCCTCAGAAGAGGTTGCGCGGCAGAACGACCGGAACGTCAACTGCCATTCAAGCCGATTGCTCGAGCGCCTTCTCTACCAGCGCCACGCATTTCTCGACGCGCTCACGTATCGGGCCCTCGATCTCGTGCTCGCGCCGGCGCAGGGTGAACATCTCGTCGGCGATATTGAGCGCGGCGAGCACGGCCACCTTGAGCGAGTCGACCGTGTGTGCGGCTTCCGCGACGGCGCGCATCTTGCCGTCCACGTAAGCGGCCAGCTCCTGGATGTACTCCTCGTTTTGCTCCGCATTGACGTAATAATATTGATCGTAAATATCAATCTTCACAATCCTCTCCCGGGCTCGGATGCCGTATTGTCGGCCATTCGGGCTAAGGGCGCAAGTCTGTGAGGCGGCCCGTGAAAGGCCGGCGCTCGGGCATCGGGCTAACTCGCGCGCAGAGTCGCGCCGAGGTCGTGTTCTAGTGCGGCGACGATGCGCTCGGTGAACCCGGATAGCTGCGCCTCGGTGAGCGTTCCCTGTGCGCTCTGGAATGTCACGCGAATCATCAGCGAGAATTTACCGCGCGGGATTCCTCCGCCGCGGAAAAGATCGGCGGCTTCAATGCGCTGAAGCTCCTCGATTCGAAGAGCGCGGACCGTCTCAGCAACCTGAGCAAACTTGATTCCGTCCGCCAATAGCAGCGAGAAGTCCCGCTCGACGGCGGGGAAGCGCGGGAGCGGAGAGAAGTGCAGAGCCGCCCGCGACGCCTCGATCCCCATGAGCAGCGGTTCGAGCCACAGTTCGGCGACGAAGACCGCCTGCCGCAGTTTGAGACGGTCCGCGATCGGGCTGGCAAGCTCGCCGGCAATGCCCCTCCGGCTGCTCGTGTCGCCGTGGGATTGGAAGGAAATTTCGGACCTGCGCCCACCGGCGAGCCATTCCGGGCCGCCCGGCAGCCACAGGAATCCGCCCGCCAGCTCTCCGATTCGATCGAGGTCGCCCTTCAGATCTGCGAAGTCGAATTCGCGTGCCTGTTCCTGAATCGTCTTTCGGCAGGCGAGACCGGTTGCCCCGATCGTCAAGACAGGCATTTCCACCGGCCCGCCGTCTCCGAGCTCGTAGGTCTTGCCGAACTCGAACAGACGCAGATTGCGCTGGCCGTGGTTCAAATTCCATTCGAGCGCGCCGAGCATGCTGACGATGCCGTTTGAGCGCAGCACCGAGGCATCTTCGGCGAGTGGGTTGGCGATCACGGCTGGCCGGATCCGGTCGGAGCGGAAGATCGCGTCGCGCGCGGGGTCGACAAGCGGGATCTCCACAATCTCCTGATAGCCGAGAGCCAGCACGCGCTCGCGCAACCGATCCTGCGCTTCGGCGTGCGGCAGTCGGTGGGCTGGCTGCCGGGAGGGCGGCAGCCGCGGGGGAAATCTGTCGTAGCCGTAGTGGCGCGCGACCTCTTCGACCAGGTCGATCCCGCGCGTGACGTCCTGCCGCCACGAAGGTTGCCGGCATTCCCAGACAGCTGCGGGTGAGCCGAAGCGACCGCGGTCGGGATCGGTGCGCACGGGAGCGAATCCGAGTGCGCTCAGAACTTCCTCGATGTCGCGATCCGGGACATCCGCGCCCATCACACGCAGCAGTTCCTTGCGTGCGAACTCGAGCTTGAGCGGCGGTTTCTGCCGCGGATAGATGTCAACCACGCCTGCCAGAATTTCTCCTCCGCCGACCTGCTGGACGAGCTCCGCCGCTCGCCGCGAAGCCAGCTCCGCCATTTCCGGATCGGAGCCGCGCTCGAAGCGGTAGGAAGCTTCGGTCCGCAAACCAAGCGCTTTCGACATGCGGCGGATCGAGATCGGATCAAACCACGCCGCCTCGAGCAGGAGATTGCGGCTGCTCGGACTGATTTCACTCTCCGCGCCGCCCATCACTCCTCCGATGCCCACGGCGCGCTTCGCGTCCGAGATCACGCACATGTCGGCTTGAAGCACGCGCTCGGCCCCATCGAGTGTGCGCATTTTCTCTCCCGGTCGGGCCCGGCGCACGATGATGCGCCGACCGTCGAGGCGGTCGAGATCGTACGCATGAAGCGGCTGGCCGAGCTCGAACTGGACGTAGTTGGTGATGTCCACCACGTTGTTGATCGAGTTCTGCCCCAGGGCTTCGAGGCGCTGCCGCAACCAGTTCGGGGACGGCTCGACCTTCACGCCCCGCAGAATGCGCGCCGTGTAGCGCCCGCAGAGTTCCGGGGCCTCGATGTCCACCTGGGTCGCGTCACGGGCCCTCTCGGCGGATTCCCCGAGCTTCGCCAGCACAGGCTTGAGGGGCAGGCGATACACCGCTGCAATTTCACGGGCCACGCCGTAATGGGCCAGGCAGTCGGGACGGTTTGCCGTGATTTCC
This sequence comes from Verrucomicrobiia bacterium, assembly GCA_035566475.1. GTDB lineage: Bacteria > Acidobacteriota > Terriglobia > Acidiferrales > UBA7541 > Palsa-295. The sequence continues at coordinate 12,200 of DATMRE010000143.1, read as the reverse complement.
GCATCGAGCACCGCACCGGCAACCGACTCTTCGATCGAATCGACGGCCAGGCCCACAAGCGAGAGCCGCGCGCGCAACTCTGCCGGCGGCGCCTTCACGTCGACAAATTCCTTCAACCAGTCGTAGAGGATTTTCATGGCACCGGGTTCAACCCTGATGACCTGCCTAACGCCATCAGGTGGTCTTATCTCGCGCTACTACAAATTCCTCGCCTCACGAACCGATCCGCAGCGCCAGCGGGCGGGTCGGCGCTTGAAACGTTCGAGACCTTAGCCGAGCGCATCGAGCCGTCCGTAGTAGACTCTGGTGTCGTAGTCGAATCGCACGTGACCCGCTTGTTCGTGTGCCTCGAAAAGCCGGGCGAGTGCTTCTAGCATTGGCTCGCGATTCGGGTGCCCCTCGGCCGGTGAATACGACGAGCTCAGCAACCGCCCGCGCAAGCCATCGAAATCGAACGTTTGAACGTTCGGAAACGATTTTTCTCGAAACGTAGCAGCCCCGAAAAACCTCTCCATCTGTCGGCTTCCCGGATAGGTGGCAGCTACCTGCCGGTAGTCGGTTCCGTAGGTTATGAGCAAATTCTCATAGTCGCGCAGAAATGGCGTTCGATCCCGATCGCGCTCATTCCAGACGAGTGCGACCTGGCCATGGGGCTTCAGCACGCGCTCGAATTCTGCACGTGCCCGTGGGACGTCGAACCAGTGAAACGCCTGTCCTGAGGTGATCAGATCGGCGCAAGAATTGGGAAGCGTCGTTCGCTCGGCGGAGCCCGCGACAGTTCGGAACCGCGGGTATTTCTCGAGAAATTTCTCGCCGGCGTCGCGCATGGCCGCGTTGGGTTCAACGCCGTATACCAGGCAGCCCTCGGCGAGGACGAGATGCGTCAACAGGCCCGTGCCGGAGCCGATGTCGGCGACGACCGACTCGGGCGTCAAGCCGCATTCCTCGCGCAGCAAGCCGAGAATCGCGGGCGGATATCCCGGCCGGCAGCGGGCGTAGAGATCCACACGATTCGTAAAGCGCTGCTTGGGATCGGCTTCGAGCATCGGATCACGCTAGGGGAACTGTCCGAGGAAGCGCACGTCGTTCTGAAAAAGAATGGGCAGTTCGCTGATGCCGTATTTCATCATGGCCAGGCGGTCGATGCCCATGCCGAAGGCAAATCCTGACAGATGCTCGGCGTCGTAACGCACGAAACCATACACCGCGGGATCGACCATGCCGGCACCGAACAATTCGATCCAGCCCGAGAACTTGCACACCCGGCAGCCCTTCCCTTCACAGACATGGCAGGTCGCGTCGACTTCCGCCGAGGGTTCGGTGAACGGGAAATAGCTTGCTCGCAGGCGCGTCTTCACCCTGGGGCCGAGAAATTCGCGCACGAAATATTCGACGGTTCCCTTGAAGTCGCAGAAGGTGATGTCGGTGTCGACGGCGAGGCCCTCGATCTGGTGGAACATGTAACCGTGCGTCGAATCGGGATTATCGCGGCGATAAACTTTTCCTGGGACGATGATGCGCACCGGCGGGGGCTGTCGTTCCATGGTGCGGATTTGCATCGGCGATGTATGCGTCCGCAGGAGGTGCCCGCCGGATGCTCCCTCGATGTAGAAGGTATCCATATTGTCGCGTGCGGGATGGTGCTCAGGGATATTGAGCGCCTCGAAGTTGTAGTAGGGCGTCTCGATTTCCGGTCCTTCGACGACGCTGAATCCGATCGATAGAAATATGCGCTGAAGCTCTTCGTAGGTCTGGCGGATCAGGTGGCGAGTCCCGATCGCGCGCTCACGGCCGGGAAGCGAAAGATCAATTTGGTCGCGCGCTTCCGGCGCCCGCTCAGCCGCCGCTTCGATCTCGCGGCGGCTCTGTTCGAGCGCCCGCTCGACCTGCGACTTGAGCTTGTTGAGTTCCTGCCCGACGACTCGTTTCAATTCCGGTGACGCCGGCTTCAGCCAGTTGTCCGCAATCCTTGAAAGGACGCCTGATTTGCGCCCGAGCCAATGGTCACGGACTTCCCTCCACTGCGATCGATCGAGATCCCCTTGAAGATCATGCGGCGCAAGTCGGGACCCGATTTCTGTGAACAGAGAGGTCACTCCGGCGGGTGTGGACACGCCTTGCTCGGCGAGCGTCTGGTCAATCGGTGATTTCTGAGACACGGTTTCTTTCAAGGAAGCGACCGTTGCCGCGCCTGAGCCCTCCGCCGGGACCTTCAGGCCGGAATTCCCGGATCGGCCGCTATCGGACGATCCTCTGACGACGACCGACAACTTTTCACTGGCGCCTTGGGGGCCAAGCGGCCTCAGGCGGCGGACGGCGGCGCCGATGGCGAGAGGCCGAGATGATGTTTTGCCGACTCGACCAGCGCTGTAAATCCTTCACCGTCGCGTACGGCGATATCGGCAAGTATCTTGCGGTCGATTTCAATGCCGCCCACCTTCAGACCATGAATCAGCTGGCTATAGGTCACGCCATTGTTGCGCGCGGCGGCGCCGATGCGCTGGATCCACAGCCTGCGAAAATCGCGCTTGCGTGTGCGGCGGTCGCGATAGGTGTACCGCAGCGAGCGGTTCACCGCCTCCTTGGCCGACCGGAAAAGTTTGCTCTTTGTGAGGAAGAAGCCCTTCGCATGTTTCAGGAGCTTCTTGCGCCGGGCTCGACGCTTGGTGCCGCGTTTGACTCTGGCCATGCTTCGATTCTCCTCGTACGCCCCGTGTCGGCGATCACAACTGCGCGACTGATGGCGCAACCAAATCTAGTGGGGAGACAAACACGGCCCCGCCGCCCGCAGGACTCGGCGAGCAGCAGGACGGGTTTGTCTCAAGGAACTCGAGTGATGCCCCGCGAACCGTCAGAGGGCGCCGGCCGGTAGGCACCCGTTATGCTCTACCTGGCACGGGGACAGCGAGAAAACTAGATCCCGTAGGGAAGCGCGCGGCGCACGTTGGGCACATCCGCGGGGCTCACCAAGACCTTGTTGGCCAGTTTGCGCTGGCGTCGAGGCGACTTGGTAGCGAGCAAGTGACGCTTGCCGGAATGCCAGCGCATCACCTTCCCCGTCGAAGTCAGCTTAAAGCGCTTGGCCGCGCCGCGATGCGTCTTGAGCTTCATCTTCTTATTCTTCTTCACAGCTTCCTCTTGGCTGCCCGTCGACTCGCAATGTGCTCGAGGGCAAATCGCTCAGACGGGAGTCGCCGAGCGAGCGGAGATTTCTCAGGCTTGGCCTCCGGCTGCCGACTGCACCGGACGCGGCGGCGTGGCGACTGCGCCCTTTTTCGGCGCAAGCAGCGCGAGCAGAATGTTGGCCTCCATTCGCGGCCCGAATTCCACCTGAGCGTGCTCGATGATGTCCTTGAGCAGCCGGTCCATCTTGGCCCGGCCCACGCTCTGATGAGCCATCTCGCGGCCGCGATGGAAAATCATGGCCTTCACTTTGAAGCCGTCACCAAGGAAGCGGATGATCTGGTTCTTCCGCACCTGGTAATCGTGCTCGGCGGTCGAAGGGCGGAACTTTACTTCCTTGATGTGCGAACTCTTCTGATGCTTCTTCGCTTCGTGGGCCTTCTTATTCTGCTCGTAAAGAAATTTGCCGTAGTCGACGAGCTTACAGACGGGGGGAACGGCGTTCGGTGAGATTTCGACAACGTCCAGTCCGGACTCCCGCGCCGTTTTCATCGCGTCAAACAGCGACATGACGCCCAACTGATTCCCTGCGTCATCAATTACGCGGACCTCGCGGGCGCGAATGCGCTCGTTCACGCGAAGACCAGCACCAGGACCACCCCGCTCTGCGATAAACCCACCTCCCGGGCTGGCGACACTCGTCTTCGCCGCCCGCTGACCTATCCCTCAGCTATTGAAAATCCCTGCCGGCGGGACAGGGCGGAAAGTATAGCATGGCCCGCCCGCTCTCCGGCAATCGCGTTTGCCGTCTCACCGGTCCCTCGGGTCGTCCTCTGTCGAGAACGAGAACCGCTCGGAGGCTGGAAGGTAACCATCCGGCGCCGAGTTCGTCCGCTCGACCGATCGGAAGACATCGCGAAGGCGGCGGATTCTGCGTCCCGGCTCTAGAGGCTCTTTGCTCGGACCTCGCTCTCGAGGTCGGTCGTGAATTGATCCAGCGAACGCGCGCCGAGGTCGCCTTTGGAGCGGTGACGCACGGCGACCGTGCCGGCCTCGACCTCTTTTCCGCCGACAATCAGCATGTAGGGAATCTTCTCAAGCTGCGCGTCGCGAATCTTCGCCTGCAGCTTTTCGTTGCGATCATCGAGATGGGCGCGCAGGCCGGCATCTTTGAGATGCTGGGTCACCTTCTGTGCGTACTCGGTGAATTTCCCGCTGACCGGCAGCACCGACGCCTGCACGGGAGCGAGCCATGCGGGAAACGCTCCCGCGTAGTGCTCGATCAGCACACCAAAGAATCGCTCGACCGAGCCCCATAACGCCCGATGAACCATCAGCGGCTGGTGCCGCGAGCCGTCTTCACCGACGTATTCGAGATCGAACCGCCCCGGCAGGTTGAAATCGAATTGCACGGTGGTGAGTTGCCATGGGCGGCCGATCGCGTCCACGAGCTTCACGTCGATCTTAGGGCCGTAAAAGACCGCCTCCCCGGGCATATATTTGTAAGGGATCTTCATGCGCTCGAGCGTATGGACGAGCGCACCCTCGGCGCGTTCCCACTCGCTGACTGTCCCGGCGTAATCGCCCGGCCGCGAGGCGTCGCGTGCCGAGAGTTCCACCTCGTAGCGGTCGAAACCGAACACGCGCAGCATTTCCCATGCGAATCGGATGCAGTCCTCAATTTCCCCCTCGATCTGCTCCGGCATGCAGAAAATGTGCGCGTCGTCCTGCGTGAAGCCGCGCACCCGCAAAAGGCCGTGCAGCACGCCCGAGCGCTCATAGCGGTACACGGTGCCGAGTTCCGCCAACCGGATGGGCAGCTCGCGATAACTCCGCAGCCGCGATTTGAAAATCAGGATGTGGCCCGGGCAATTCATGGGCTTCAGCTGATAGTCGGCTTTCTCGACTTCGACGGGGCCATACATGTTCTCGCGATAAAAACTTGCATGGCCGCTCCTCTTCCAGAGATCGAGCCGCATGATGTGGGGAGTGAAGACGAGGTCGTAGCCGTGGCGAAGCAGCTCCGCGCGCAGCCAGTCCTCCATCAACTTGCGGACGAGCCCTCCCTTGGCGTGCCAGAAAATCAGCCCCGGCCCGGCTTCGTCCTGAATACTGAACAGATCGAGCTCCTGGCCGAGCTTGCGATGATCGCGGCGCTTCGCCTCGGCAAGCCGTTCGAGGTATTCGTCGAGCTCTTTCTGATCAACGAAGCACACCCCGTAGATGCGCTGCATCTGGGCGTTGGCTTCCTGGCCCTTCCAGTAGGCACCCGCGACGTTCATCAACCGGAAGGCCTTGATGCGCCCGGTCGAAGGGATGTGGGGTCCGCGGCAGAAATCGAGGAAGTTCCCCGTCGAATAGAACGACACCACTGGCTCGTTCGCCTTTTCCTCGACAAGCTCGCGTTTGAATTCCTGGTTGGTTCTGCGATAGAGCTCAAGCGCCTCGGGCTTCGGAATCATCTTGCGCTCGTTCGGGATGTCTTTCGCGGCGAGCTCGTGCATCTTGGCCTCGATCTTCTCGAGGTCCGCGGCGGTAAACGGCTCGTTGCGTACGAATTCGTAAAAGAATCCGTTATCGATCGGCGGGCCGATGCCGAGCTTGACGTCGGGGTAGAGCTCGAGCACGGCGGCGGCAAGCAAATGCGCCGCCGAGTGGCGGAACACCTCGACTGCTTCGGGATCCTTGGACGTCAGGATCGAGAGCGTGGCGTCATGGTCAAGCGGACGCGAGAGATCGACCAGTTCGCCGCCGACGCGGGCCACCAGCGCTTCCTTCGCGAGACGCGGCGAAATCTGTTTCGCAACCTCGGCGGCGGTCGCCCCGCGGGGCACCTCGCGAGTCGCCCCATCTGGCAGTGTGATTTGAATGGTCTCCATGCTGACTTTGCTTTCTCAAGATAGATTACTGGTGGGCGCTGGGCCGGTCAAGCCAAGCGGTCAGATGGCGTCAGATGGCTCGCCGCCAGAGAGGACGAGAATCCCCCGGGCGCGCCGTGAGTCCTTCTCGTGGACGCCAACCGGATTTCACTTCTTGCGGCCTTGCTCGACGATTTCCCAGGTGGCCTCGGGGAGATCCACGAAGTCGTTGAACGCGCCGGCGCCGCGGAGCCACAACCCGCCGTCGATCGTGACGCACTCGCCATTCACGTACTCGGCCTGCTCACTCAGCAGATAAGCCGCCAGATTCGCAAGTTCCGCGTGCCTGCCGAAGCGCTTCATCGGGTGATTCTTCTTCGCGCGCTCTTCGAGTTCCTCGAGCGGGAGCAGCCGCGACCAGGCGCCTTCGGTCGGAAACGGTCCCGGAGCGATCGCGTTGAGCCGAATCCGGTAGCGGGCCCATTCGACCGCGAGCGAGCGCGTCATCGCGAGCACTCCGGCCTTGGCGCACGCCGACGGCACGACGAATCCTGAGCCGCAATTTGCCGCGGCATAGGTGGTCACAATATTCAGAACGTTGCCGGGTTGTTTCGCGGCGATCCACCGCCTGGCGAGAGCCAGCGTGCAGTGGAACGTACCGGCGAGGACGATACCCAAGACGGCGTTAAAGGCGTTTGGCGAAAGCCTCTCCGTGCGCGCCATGAAATTCCCCGCTGCGTTATTGACCAAGGTGTCGACGCCGCCAAATTCCTCTCTGGCAGCCGCGATCGCGCCCTCGACGGCTGCGAAATCCCGGACGTCGACAGATCGATAGGCCGCGCGTGCCCCCTGGGCGCGAATCGCTTCGACCGTTTCCTTGAGCGGCGGTTCACGCCGGGCGACGAGAAACAGATCGGCACCGAGTTCAGCGAAACGCAGCGCCATCGAGCGCCCGAGCCCGCTGCCGCCACCCGTGATCAGAATCGTCCGACCCTTCAGTAAGTCTTCCCGGAACATGCGGTGAAAGCCTCTCGTCAAACATCACAGCACCGTATTCTGGCCAGATCCCCGGCCTCTCCGCAAGTCGCATTTCCCTGCGTTCCAAAAGCGACTGGAACAAAAGGGATAGCAACCTTCGGCTCGTTGTGTTATCTAGTTTGCTGCACGTAAAAAGTCATTGAGAGAGTTCAGAGATAAGGATCGCCCATGAGGGGATTACTTGCATTTATCGCCGGTCTGATTATTGTGCCGATCGCCGCGGCGGTGTATTTCTTCGGCGGCTTAGTGCCCGTGGCTGCGACGGATGGTCCCATGCCGTTTGAAAAGAGGGTCGCCAACGATAGTCTGCACGCGCGGCTCCGGCGAGAGGCACCGCAGCGGGATCTCTCGACTTTCACGACTGCCGATCAGCTTGCCGGTGCGGACCTTTATAAGAAGAATTGCGCGTTCTGCCATGGTCTGCCAAAGCAGCCTGCTCCCCCTTGGGCGAACGGGATGTATCCGCACGCTCCGCAGCTGTTCACGGCCGAGGGGACGGTGACGGATGATCCGGTTGGCGTCACTTTCTGGAAGGTGCAAAACGGGATCCGCTTGACTGGCATGCCGAGCTTCAAGGCTTCGCTTACGGACCAGCAGATGTGGCAAGTGGCCGCCATACCCGCACTTGCCGACAAGCTTCCGGCCGAGGTGCTCGATGCGCTCAAACCGCAGACGGCGGCCGAGGCTCCGGCTTCTCCGCCGGTTACGGGCTCGAAGCCCAAGCGGTAGCGAATCGCCCGGTCGGCCGATCGACGCGTGCCGCGGTCAGAGGTCCGGATCGAGCCGGGAGGCGGGAGGGATCGCTCGGCCGCGGTCTTGATTCTATCCCGGGTTGTCGAAGGGTGCGACACATCGGCAAGAAAAATGTCACACATTTCCAGGGAAAAGCTGGAGCTGTTGAACCGCACGAAGAAGATTGTGGGGCAGCTCGAAGCCGTCCAGCGGGCCCTCGATGAAGATGAACCCTGCGCCGAGGTGCTTCAGCGCCTCGCGGCGGCGCGGGGCGCGATCAATAGCCTCATGGGCGAACTTCTGGAAGATCACATTCGGAACCACCTCCCCCAGAATTCAAAGTCCGCCGAAGAAGCGGCCGAGGACGTCATCGGGATTGTCCGGACCTACCTCAAGTAGACTCCGACCACGGCAAACACTCTGATCCGGCTTGAGCGTTCGGCAGGCATCCGGATTGCCCCTAATGGTCATCTCTAGTAGTCTCTACCATTGCGCTTACGTCGGTGGCTCCGTCCTGCGGACTCTAGGGGTGAGGACTTTGCGGAGAAGAGCTTGTCTCTATACTTGGTTGATGATTTCCGCGCTCGTCATACTTTCCTCTTGCCAACAGACCATCAATTATCCGGCGCCGCGCATTTCCACGATCTCGCCTACAAATATCAACGCGGGCCAGCCAACCTTCACCCTGACGGTGACCGGGTACAATTTTACTCCGGCCTCGACGGTGAACTGGAACTCGGGGGCGCTCAGCACGCTGTTTGTGGACATCCACACACTCACGGCGCAGGTGTCTTCGACCCTGATCCAGAATGCCGCTGCAGTTTCGATCACCGTCTCGACCCCTCAGCCTGGTGGCGGGGTGACGGCTGCGCTCGGATTCACGATTAATGCGACCTCGAACCCGCTGCCCCAGATCAGGGGCTTTTCCCCTTCGGCCGTGTTCACCGGGAGTGGTGCGTTCACGCTCTACGTCATCGGGACGAATTTTGTCTCCCTCTCGAGTGTTGTACTCGACGGTACAACTCAGGCAACCACATTCGAAAGCTCGACCTCGGTCGCGGTCTCCGTGCCGGCGTCCTATACCCACAGTGCCGGTTCCTTGCAAGTCGCCGTCGTGAATCCGCCGCCGAACGGCGGAAGCTCGAACACCTTCACGCTCCCGATTACCAATCCTGTGCCGAGCCTGGTTTCGCTCAGTCCCTCGAGCGGGCAAGCCGGAACGGCGTCCGCCGTGGTCACCTTGACCGGGGCGAGCTTCGTGCCCGATTCCGCGATCGTCGTCAACGGCTCGGCTCGCCCGACTACGTTTAGCAGCTCCACGCAGGTGGCGACGCAGTTGACCGCGGCGGATTTCGCGGCCGCTGGAATCGATCAGATCGAGGTCGTGAACCCGGCCCCCGGCGGCGGCACGTCGAACACCCGGACCTTTGCCGTCAATCCCAGCAATTCAACGGGACTGCCGGTGCTGGTTGATATCGCACCGGACGGTTCAGGAGCCCACAACGGAATCTGCGGAGGACTCGCGAACTGCCAGAGTGGAACTCTGGGCCTTACGCTGGCGACCGCAGGTCCGTCGGTGAGCCAAACCGGGCAGTTTGTCGCCTTTGCGTCGGTCTCGAATAACCTGGTCTCGACAGGGACGAATTCCTCGAGCGAAATCTTCTATCGCAACACTTGCCGCTCGGCCACTTCTGCGGGCTGCACGCCGTTCACGGTCTTCGTGAGCACCGCGCCCGATGGAGGCCTGCCCAATGGCGCGAGCTCCGAGCCATCACTTGATAGCCCCGGCAGCCACGCGGCCTATACCTCGCTCGCCACGAATCTCGTTAACTATCTGAACGTGAGTCCCGCCGCAGAACAGGTCTACTGGCAGCCGGTGTGCACAACCACGACCAACGGCGTACCCAATTGCACCTCGACCGCTTCATCCGCGGCGGCCGATACGGCGGTGCTCGTTTCGGTTGCGGCAGACGGCGTGAATCCGGGAAACGGCCCGAGCTACAATCCCGTGATCAGTCCGGACGGGCAATACGTCAGCTTCGCCTCGCTGGCCACCAACCTTGTCTCCAACGTCTCGGTTGACGGTGTCACTCCGCAGGTTTACATCCGCACCATCTGCGGAGGCGCAATCCCTTCGACGGTGAACCCGACGTGCAACCCTACAACGTACCTGGTTTCTTCCCCCGATGGAGTGAAGCCCGGAAACAGCCCAAGCTCGCATCCGTCCATCTCCAACGACGGTCTCCATGTTTCTTTCACATCGTCGGCTACAAACTTAGGCACGACCGCGCCCAACCCCCAGGGCTTGGAGGAGATTTTTGAGCGGTCGACGTGCAGCACGACAATCGGCCAGACCGGCAATACCTGCAGCCCGTCGACGAGCCTCGTCTCGACTCCCGATCGCAGCTCGACACCCACGAACCCAGCGGGAGGGTCAAGTTCCGAGAGCGCCGTCTCCTACGACGGCCGCTTCGTCGCCTTCGCTTCGACCGCCACGAATCTCGGCACTCCATCGGGAGCCATCCAGCAGATCTACGTGCGCGACACCTGCCTAGGCGCCACCAGCTGCACACCCTCGACGAAACTCGTCTCGACGCTCGACGGCACGACGCCAGCGAACGCCTTGAGCGAAACCCCGAGCATTAACCAGATGACTACGGGTTCGGGACAGTTCATTGCCTTTGCCTCGGTCGCCTCGAACCTTGCCGCCAACGTCGCCAACGGCGTCGAAAACATTTTCGTGCGCAACACTTGCGCCGTTCTTCCGACTTCGACCACCGCCTGCTCGCCCGGCCTTGCTCTGGCGAGTCAGCCGGCGGGCAGTTCGCCACCTGCGGCCAACGGTCCGAGTTTCGCGCCGTTCATTAGCGGCGACGGCCACACCGTCGCTTTCCTCTCCTTTGCGAGCGATCTGGTGCCGCGCGATACCAATGCGCTCGAGGATATCTTCCTCGCCTCCACTTCATTCTAGTGCTTCTGCCCTGCGCGCGCGGCTCTCGGAGGCAGGAATAGTCCCGGCGGCCTCTGCTCGGGTCCTTTGTCCGGCCCAGATCGGACGACACCTCGATCGGCCCTCGTGATATTGGTGCCCGGTTTCCCAAGGGAGCGTCGCCCGCCGCCCCATCCCGTTCTGATCGAATCGCGAGCGGCTCAATTTGCGAGTCGGAGTGTGATCTCGGTCCTCTTGCCAGAACGGATGGAGACTCGTTTCAACCAGTTCGATGATGTTCCGTTCGAGGAGGCGTGCACGTCATACTGTCCCCGCTCGAAGCGAACGAACGCAAAGCGGCCGTTGACATCGGTGGAAGTGGCGTGGGGATGCAGGCCGTCGGAGGTTTCGATCGTTACAGTTGCCTTGGCCACGGGCTCGCCCTGCGCGTCGACGACCTTGCCCGCGAGTGTTCCTAGACCGGTATGGCCGTTCGCCGGGGTGACGATCGCTAGCCCGGCGGCTAGCAGGAAACTGAGGGCGGCTCGTTTCATCGCGAATCCCTCGAAACCGAAATTCATCCGATTGTAGCGCCGGTCGACATTCCCGATAGCGGCTGGCAACGCGGGCTGTTCAGTTTCAGTCAACCCGGCTCTCCGGATTCGCCGCCAGCACGATCCGGCCGACTTTCCATCCTGCCACCCAGGCTCGCCGAGCGGCCGAGGCGCGCACTCCACCACGACACTATCGACCGAGCGCCCGACCCCTCCAATCCTGGCCGATCCGGTCGGACGCAGGCATTTGCCTTTTCCTTGCCGCCGTTGTATTCGGTTTCCTCACAGGGCGGTCATGTCCAAAAACAGGAGACCGAATGGCTCGCTACATCTCGCAACACACGCTCGCCTGCCTCACCCGCCAGGGTGCAGAGCAACTCGCACGCCGGCTTCATGACGGCAAGCAGGTTACCGCGCGACGCGTCCTCGTCAATATGCAAGAAGGGAAGATGCTCGTCGAATTCGAGGCACCCGGGCGCCAAGAGCTTGAAAATTGGCTCGCGGCGGAGAAGGTCCATTTCGACTGGCTGCTGCGAATCGAGTTCGAATCGGCCGGCCGTGGTCTCGAGCGGCTCGGCTAGGTACCGAGGACCTGGTCTCCCTGCCTCTCGGTCCGGGTCCTCTGGTTCCGGGCGCGGGGTGGTCGCGCGAAGAAATTCCCGCGATCGAAGCTCGATTGCTCGATTCGATTGAAGCCGCTTGCCGCTTCGGCAGTTCCAGCGTATGCTGGGCGTAATGATGACTTGCCCCCAAAGGCCGGCCGAGGCTTGTTGTAGCCGTCCCGGCGGTATCGAATAGACCGGGCAGGCCGGGGATCTAGGAAGCCGATTTTAAGCTAGAAACTTTCAACCCACTGCCCGAGATGACCTGATCGGTGGGCTTCTTGCTGCTTGGCTTACGGAATTCAATCAAATTCGTCAAATTTTTTTCGAGGAGGAACTCACATGGCCGATTATGCGCATCCCG